>DAOUAT010000105.1:0-5502 GCA_034433275.1 Anaerolineae bacterium
CCGCATCGCCGATGGCCCAGCCAGTCAGGTCCATAGCCGCGCCGGTCGGGTTGTGCAGTTCGACCCACTCCCAGTCGCTGTCCACGCCGCTCTGCACCGCGTCGTAGAGCACCTCGCTCAGCAGCAGGCGCGGGATGGCGGTGGCGGTTGGCGTGACGCTGGGGGTGGGCGTCGCGGTCGGCGTGAGCGGCACAGTCGGGGTGTCGGTTGCGGTCGCGGTGGGCGTGACCGATGGGGACGCCGTCAGTGTGGCGGTCGGGTTCGAGGTGGCACTCGGTGTGACCGATGGCGTTGACGTCAGCGTCGGCGTAGGGGGGAGCACGACGCCCGGCGCACCCGGATTGGGCGTTGCCTGCGCCAGCCAATCGTCGCGCGTATCGGTGTCGCGGTCGGCGGGGATGCGGGCCAGTGAGTACCCGGCCGTCACCAGCGGGCAGGCCGGGTCGAAGGCGCTCTTGTCGCTGCCGTAGCTCATGGCGTCCACGAGGACGCTGCCCGGCGCGTAGAGGCGCACGGCGTCGCCGGTGTTGCTCAGGCCGTTGCCGATGGGGCCCTTCAGGTCGAGCAGGGCGCCGGTGAAGTCGGGGTGGTTGGCGCGGAACCCGGCCTCCGCGGCCACGATGACGACGAAGGCGCCCGGCGCCAGGGTGAACGCGGACATCGCATCCTGCGCGGCCGCGTCGCCGATGGCCCAGCCGGTCAAGTCCGCGGCCGCGCCGGTCGGGTTGTGCAGCTCCACCCACTCCCAGTCGCTGTCCACGCCGCTCTGGATGGCATCGTAGAGCACTTCGCTCAGGAGCAGACGCGGGATGGCGGTGGCGGTTGGCGTGACGCTGGGGGTGGGCGTGGCGGTCGGCGTGAGCGGCACAGTCGCCGTGGCGGTTGGGCTGGGCGTGATCGCGGGTGTGTGGGTTGCGGTCGGGCTCGGCGTGGCTGATGGCGGTTCGGTGTCAGTTGGGATCGGGGTCGGTGATGGCGTGCTCACCAGGGTGGCCGTTGCTGTGGCGGTCTCTGTTGGGCCTGGCACAGCCGATGGGGTCGCGGTGGCTGTGGAAGACGCGACCGGGGTGGGCGTGAGACCAGGACCGCCAGGGTGGGGTGCGGCCTGGGCCACCCAGTCGTCGCGGGTGTCGGTGTCGCGGTCGGGCGGCACGCGGGCGAGCGATTGACCTTCCGAAACGCGCGGACAGGGAGGGGAAAACGCGGTGGTGTCATCGCCGTAACTTACGGCGTCAACGCGCGTGCCAGCGGCATCGAGCAACAAAAGGCGGTCGCTGGTGTTGCCCAGGCCGTTGCCGATGGCGCTCTCAAGGCTGACCAGGTTGCCGGTGAAGTCGGGGTAGCTCATCTCGAAGGCTGCCCTGGATGAGGCGATCACCAGGTAGGCGCCGGGGCCCAGGTCAAATGCCGGGAGCGCGTCCGATGCGGTATTGTCTTGCAACTGCCAGCCGGACAGGGATACACTCGCGGCGGTCGGGTTGTGGAGCTCAACCCATTCGGCCCCAGGCTCGGCTCCGGTCGGATCATACATCACCTCGCTGATCACCACGTGGTCCGCCGATTGGGCGCGACCGAGGGCGGGAAGAAGAGCGCTACAGAGGGCACAGGCAACGATCAGCCAGGCGAACAGGGGAAATCGAGAAGCAGACACCGTTCTCCCTCCTTCCGCGACAAAACAGACGGTCGAATCGAGGACGGAAGGGGGGAACTTCCAAGGAGATTATACGCGAAAAGAGAAACGCGTGTCAAGAAGGAATATTGGCCTCCACGGAATGCAGATTGACACCTGCGCGGCCGCGGTATATACTGTAATCTGCCGTGCAACCTCATGACCGGCACGGTATCCTCGCACCACCAGGAGCAACCCATGTCAGCACCCAGCCGGATGCCCCGTTACGACGTCCGCAACGACGGGGCGGGACCCTACGCCGTCTTTTATTGCGACAAGTGTGACCGGGAATATCGCAGCCAGCCCGACGTCGGCGGCACGTTAGCGGGCGGGATCGGCCGCCAGGCCGCCGGTGGCCTCCTGCGCCGCATCCCCCTCTTCGGCGATGTCATCGCCAACAGCGTCGAGGGCGAGGACCCCCGCTACATCAGCAGCCTGACGCCGACGCAGCTCGACAAGGCGTGGGGCCAGGCCGCTCAGTACTTCCGCGAGTGCGCTACCTGCCACCAGATCGTCTGCCTGTCCGACTTCGACGAGCTGAGCGGCTTCTGCCAGGAGGACAGCCCGCGCGCCAACCAGATCGCGGAGGCCCGCGCGGAGCAGGCCGCCAGCATGGCCAAGGGGATCGCGAACATCTTCGGCCTGGGCGGGGTCATCCAGCAGGCGACCGAGGCCGCGCAGCGCGCGGGCGCGGGGATGGCGAAGTGCCCCAACGACGGCACGCTGGCCCCGGCCGGCACGAAATTCTGCCCGGAGTGCGGCGCGGCCATGAGCCAGCCCGCGGCCGCGCAGTGCCCCAAGTGCGGGGCAGACGCGAAAGGCGCCAAGTTCTGCCCGGAGTGCGGGACCCGGATCGAACAGCCGCCCGCGCCGGCCAAATGCCCGTCCTGCGGCGCCGAGGCCAAGGGCGCCAAGTTCTGCCCGGAGTGCGGGACGAAGATCGCGTAAAACAGGCGCGCGCACCCGGCGAGTTTAGGGACGCGGACGAGCACGGATGAACGCGGAGAGCCTCAAGAATCCGCGCTTGTCCGCGTTCGTCCGCGTCCTTGTCCTTACTTCGTCGCCTGCTTCAGCAGCGCCTGGGTGCGCGGGGCCATGACCGCGGGGTTGGGGTGCAGCCCCTCCACCAGCAGCAGGTTGTCGAACAGCAGCGCGATGGCCGGCTCGATGACCGCGGCGCCGGGCTGGCGCGCGATGAGGCCCGCCAGGTTGCGGATCAGCGGGTGGCGGCGGTTCAGCTCCAGGATCTTAGGCGGGATCTTGTAGTCCGCTTCCAGGATGCGCCGGACCCGCTGCACATCTCGCTCGAACCCGGCCTCGGGTGTGACCAGCCGCGCCGGGCTGTCCACCAGCACCTTCGACTCGCGCACTTCGGTCACCCGGTCGCCCAGCGTCGTCTTGAACCGGGCCAGCACCCCCGCGAAGTCCCCAGCCGGGACCTCGGCGGCCGGTTCCTCTTCTGCCTTGACCTCGCCCGGCAATTCCAGGCCGGGATCGTCCACATTGCGGAACTTCTTGCCCTCGAACTCACGCACCCCCTGCATCATGAAGCCATCGAAGGGATCGGCCAGGGTGAGCACCTCGAGCCCGCGCGCCCGGAACGGGTCCAGGTGCGGGCTGGCCGCGTCGGTCTCCGGGTCTGCGCCGAGGATGTAGTAGATTTCGGTCTGTCCTTCGATCGTGCGGGCAACGTAGTCGGCCAGGGATGTGAGGAGATTCTTCGGGCTGCGGCCCTCAGAATGACTTTTCGGGCTGCGGCCCTCAGAATGACTTTGTGTGGACTGGAAGCGTAGGAGCGGCAGCAGGTCGGCCTGGTCGCTGAATGAGGTTGCCACACCCTGCTCAAGGAAGACGCCGAACTCGCGCCAGAAGGTCTCGTAATCGTCGGGCCGCTCGTCGGCCAGCTCGCGCAGCAGCTTGTAGACGCGGCCCGCAGCACCTTTGCGATGGCGCGCACGACCCCCTTCGATGTGCCCTTCGACCGCTGGGCCGCGCGCGCATTGGTGAACCGGCTGCAGAACGCGGCGACGCCAGCGCCGTTCGGCCTGCGCGACGGAAATCTCGCTGGAGGCAACGGTGGCGCGGGGCGCGGCCGACACGCTGGCGGATCTGCTGTGTGACGAGCGGATGGCGGCGTGGCAAGCGCGGCTGCTGGAACGCGCTGCCTTGCTCGACGCCATCGCGGGGCTGCCGGCGCAGCAAGCCGCGGTCGTTCGGCTGTGGCACCTGGAAGGGTGGCGCGCCGACGAGATCGCGGCCCACCTGGGCGCATCGGTGGGCAATGCCTACCTGCTGCGCTGGCGCGGGCTGAAGAAGCTGCGCGGAGCGTGGGGCCAAGACCGTTTTTTGCGCAGCAACGCGAAGTCGTAAATTCAGCCAGGAAACCTGTAAAAGATCAGGGACAAGATGCACTAATACAATTAGGACACATATGATCTCGCACACCTGCTTCAGCAGGCCTATACCGAACGTGGAAGCGGCCAAGGACAGAATCGGAGCAGCCGTCGCCACCCGTGCATTTCTGAGTGGCGGCCACGTGAAGTGTTGCGATCATTGCCGCGTCGTGTGTCCGTACTGGCAACACGCCCCCTGTATGCTGAAGTCAAGATCAGATTTCAGCCACAGGAGGCAACCATGGGCAGGCAAACCGATCGTGAACGCGTACAGCAGATCAACGATTACGTGCAGCAGCACCCCGGCGTCCGGCCGGCCGAGATCGCCCGGCAGCTCGACGTGCCGCGCTCCAGCGTGACGCGGGCTCTGCCTGCGCTGGAAGAGCAGGGTTATCTGCTCAGCGAGGATCACCGCGGGCGGCTGTGGCCGTTTTGGGGGTGAATTTTGGAACGAACATATGAATTGTTGCGCAATCCTGGACATGGTTGTGGTAGAATTAGCCAATATTGTATTCCGGTTTCCAGTGGAGGAAGCGGATGAAACGAGATGAAGCCAAAGCCCAGCGTTTGTTGCAGATCGAGAAACTCCTTTGGGCGCACCCCGAAGGGTTGACCCGGGCCGAGATCGCGCGGCGGATCGGCGTCAACCGCTCGACCATCACGAAGTATCTGGTCAACGGTCAGTTGCCGCCCGGCATCTACGAGGAGGAGGATGGCACGAATCGGCTGAAGATGGACAAGGACGCCGACCTCACCAGGGCCTCCTTCAGCCTGCACGAGGTCATGGCGATCCACCTGGCGACGCGGCTGCTGGCGACGCGCACCGACAAGCAGAACCCGCACGCCGCGTCCGCGCTGCGCAAGTTGGGGTTGGCGCTGCAACGGCTGGACAAGAATGTCAGCGGCCACCTGCTGCGCTCGGCCGACGTGATGGATGAGGACGCCAGCTACCGTGATCCGGTGTACCTGAAGGTGTTGGAGACGCTGACCGAGGCGTGGTCGGCGGGGCGGGTGGTGCGGCTCAGCCACCAGAAGGGGGACGGCAAGATCAGCGACTATCTCTTCTCGCCCTATTTCATCGAGCCGTATGCCGTGGGTCAGACCGCGCACGCCATCGGCTGGCGCGAGGCGGCCGACGCGGGCGCGACCCTGCCGCCCGCGCTGCGCACGCTTAAGATCGAGCGCATCCGCGCCGCGGCCATCACCCACGACCGCTACGAGATCCCGGCCGACTTCGACCCCGGCAGGCTGCTGGCCGACGCCTGGGGCATCTGGTTCAGCGACGAGCCGCCGGTGGAGGTGGTGCTGCGCTTCCATCCCCGCGTGGCCCTCCGCGTGCGCGAGACGCGCTGGCACCCGTCGCAGCAGATCGAGGAGCAGGGGGATGGGTATTTGGTGTGGTGGGCGCGGATCGCGGAGCCGCAGGAGATGCTCAATTGG
>DAOUAT010000106.1:0-7218 GCA_034433275.1 Anaerolineae bacterium
CTAATCCTGCAGGCAAAGGAATAGACTATCTTGCGATGTGAGATCAAACCGCTGCGCTTACCTCGCCCTTTTCCGTACCTTGTGCCGGGCTGCAGCAGCGGCGCGGACGCAACAACCTGACTGGGCGGTATACAATAAACAGATACATATATGACCAACCTTTCATGTCTTGCTATAGGCTATCCCGAAGCGGTCACCTGGCGGTTTGATAATCGGGGTTATCTTAACCGATGGATCCGGCCCGACACCATTATACCCGATCTCAGCAATCCGCAGGATCTCAACCGTTACGCCTATTGTCGAAACAATCCGCTCACCTACATTGATCGCGACGGCCACATTGCGTTCATACCCCTGTTGATCGTCGGCGTGATCGTGGCCGCGAAGGCCATTGACTATGGCTGGACCGCCTATGACGCGGCGCAGAGCCTCAAGGTGATGAACGATCCCAATGCGTCCGAGGCAGCCAAGACCGCAGCGGCCGCGAGCCTGGCGCTGACCGTCGCGTTCGAGGCCGCAGAGCCGGATGACTTGCTGCCGGTCAGCCTGCCGCTGGATGATCTGGCGCGCAAGGGAATCCTGAAGCTGGGCAAGGAGGCGACGGAGACTACTGCAGAGAAGGCAGATGGCTTTATCCGCGCAATACCTGCGGACCAGATGGGCACTTCACAGGGTTTCAAGACCTGGCCTGGAGAGGATGGTCTTTCTGTGTTTGAAGGTGTGTCCTCGAATGAGGTTCTTGCCGAGTTGCCTGGTAAGAGAGTGCCCAATGCGACAGTCTCAATTCCTCAAAATGCACTTCCTTCTGGAACACAGGTGAAAGTTACTGAGGCCCCTGGCTTGTCATAGAGACTCAGTGATGCACATAGGATACTTATCAGGCCTGAGGGCTGGTCAGTAGATCGGTTCGCCAAGCACCTCAAGAAATCTGTCGGGTGGGAGTAGACTCATGTCATACACTGACATCCTTGAAGAAATCGCTGCTCTACCACATACTCGACTAATCACTTGTCGCTCATGTGGACACGAGTGGAGCACTTATGTGTTGCATATCCAGACGTACTGCGAGAGATGTTCGAAGCCCCTCAAGCTCCGACGGCTAGCCGGAATTGGATCGGAGATTGAAGATGTCATTGATGCAGTACTAATGTGGCTAGGCGCAGATGAGGAGTTGGGATTGGCCCTAGAGTGGAAAAAAGTTCTTGACCAAGACGAAGACGGGTCAGCGAGTTCTCAATAGGTTCAGCGTTTTCGGTGGTTAGTACCATGAATTTGTCACGGGAGAACAGGGACGGCATACTGTACTACCTGGACACCAATCATCCTTCGCCGGCGCGCAGAGCTTGCCCTGAGGCACGAAGGGGCCGGCTCTCGGCTCGACCAGCGTGAGCTACAACACCAGCACCGGCGCCGTGCGCGCGCAGCGGTACACGCCCTACGGCGCGCCGCCCGGGACCAGCGGCACATTACCAACCGACTGCAGCCCTTCGACTGCGCTCAGGATGCACCCTGCGACTGCGCTCAGGGTGCACCCTGCGACTGCGCTCAGGGCAAGCTTCACCGGCCAGCGCAGCGACCCGGAGCGCAGCGCAGGGGCGGGGCTGGGGTCGTTGTATGACTACAATGCACGCTTCCAGCGCGCAGCCTCCTCTTGGGGGATTCGCCTTATCATCAAGAGCGCGCCTCATCGAAGTGCCTGCAGTCTAATACCTGACGCCGCGCATAGCAAAATGTCGCTGTATGTGATATAAAGCATAGGAAGCCCGGCAGGCGCCACCCGGCGTCTGCGCTGCCACCATCGGGCGGAGGGCAACCATGCCTGAATCGTTCAATCGCCGCGCGTTTATCCGCGGCTTACTGGCCGCGTCGGCCGCGGGGCTGGCGGCTGGCGCGTGCGGCGGCCGGCCCACGCCGACGGCGCCGGCTCTTCTCTCACCGACCGAGGTTCCGGCCGCGCCACCGACCGCGCGGCCCTCGGCCCGGGCAACGAGCAGCCCGGCAACGTCGGCGCCAGCTCAAGCGCCAACCGTTGCTGCGCCGATCGCCGCGGCCACGCCACAACCGGCCGGCGCAGCCTACCTGGCTGTCGCGCGCGGCCCTGGCGCGGATCCGGCCGAGCTGGTGCGCCGCAGCCTGGCCGCGGCCGGCGGCATCGAGCGTTTCCTCAAGCCGGGTGGCGATGTCATCATCAAGCCCAACATCTGCAACGCCTACCACGGCCCCGAATACGCCAGCACGACCAACCCCGACGTGGTCGCGGCGCTGGTCGCGCTCTGCCTGGGGGGCGGCGCGCGCCGCGTGCGGGTGATGGATTACCCCTTCGGCGGCTCGCCCCAGGCGGCCTACGAGACCAGCGGGATCGCGGCCGCGGTCAAGGCCGCTGGCGGCCAGATGGAGGCGATGAGCCGGCTGCGCTTCCGGTCCACCGCGCTGCCGGCCGGCCGCGCCCTGCGGGAGTCCGCGGTCTACGGCGACATCCTGGATGCCGACCTGGTGATCAACGCACCCATCGCCAAGAACCACGGCGGCGCCCGGCTCACCCTCGGTATGAAGAACCTGCTGGGGGTTGTCCAGGATCGGGGCGCGTTCCATGCCCGCGGCCTCCACCAGACCATCGCCGATCTCTCCACCGTCGTCCGGCCCCAGCTCACGGTGATTGACGCGGTCCGCATCCTGACAGCCAACGGCCCCACCGGCGGCAATCTGGATGATGTCAAGCGGATGGATACCGTCATCGTCAGCGCCGACACCGTGGCCGCGGATGCCTACGCGGCCGGCCTGTTCGGTATGAGACCTGAGGCGGTGGATCACATCCGCCTGGCCGCCGAGATGGGCCTGGGCCGGATTGACCTGGGCGCGCTCAAGATCGAGGAGATCACGGTGTAGCGCACCCTCCGGACTAGAGGCTTCAGCCGGTCACCCGCATCGCGGCGTGTTCCACATCTGACCGGCTACAGCTTCGATGCCACCCTTGTGCTGGAATGGAGGCTTCAGCCGGTCACCCGCATCGCGACGTGTTCCACATCTGACCGGCTACAGCCTCGATGCCAGAAAGTTACATATGCGAATTACCCTCTTGCGCCGCCTGCGACCGTGGGTGCAGGCGCTGGCGTTTCTGTTGTTCCTGGTCCTGGTCTTGGGGGTCGGCCGCGTCGGCTGGCCCCCGGCCGACCTCTTTTTCCGGTTGGACCCACTGGCCGGGCTGGCCGGGATGCTGGCGGGCCGGCAGATCATGCCCGCGCTGCTGATCGGCGGCCTGATCACCCTGGCCCTTACGCTGGTGCTGGGGCGCGCCTGGTGCGGTTGGCTGTGTCCCCTGGGCACGGTGCTGGACTGGACGCCCGCCCGCAAGCCGCGGCCGAAAGACCGTGACCTCGCCTCGCGCTGGCGGCAGTTCAAGCACTTCCTGCTGGCGCTGATCCTGGTCGCGGCGCTGTTGGGCAACCTCAGCTTCATCTGGCTGGACCCCATCACGCTGCTCTACCGGGCGATCACGACCGCGATCTGGCCCGCGGGGCTGGCGTTGCTGTGGCATGCCGAACTGCTGCTCTACAACGCACCGTTCATGCGCGGCCTGGTGGACGCCATCGAGGGGACGCGCGGGGTCGTGCTGCCGCTGGAACAGCCGGTGTACGCCGGAGGCATCCTCGTCGCCGTGCTGTTTGCCGGGGTCCTGGCGCTGAATGCGATCCGGCCGCGCTTCTGGTGCCGCTACCTGTGCCCGCTGGGCGCATTGTTGGGCCTGGTCAGCAAGGTCGCCTGGCTGCGGCGGGTGGTCGGCGAGACATGTGTGGATTGCGGCCGTTGCGCGCGGGCCTGCCCCACGGGGACCATTGACCCGGAACGCGGCTTCGCCAACGATCCGGCCGAGTGTACCCTGTGCCTTGACTGCGTGCCGGCTTGCGCGAAGTTGGGCCAGCATTTCCGCGGCCACTGGCGGCCGGCCCCCTGGCAGCCGTATGACCCCACGCGGCGCCAACTCCTGGCCTCGGCCGGGGCCGCGCTGGCGGCCGTCGGCCTGGCAGCCGTCGAACCCGCGGCCAGGCAGCCCCATCCCCGCCTGATCCGGCCGCCCGGCGCGGTGGGTCCAGCCTTCGCAGCGCAGTGCATCCGCTGCGGCCTGTGCCTCAAGGTCTGCCCCACGGCGGGCCTGCAGCCGAGCCTGGCCGAGGCCGGTTGGTCGGGCCTGTGGACGCCGGTGCTGGCCCCGCGGCTGGGCCACTGCGACTATGCGTGCAACGCGTGCGGCGCGGTCTGCCCCACCGCCGCGATCCCGCGCCTGGCGCTGCCCGACAAGCAGCGGACCGTCATCGGCCACGCGTACATTGACACCGGCCGCTGCATCCCCTGGATTGATGGCCGCACCTGCCTGGTGTGCGAGGAGATGTGCCCGCTGCCAGAGAAGGCGATCCGGTTGGAGGAGGCGAGCGTGATCGGCCCGGACGGCGCGGCGACCACCGTCCGCCTGCCGCACGTGTTGCGCGACCGCTGCACCGGGTGCGGCATCTGCGAGAACCGGTGCCCGCTGGCAGGGGAGGCGGCGATCCGGGTGTATACGGTGGCGGCACTGGCGGGGGCCGGTGGGTGAGAAGGGTGCCGTTGGCCTGCGTCTAAGAGCCTATCCGAAAACCCATCCGGCAGCCATCCTGAGCTTGTCGAAGGGTGGCGGCTGCCTGATCAAACCCGCACCCTTCGACGGGCTCAGGGTGCTCGCAATAGTTTTCGGATACGTTCTATGCCAACGCACTGCGCACCCAGGCCAGCGCGTCACCAGGCGTGCCCATGCGCAGGCCTGACCGCCGGGCGATCTGGGGATCCTCGAGGAAGTGGCGCCGGTTCAACGTGACCAGGTAACCGGTTCTGACCTTCATTGCTGCGACCAGGATCGGCACATCCGGTTCATGGGCGATCATGTCGTGTGCTGCCGCGACCTCAGCCGGAGTTGGATCTTTGATAATACGGATGCGGCTGGCCCGCAACGTCTCCCGATAGAAGGGAACGGCCGCCGGCGCCTTGCGCACCAGGGTCCGCTCGGTCTCGACGATCACTTGCTCGGAGACGGTAATCCTCACAGTGCCGGCTTCGGCCAACAGCAGCAGGGCGCGTCCTGCCCCGCTGGCCGAAATCACCCCAGCGACGAGGGCGCTGGCATCAAAGAACAGTTGGGGCCGACGCGGCTCAGTCGCTGGCATAGTGCTGGCGATAATAGTGCTCACGCTCTTCGTCAAGACCCTCCAGGATCTGCTCGATTGTGACCCCCTCAGCCTGCAAGATGTCAGCCACTTTGTCACCCAGGGCAACCACGCGCGATGTCTGCGGTGTGATCATCAGGGCCCCCTCGCCCAGGTCGCTCACCGAAAACACATCACCGGTACGCAGGCCATACTTGCGGCGCAGGCTCACAGGCAGGGTGATCACGCCTTTATCGCGCAATTGGATCGTAGCTTTGTTCATGGCTTACCTCTCGCGGAAGAAATTCAGCTTTTCGTCCTGGAGTATAGCACGCAGCTGGCGTGCCAGTCAAGCGACTTCTGTGCGACGGGCGTGTTTTAATTTCGGGGCGCGAGCATCCCTTCGACTTCGCTCAGGGCAGGCTCTGAGCGGAGTGGTGGGGTTGTTTCCGCCACGCAATCGAAGGATGCGGCCTTCATACGACCGCTGCGCCCCCTTCGACTAC
The DNA here is from genome assembly GCA_034433275.1 of Anaerolineae bacterium. Lineage (GTDB taxonomy): Bacteria > Chloroflexota > Anaerolineae > CG2-30-64-16 > CG2-30-64-16 > DAOUAT01. The sequence continues at coordinate 5,678 of DAOUAT010000106.1, forward strand.
GCTCAGGACATGCTTCGACTGCGGGCTGCGGCCTTCGACTGCGCACTGCGGTGCGCCGCGCAGGATGCCAGCCCTCCGCTCAGGGTGCTTCGCTAGTTTTTGCCCCCAAGTTAAGACACACCCCTGTGCGCCGTGGCCTATCATAGATTACCATGCGTAATTGTCAGTTGGCTGCGAATCTCCTCCGCCAACCGATCCAACTCCATTCGCGCGGGCAGGTTGTTCCGCCAGCCGAAGCGGATGCGGTCGCGGTCGCCGTGATAACGCGCGACAATGTGCACGTGGAAGTGGAAGATCTCCTGCTGGCCCGCGGGCTCGTTGGCCTGCACCAGGTTCAACCCATCAGGGCGCAGGGCGGCTTTGACGGCCTTCGCCACCTGCACGGTCAGCCGGAACACGGCGTCGGCTGTCGGCTCGTCCAGGGCGTAGACGTCCCGGATGTGGGTCTTGGGGATCACCAGGACGTGGCCGGGGGTGGGCTGGTCAATGTCCATGAACGCCAGCGCGGCGTCGGTCTCAGCCACGACGCTGGCCGGCGCGGCGCCGGCCGCGATGCGGCAGAAGATGCAATCATCGGTCATGGGGCGGTCTCCTTTAGTTTCGCTTCCAGCCGCGCCAGGCGGTGCTGCACCTCCGCCAGGGTCGCGTCGCGGGTCAGGCCCGGCGGCCAGGCCGCGATGATGTGCTGCGCCCAGGCCGCCCAGCCGCGCGCGGCTTGGAGGTCGCCGGTGCGCCATTCGTGATGTTTTGCCAGCTCGATGTAGGGGGTGATGTCGTCCCCCGCCGCGGTGCTGATCCACTCTTCCCACAGCGCGACGGCCTCCTCTCGACGTTCCAACCGTTTGTACAGCGCAGCGAGATCGCGCAACGCTTCGATCTGGGTGCCGCTTTCGCCGCCGCCGGCCAGCGCGCCGCGGTACGCGGCCACGGCCGCGTCGGGCCAATCCAGCGCGTCGTAGCAGCGGCCCAGGCTCAGGCATTCCAGCGGGTGCAGGCCGGCCAGTGTTTCGGCCTGCCGCGCCGGGTCGAACGGCGCGGCTAGTCGTTGGGCCAGCAGCACCATCGAAACGATGTCCTGCAAGTTGTGGTAAAACACGCGCACCAGCATCTCGCTGACGACCCCGGTCTGGTAGTACTGGCGGTAGATGTCGGGGATCATGAAGCCGGGCACGTCGTCGGCTGAGCGCTGCAGGGCCAGCACGTTGCGCTCCAGGCTGCCCAGGTTGCACGCGCCCCACCGTGCGCGCCAGGCCCGCCGCGCGGGCGGCAGCAGGTCCAGGTGCGGCGCGGCGATCAACGGCGGCGGCCGGCCGGCCAGCACGAAGCGATTGGTGATCAGCGGCATGTCGAACCCGCGGCCGTTAAAGCTGACGATGCCGGTGCAGCGGGCCAGCGCGTCCGCTATCAGATCGATCTGCGCGGCCTCCTCAGCCGGGTTGCGCATGAAGAACTGGCGGACGACGAACGCGCCGCTCAGAACCCCGGTTTCTCCGAGAAACCGGGGTTCTTCTCCTTTATGCGTCCCCACCCCAACCAGAAGC
>DAOUAT010000107.1:0-2037 GCA_034433275.1 Anaerolineae bacterium
CAGGAGTTTTTGCTCGACCTGTTGCAGATCGAGGGCGGCAAGGCGCGGCGGCACGCCCTGGAAGAGGTGTACGACGTCGCCATCAACGCCCGCTACTACGCCAGCCACGCCCCCGTCTACCTGCGGCCGCGGCGGCGCCAGGCGTTCGCGCCCGTCCTCGTCCAGGCCTGGGAGCACCGCCACCCGATCGGCCTGGTGGGCATCATCTCGCCGTGGAACTACCCGTTCGCCATGGCGGTCTCGGATGCGCTCCCCGCGCTGCTGGCGGGCAACGCGGTGGTGCTGAAGCCGGCCGAGCTGACCCCCTTCGCCGCGCTGTATGCGGTCCGGCTGTTGTACGAGGCCGGGCTGCCCGCCGATCTGTTCCAGGTGGTCACCGGCCGCGGGCGCGATCTGGGCGCGCCGCTGATCCAGGCGGCCGACTTCGTGGGGTTCACCGGCAGCACCGAAGTGGGCCGCACAGTGGCGGGACAGGCCGGCCAAAAGCTCATCAAGGCGTCGCTGGAGTTGGGCGGCAAGAATCCGATGATCGTGCTGAACGATGCCGATTTCGACCGCACCATCCATGGCGCGATCCAGGGCTGCTTTTCGGCCGCCGGGCAACTGTGCATCTCGTTCGAGCGCATGTATGTGCAGAGCGGCATCTATGCGCGCTTCGTGGAAGCCTTTGTGCGGCGGGCCTCCGCGCTGCGCCTGGGAACCGCGCTGGATTACTCGGCCGACGTGGGGTCGCTGATCAACCAGGCGCAACTCGACAAGACGACTGAACACGTGCAGGACGCCGTGGCCCTCGGCGCGACCGTGCTGGCCGGCGGCCGGCCGCGGCCGGATCTCGGCCCCTACTTCTTCGAGCCGACCATCCTGACCGGCGTGACCCCGGCGATGCAGTGCTACCGGGAGGAGACCTTCGGGCCGGTGGTGTCAATCTACCGCGTGGAGACGGCTGAGGAGGCGGTGGGCGCGGCCAACGATTCCGAGTACGGCCTCAACGCCAGCGTGTGGACGCGCGACCTGGCCTATGGTCGCACGCTGGCGCAACGCATCCGGTGCGGCACGGTAAACGTCAACGAGGCGTACAATGCGACATGGTCGGCAATGGGCGCGCCCATGGGCGGGATGAAGGACTCGGGCCTGAGCCGCCGCCACGGCGCCGAGGGCATCCAGAAGTACACCGAATCCCAAACCGTGGCCGTGGCCCCGTTGGCCCCGCTCTTCCCACCGTTCCAACTCGATGTCGAGCTGACCGCGCAGTTGTTCCCGAAGGTGCTGCGCGCCATCAAGCATATCCCAGGGCTGCGGTGATGGCTGTCTATCCCGACGCCCGAACATTTTATGCCATCATGGAGGACCTGTTCGGGCAGGTCCTCCGCCAGCCTGCGCTGCTGAAGCCGCTGCGCGAGAGCAAGGTGCTGCTGCACATCGTCGCCACCCAGCCGGATGCCAGCCTGGTGCTGGACGCCCAGGCGGACCCGCCGCGCGTCATCACAGGCGCGGCGCCCGCGCACAAGCCGTCCCTGGGTCTGCGCGTCCCCGCTGATGTTTTGCACGAGGTCTGGCTGGGCAAGATCCGGCTGCGGGATGCCTATTGGGCCGGGAAGATCGAGCTGACGACCAGCCCGTTGAAGGCGTTGAGCCTGCTGCTGAGCTTGCAGGGCCTCTTCCGGTATGTGGAGAGCATTTACCCGCAAGTGTTGCGGAGACGCGGCCTGTTATGAACAGGCCCAGACTGATGCTGGAATCGAGGCTTCAGCCGGTCTGACGCTGGATGCAAGAGACCGGCTAAAGCCTCGATTCCGAGGTGATGGCTTTTCAGTCGGAGGAGCGCTGACGCCGAGCGCGGTATCGGAACAAAGGGGAATCTTATCACTCGTCACTACCGCAACCCCGTGACATAGGCCACAAACATCTCCCCCACCGGCGTAATCCGCTTCGTCTGTGGGTCGAACAGGTTCGGGGTCGGGTACATGGTGTCGGCCACGCTGTACCAACAGAAAGCCTGCACCAGCCGGTTCTCGTCCGCCGGGTAGCCGATCTCGC
>DAOUAT010000108.1:0-16866 GCA_034433275.1 Anaerolineae bacterium
CCACCAGGATCTTCTCCACCTGCGCCTTGTAGCGGATCTCGCCGCCCAGGTCCAGAAAGCGCTTCTCGATGGCGCGCGCAAAGGCCAGCGAGCCGCCGGCCGGAAAGCCCGCGTTGCCGGTGCGCATGTACGCCAGCAGCGACATGCCCATCATCACCGGGGCCTCCTCCCACGAAAACATCTGCCCGATGGCGCGGCGGAGGAAGGGATGGCGGAAGCGCGCGGCGAACTCCCCCGCGGACACCGTCGCCCACTTGAGCATGGGCAGCAGGAAGGGCAGCATCGCCAGCCCGAAATCGCGCCAGTCGAGCCCGCCCATCAACGGCCTGGGCTTGCGGTACATAGCCGACATGTCGAACCGGGTGAACTTGCGCACGCCGTCGCAGAACTGGCGGATCAGCCCCGCGTCGGCCGGCGATATCTCGGTCATGTGGGCTTGCAGCTTGTCGGGGTCGGTGTAAACGATGAGGGTGTGCTCGCCGTCGGTGATGCGTTGGTACTCGGCGTGATCGATCATCGGGCGATCCTGCACCGCGCCCAGCTCGTGCCACATCGCGTGAAACGGCTGTCCCGCGCCGGAGCCGAACAGGTAATGGATACAGCCATCGAACACGTAGCCTTTGCGCTCCCAGGCCGTACACAGCCCGCCGGGGAGGTCGTGCAGCTCGAAGACGGTGGCGCGATACCCGTTCATGCGTGCATAACACCCGGCCGCCAGGCCAGCAATGCCGGCGCCGATAATGAGGATGTGTTTCTCCATAGGGCCTTCCCACCCTGTACCTTCAAGTTTTCAAGCCATCATTCTAACCTGATGACGCACAAGTCGCAAAAGTGCGGAAGTAAAACTTAGCCGCCGAATTCAATGTGTGCTACAATTGGCCCCACACCACACAGATGTCGTGCAATCATAACGACAAGGGGTTCCCCATGTGCGCATTAGAAGCACCCGCCGGTTCTGCACTCTCCGTCCACGCGGCCCTGCGGCTTTGGGCTGCGGACCCGGCCGCGGACAGCCCTCTGGCGCACTTGACCCTGGTACAACGTGCGGCTATTGGCGGCAACCTGCGCCGCGCGACCAACCAGGTGCTGACGGTTGCGCTGAACAGCCTGGCCGCCGACCATCCAGACGACGCCGCGCTGTTGCGCGCCCGGTTCTTCGACAACACACCGGTCGCCGCGGCAGCCAAAGCGCGGCACGTAGCTGAGGTCACCCTCTACAAAATGCAGCGCCGGGCCATCGAGCGCCTCGCGGCCATCCTCTTCGCCATGGAACAACAAGCGAACGCGGCCAGACAGGCCGCGCTGGATAGCCGCTTACCGCCAGCCACCTATGACCATCTGTTCGGGGTGGAAGGCCATCTCGGTGCATTGCGTAACCTCCTGCTGGCGCCGGAAGGTCCCAGGTTGATCGCGATCGAAGGGCTGGGTGGGATCGGCAAGACCGCCCTGGCACATCAACTCGTGCGCGATCTGGCGCAGCAGAGCCAGCTTTTTGCCGATTTCGGTTGGGTCAGCGCGCAGCAGCAGTTTCTGCAGGCCGCCGCGGGCATCCGGCAAGTTGACGGGCCGGCGCTTACCGCGCAGGCGATGATCGAGGCGCTGGTGACACAGTTTCTGGCTGGCGCTGCGGGAGTCGCGCCGGTCAGCCCGGCTCGGGCCATGAACGCGCTGGCGGCCCGGCTGCGCGCCGCGCCCCACCTGGTTGTGGTGGATAATCTGGAAACGGTGACTGACGTCGAGAGCCTGTTGCCCACGCTGGACCGGCTGGCCGGCCCCAGCAAGTTCGTACTGACCGCGCGCGAGACTTTCCATGCTCAGGCCGGCGTCCACCATTTCACCGTGCCCGAGCTCAGCGAAGCTACGGCCCTGACCCTGGTGCGTCACGTCGCAAGACTGCACGGTATGCCCCACGTGGCCGATGCCAGCTCCGACGACCTCCGTCCCATCTACGCCACTGTGGGCGGCAACCCGCTCGCCTTGCGTCTCGTGGCCGGCCAACTCCACATCCTGCCGCTGGCGCAAGTCTTGGAGAACCTGCGAGAAGCGCGCGGCAAACAGGCTGAAGAGCTGTACACCTACATCTACTGGCACGCCTGGCACCGGCTGCCTGCCACAGCCCAAGAGATCCTCGCACTGATGCCGCTGTTTGCCCAGGAGGGCGCCGACCTGATCACCCTCCGACGGGTCAGCGATCTGGCGGAGGATGATCTCGTGGCGGCGCTGGGCCACCTGGCAAAGCTCTCGCTAGTCAACGTGAGCGGCGACCTCCACGCTCGGCGCTACAGCATCCACCGCCTGACTGAGTCTTTCCTGCTCCGGGAAGTCATTAAGTGGCGCGGAACTTCTGAGGCGGACGTATGATGATCGTCGATCGCCCGTTTGCAGCCACCCCCCTGGATCACTTCCGCCTGAGCATCGCGCGCAACGCGGTCGGCTGGCTGGCCTTCGTGCGTGAGCGAGCAGCCGATATTACAGCGCTCGAGCAGGAGTTCACCAACCTGACCAAAGCTATCAGCCAGGCGCTGCTGGAACCGCTGGCCTTTGCCGGAGGCCTCGACCTGGTCGTGGCGCTCTGGCCGTTCATCCAGCGCCGCGGACACTGGCTGAGGTGGGAGCCGGTGTTGCGCGAAGCGTTGGCCCTGTGCCGGCGCCTTGATCGCCCGGCGCTCGAAGCGCGGCTGCTGGACCATGTGGGTGATCTGGCGCGCAACGTGGGGGACAGCCGCCGCGGCCTGGCTGCACAAGAGCAAGCCCTGGCGCTCTATCGGCAATTGGGCGATCAGGCTGGGGCCGGCCACACCCTCAATCGTCTCAGCCAGCAGCACTTGGCGCTCGGTGACTACCCGGCCGCGGCGCGGTGCAGCCAGGAGGCAGCCTCACTACTGGTGCAGACTGGCGACCGGGCCGATCGGGCCGCGGCCTACAACGACCTGGGGCTGATTTATCAGCATGAGGGGAAGTGGGAGAGCGCGCTCCAACATCACATTGAGGCCGAGACGCTCTTCGCCGCTGTGGGTAACCTGAACGGCCAAGCGAAGACCATCCATAACCAGGGAGAAGTCCATCGGCACCAGCGCCGGACCGACCAGGCCGAAGCGTGTTTCCGCCGCGCAGCGGCCATGCACGCGGCCGCGGGCGACGAGATCAACGCCGCGCGCAGCCGGGTCACCCTGGGCATTGCGCTGCACAGCCGCGGAGAGACCGGGCAAGCGTTAGCGATTCACCACGAGGTTGAGCCGCTGTTTCGCCGCCTGGGCGATCGGCCCTGGCTGGCCAGGGTCCTCAACAACGAGGGGGTCTTCTTCGCGACCCTAAAGCGCACCGACGAGGCAGGGGCAGCCTATGAAGAGGCGGCCGAATTGCACCTGGGGAACGCCGATCCGGTGCTCGCAGCCAGCTCACTGCTCAACTGGGCCGAGCTGCTCCTGGATGGCGGGCGCACGGCCAAAGCACAGGCGCGCCTGGATCGGGCGGGGGAATTGCTACACAGCGTGCCTGTGCCGCCGGCCTGGGTGCTGCGCACCTATGAAACACTGATCGCACGCATAGCAGGATGATGACACCGTACAACCACCCGGGATCGCGTTCACCCCATCAGCCTGACCGCTCCGCCACCACAAACAGGTTGGCGGCCGGCGCCACGTGCTCGCAGCGCCAGCTCTCCCTGGCAAACGACGTGCCAGCCAGGATACTGCGGATATCTTGCTCGTTCCGATACCACGGGCGCCAGGTCAACAGCCAATCGAGCAACCTCTGTTCATTAGCTGGCACACTGGCGCTCAGGGTGCTCACGATCAACTGCCCCCCTGGCATCAACAGACCGTAACAGTCCTCGATCAGGTCCTGCGCCTGGTCGGGGGCCACATGGTCGAACAACCCCGCGACGTAAATCAGATGGTAAGGTTTGCCGGGCCGGCCAGGGCTGCGGGCAAAGCGCAACGGATCGGCCCGCAGATAAGTCATGCGACCGTTTAGATTGTCTTGGAGCCGGTTGCGGACGAAGCGCAACGCTTCAGCATCCCGGTCGAGGCAGGTGATGGCCGCGACATCTCTGAACACAGGAGCCTCGGCCAGCATTCGCAATTCGCGGCCCGGCCCGCAGCCCAGGCTCAACACGCGTACGGGCAAAACACCCTGGGCCGCTCGATCCGCTATTTCTAGCCCCAGCCATCGCGCCAGGTGCATCAGGCGCTGGCGCACCGCGCGCGCCACAACGGTGTGTAGATAGTAATCATCAAAAATCCGGGCACACAGGTCGGCGCCACCCGGCCGGCAGTTGTAGATGATCTCAAGCGTCTCGAAGTCGGCAGGATAGCCGCGCCGCTGACCGAAACAGCGGTCAAAAAAGGGGCCAGTACGTGACCAGGGACGAATCAGGTGGGTGATGCGCGTCTTGGCAGCTTCGATCTCAGCATCCGGCGGCCTGGTGGCCAGAAAATGGTTGATCCAGCCACCCAGCGCATCCATCGCGGCATACAGCGCGCTGCGGTAGCGGGGCAACGCGACCCCAGCGCTCAGCACCGCGCAATCCGCTTCGATGGCGGTCACGCAGGCGGTGAGCCGCGCCAACACCGCATCCAGGGACGCCGCCACAGCGTCGGATGGCCGGGAACAGGAGCGCACCACAGTGGACGTAACGGAGGCCGGGCGAGCTAACGAGTAGATCATGATATCACCGCGACCAGAATAGCAGAAAACGGCTATCCATGACCTATCGTGAACCTATACCGTACACCTCCGCAAGAACCATATTCGCCATGTTGTGCGCCTTATCTCATAACAAAAGCCCTGCGGGCGATCCGTTGCGCTCGCAGGGCTTTCATTCTGTTCAACTGCTTACTTTACGCGTCCATCCATCAATTCTTCAGCGCACCGGCCGCGACCCAGTCGCTCAGCAGCTTGACCTGGTTCTCCGGCCACGCGGGCGCGCGCTTGGGCATCTTGCCGCGGGCGACCTGCGTCACCAGCTCGCTAGCAGCCGGATCACCGGGCACGATCACCGGGCCGTTGACCGAACCCTTCATCAGGTCCTCATAGGTCTTGACCGATAGCCCTTCTTTCGTGTCATCGCCGCCGTGGCATTTCAGGCAGGATTGCTCGAACAACGGCAGGATGTCTTTGGCGAAGCTGACCGTCGCGGCCGCAGGCGCCTGGGTGGGCGCGGCGGTGGGCGCTTCGGTCGGGGCAGCGGTGGGCGGAACGCTCGTCGGCGCCTCAGTCGGGGCCAGCGTCGCCGGCACGGCCGTCGGGGACTCTGGGGCGACCGGGGCCGCGGGCGCCTCGGTGGGCGGGACCGCGGTCGGTGCAGCGGGTGGCGCGGCTGTGGGGGTGGCCGCGGGCGCAGCGCACCCGGCCAGCAAAGTGATCAACAGAAGGCCGGCCACTGCGACCAGGCCCGTTTGTGTGCGACGATTCAAGAAAGCCATGTTCCCACTCCCTGCCGCATCTGCGGCTCTTTGAGATGTGACGATGTTACCGCGCACAAGGCGCCAGTGTATGTGAGCCATGCCCCATTCGCTGTGATCCGCGCACGATCCATGCCTCACCAAGGATCACCCCGTTATTTCTCGCCCGCGGCCATCTCATGGTAAACTTGACTTCGCTGGAAACAAACTCCCAACGCAACGGAGCGCCGGATGAGTTACACACCTAAACAGCGCGCCCAGACGGGCGCACACCCTGAAAGCATCTCCTTTCCCAACTCCAAACCTCCCTGCATCGGCCTTCGCCGCGAAGATAAGAGCCGCTGGGAGCGCCGCACGCCCATCACGCCGGATGGGGTCCGCGCGCTGGCCGAGCACGGCATTCAGGTCTACATCCAACCGTCGCCGATCCGCGCCCACACCGAGGAGGAGTTCGCCGCGGCCGGTGCGATCGTCCAGGAGGACCTAACCGGGTGCCCGGTGGTGTTCGCGGTCAAGGAGATCCCGCCCGTGTTCTTCCGGGCCGGCGGCGCCTATGTGTTCTTCGCCCACGTCATCAAGGGCCAGTCGTACAACATGCCCATGCTGCGCCGGATGCTGGAATTAGGCTGCACGCTGATTGATTACGAAAAGGTTGCCGACGAACACGGCCGGCGGCTGATCTTCTTCGGCCGCCATGCCGGGCTGGCCGGCGCCATCGAGACGCTGTGGACCCTCGGCCAACGGCTGGCGTGGCAGGGGATCGCCACGCCTTTCGCCGCCATACGCCATGCCTGGGAATATCACGACCTGGCCGAGGCGCAGGCTGCGGTCGCGCAGGCCGGCGCGGCCATCCGCCGTGAGGGGCTGCCGGGAGCCGTCGCGCCGCTGACCATCGGCGTTACGGGGTACGGCAACGTCTCCCGCGGCGCGTGGGAGATCCTGAACCTGCTGCCGGTCGAGATCATCGAGCCCGGCCAGTTGGCCGACATCACCGGCGGCGCCGGCGCCTCACGCTACGTCCTCTATGCCACAACGTTCCGCGAGGAGCACATCGTAACCCCAGGGGACGACCTGGAGCCGTTCGATTGCCAGCGCTACTACGACTGCCCCGACAACTTCCGCCCCATCTTCGAGCGGCACCTGCCCCACCTGTCGGTCCTGATCAACGGCATCTACTGGGATGCGCGCTACCCGCGGTTGGTGACCCGAGACCTGCTGCGCCGCCTGGCCGAGGCGGGCCGGCTGCGGCTGCAGGTGATCGGCGACGTCAGTTGCGACATCGAGGGCTCGGTGGAAATCACCGTGAAGACCACCGATCCGGGCGATCCGGTCTTCGTGTATGATCCGCTGACCGGCGCGGTGGAGGATGGTGCAGCGGGGCCGGGCGTGGCCGTGATGGCTGTGGATATCCTGCCCAGCGAGCTACCCAGGGACGCGTCGGAGAATTTCAGCGCAGTGCTGACGAAGTATGTCCCTGCCATCGCCACAGCCGACTACAAAATGCCCTTCGAGGCGCTGGCGCTGCCGCCGGAGATCAAGCGTGCGGTCATCGCCCACCGCGGGGAGCTGACGCCGGACTATCGGCATTTGGTGCAGTATCTTTCTGAAGACAAGTGAGCATCCTGAGCGGGTCGAACACCCAGGGTACTTGACGGGCAGCGACCAGTCGAAGAGCCTGCCCTGAGCGAAGCCGAAGGGAGGCGGCCTGATGAACAGACCGCTTCGCATCCTTCGACTGCGCCGGGGCCCTACCCGGCTCCGCTCAGGATGCTCCGCTATGGTTGGGTTTGCGCCAATAATCAAACATCGAGGAGTCTTTCACCCATGAAAAAAGTCGTCGTCTTCGGCGCCGGCATGGTGGCCGGCGCGCACGTCCGCTACCTGCTGGACCACGGCTTGGAAGTCACCGTCGCCAGCCGCACCGTCAGCAAGGCCGCTGAGTTGGTCAAGGGGCATCCCAACGGCCACGCGGTCGCCGTGAACTCGGATGACACGGCCGCGCTGGAAGCCTTGATCCGCCAGCACGATCTGGCCGTCAGCCTGCTGCCCTACGTCTACCACCCCGTGATCGCCCGGCTGTGCATCAAGCACGGCGTCCACATGGTCACCACATCTTACGTCAAGCAGGCCATGGCCGACCTGGATGCCGACGCCAGGGCCGCGGGCGTGATCCTGCTCAACGAAATCGGCGTGGACCCCGGCATTGACCACATGACCGCGATGCGGGTGATCCATAAGGTGCAGGGCCAGGGCGGCCGGATCACCGGCTTCGTGTCGTGGTGCGGCGGCCTGCCCGCGCCCGAGGCCAACACCAACCCGTTCGGCTACAAGTTCTCGTGGAGCCCGCGCGGGGTGCTGCTGGCCGGCAAGAACCCGGCGCAGTACCTGTGGGATGGGGAGCTGGTGAACATCCCGGGCGGCGAGCTGTTCGACCACCACGTGCCGGTCCCGGTCGAAGTGGAGGGCGTGCCCACCGATTTCGAGGGCTATCCCAACCGCGACAGCCTGCCCTACCAGGACACCTACGGCATCCGGGGCACGCGCACCATGTTCCGCGGCACGCTGCGCAACCCCGGCTGGTGCAACACGCTGCGGGTGATCGCCGACCTGGGACTATTGGACGAGGCGCCGCGGGATGATCTGGCAGGGCTGACCTTCGCGCAGCTCACGCGGGCGCTGTGCGGCGGCGCGGGCGAGCTGCGGGCCGACCTGGCCGCGTTCCTGGGGCTTGCGCCCGACGCCAAGCCCATTACCGACCTGGCGTGGCTGGGTTTCCTGGGCGATGACCCGCTGCCGACCGGGGTCAACGCGCCGATTGACATCCTCTGCGCCCGCATGTTGGAGAAGATGCAGTACGCGCCGGGCGAGCGCGATATGCTGGTGTTACAGCACCAGTTCGTGGCTGAATATCCGGGGCGGCGGGAAAAGATCACCTCGACCATGGTGGACTTCGGCATCCCGGATGGCGACACCTCGATGGCGCGCACCGTGGGCCTGCCCGCGGCCATCGGCGTCCGTATGATCCTGGAAGGCACGATCACCCTGACCGGCGTCCAGGTGCCAGTGGTGCCGGCGATCTATGAGCCGGTGCTGGCGGAGCTGGAGGCGCTGGGGATCGGGTTCGTGGAGAGGTGGGCGACGGTGTAATACGCGTGGCCCAAACCAGATTTCTCTGAGAAACCTGGTTTGGGCCACGCGTGAGGGCTAAAGCGCTCAGAAACGCACCAGGCTTCGCACCTCTTCGGCCGCATCCAGGTTCACGGCCTGGCCTGCCAACTGCGCGGCATCGGCGTAGGACCAGTCGCGCAGGATGGCTTTGATGCGCGGGATCGAGCCAGGCGCCATACTGAACTCATCCAGCCCCAGACCGAGCAGGATCGGCGCCGCGTCGGGGTCGCCGGCCACTTCGCCGCAAACGCCAACCCAGATGCCATCCTGGTGGGCAGCTTCAATGACGTTCCGGATCTGGCGTAGCACCGCTGGATGGCACGGATCGCCCAGGTGGGCCACCCTCTGATTGGTGCGCTCAGCAGCCAGGGTGTACTGGGTCAAATCATTGGTGCCGATATGGCATTGACCACACGCACGCGGAGTTGCTCCATCAGCCGCCTCCAAACTTGAGGCTGGCGCCGCAGTCCCGGCACGTTGCCACCTTGCCCGCTCCGTCCGGGTTGGGCTTGATATCCACATCACCGCCGCAAGAGCACTTGCGCTTGACCGCGATGACCTTGTCAGCGTAGGTGATTGGCTCCAGTTCCCCCTTCGTGGCAGGAGGAGCAGCCTCATCAGTCATAGATACGTCCTTTCAGTTAAGTCAAAACGAGAAACAGGGTCATGAGGCTTTCACTTTTCGCGCCAGCACCGCGTGCGCGCGTGAGATGACGTCGCCGGACGTCAGGCCGTAGCGGGCCATTAGCTCGTCAATCGTGCCGGAACTCCCGAAGACATCCTGCACGGCAACGAAGCCCATGGGCACAGGACAGTGACCGGCAACGACGCGCGCGACCGCCTCACCCAGGCCACCGTTGATCTGGTGTTCCTCGGCTGTCACAATGGCCCCCGTTTCGCGGGCCGCGGCGAGCACCGCCGCTTCGTCCAGGGGCTTGATCGTGGACATGTTCACCACGCGCGCCGTAATACCTTCAGCAGCCAACGCGTCCGCGGCCTTCAAGGTCGCCCACAGCAGGCTGCCACAGGCAATGATGCTCAGGTCGGCGCCCTGGCGCAACAGCGCACTCTGGCCGATGCGGAAATCGTAAGACTCCTCGAAGAAGATCGGCCAGCCCAGGCGATCCAGCCGGATGTAGACCGGACCGTCCCATTCAGCCGCGGCGAAGACCGCCTTGCGCGCCTCGACCGCGTCCCCCGGCACGATGACGGTCATGCCCGGCAGCGCACGCATGAGGGCAAGATCCTCAAGCCCCTGGTGGCTGGCGCCTTCCGTGCCGGGCTGCAGGCCCCCGTGTGACGCCACGATCTTGACGGGGTTACCCGAGTAGCAGAGCGACTGGCGGATTTGATCATAGGCTTTGCCTGTGGCGAAAACCGCAAAGGAAGAGGCGAACGGGATGAAGCCCTCGCGCGCCAGCCCCGCGGCGACCCCCATCAGGTCCGCCTCGGAGATGCCGACTTGAAAGAAGCGTTTGGGGAAGCGCTGGGCGAACTGGTCCATCTTGGTGGATGACATGAGATCTGCATCAAGCGCCACAACACGCGAGTTCACCTCTGCCAGATCAACGAGCGCCTGACCATAGGCGTCACGCAGCGCGACCACGGGACCCGCCTGGGCGCGTAAGGGTGCGCTCATCCGATCTCCTCCAGGGCACGGGCCGCCTGCCCGGCGTCAGGCGCCCGGCCGTGCCAGCCAACGACGTGCTCAAAGAACGAAACCCCTTTGCCCTTGACCGTGTGCGCAATGATCATGGTCGGCCGGTCGGTCGTCTGTCTGGCCTCCGCCAGCGCGGCCAGGATCTGGCCGAAATCGTGGCCATCAATCTCCACCACATGCCAGCCGAAGGCGCGCCACTTGTCGGCCAGCGGGGCCAGGGGCTTTGTGACCTCGATGATGCCCGTCTGGGTGACGTGGTTGTAGTCACAAATAGCCGTCAACCCCGCCAACCCATATTTGGTCGCGGTGAGAGCGGCCTCCCAGACCTGACCCTCATGTAGCTCACCATCTCCCAGGAGGACGTACACGCGCCACGCTGCACCCTTCAACCGGCCGGCCAACGCCAGGCCGGTGGCGAAAGAGAGCCCCTGCCCCAGTGCCCCTGTTGCGACCTCGACCCCCGGCGCGTCAGGCGTGGGATGGCCCTGAAGACGGCTGCCGAGCTTGCGCAGCGTGGTCAGCTCGGCTTCGGGAAAATAGCCACACTCGGCCAGCACGGCGTAGAGGCCCGGCGCGGCGTGCCCTTTGGACAGGATGAAGCGGTCCCGATCAGGCCAATCGGGACGCTGTGGGTCATGTCGCATCTCATGACAGTAAAGGGCTACCAGCAGCTCGGTTGCGGATAATGAAGAAGTGGGGTGACCACCGCCAGCAGCAGCCGTCCCGCGAATGATATTGCGGCGCACATTGCGGGCGTGAACCGCCAGGCGAGCCAGGGTGGTCTCATCAACAAACATCATGCGAAGTTCACCAGGTGTACATCATGCAAAGACCTGACAGGTCTGCGAGACCTGACAGGTCTCCGGGGAAACAACCTATCAGACCTGACAGGTCTGCGAGACCTGTCAGGTCTCCGTGGATTACTTGAACAACGCGCCCAGGAAGGCCAGGATATTGCCGATCACGCCGAAGTCGGTGTCACCGAACGCGCTGTTGCCGAAGCCCAGCTTGCTCAGCGCCACAAAGGCCGTGCCGACCAGCAAGGTAAAGATCAGGCCGTTCAGGAAGCCGCCCAGGACTGCGCCCTTCCAACCGCCGGTCGCATTGCCAAACACACCGGCCGTGCCGCCGACGAAGAAGTGGATGATCATGGAGGGCAGGACCACCGCGCCGATCAGCCCGGCCGCGCTACCGCCCCCGCCCAGGATGATTTGCAGCAGCATGGCGACGACGCCACCGACGATGCTGCTGATGTAGCCGACCAGCACAGCATTTTGCGCGAACGGAAAGACGGTCGGGCAGTCAAGCGCAGGTCGGGCGTCGGGCACGATCTTCTCAGCGAAGCCGCGGAAGGCGGGCACGATCTCGGCAATGATCATGCGGACACCGAGCAGGATGACGCCGATACCGCCGGCGAAGGTCAACGCCTGGATGAAGCAGTTCAACCACCAGTAGTCGCTATTGCCGAACATCTTAGCAACCTCAGCCGTGCCCACTGCGGCGACCCCTGCAATGCCAGCGATCAGATAGATCAGGAACATGACGACGCCCATGGCGATCAGCGGTTCCTTCATGAAGCCGATCCAGTTGGGGAACTTGATGTTCTCGGTGCTTTCCTTCTCAGGATCACCGACGAAACGGCCCAGCCAACCAGCCAGGACATACGTTGTGGTGCCAAAATGGCCCATCACGAAATCCTTGGAGCCGATGACCTTCTCCATGAACGGTGCAGAGAGCCAGGGGAAGAAGACCATCGAGAAGCCGGTGAACAGGGCGGCGATGATAACCAAGAGCACCGGGCTGCCCTTCAGAACGGTCAGGCCCAGCATACCGACGGTCAGGGTGGCCATGAACAGGATGTGATGGCCCGTCAGGAAGATGAACTTCATCGGGGTGAAGCGGGCCAACAGCAGGTTGATGACAAACGCGAGCGCGAAGACGATGGCGATCTGCTGCCCCAATTCCTTCTGGGCCAGAGCGGTAAAGACCTCGTTGACAGGAAGGGCGCCTTGAAGGCCGAAGCCCTTTTGGAGCAAGCTGCCCAGCGGGTTGATGGCGCCGATGACAATACCAGCGCCGCCGCCCAGGATGATGAAGCCAATGATGGTTTTGAGCGTGCCGGAGATGACCCGCTCGAGTGGCTTGCGCTGAGCCAGGAGGCCGATCAGCGCGATGATACCGACGAGGATCGCCGGCTTGCTCAACAACTGCGTAATGACGTTCAGGATGACCTGCATCTTTGCCTCTCCTTCAGTTGTATTAACCTGATATGGTTATTTGATGCCCTGAGTAGCCCGATACTCTTTGTAAGGCTCGATGAGCTTGGCCTCGATCTCCTTCTCACTAAAGAGATTGTGCACCTCCACGATCTTGGCCTTGACCTGTCCCAGCTCACGGGCAAATTCGGCTGTGGTGACATAGATGTCGGTGGGGAAGGCGCGCGCCGTGCTGATGTCGGCCACCTCGATCAGGAACTCCGATTCGGGGAAGCCGTTGCGCTTGAGTACGCGCTCCACACCCATCTTGACCAGCAACCCGCTCCCCAGCCCCATCCCGCAGACGGCAGTGATGCGTATCAACGTATACCTCCTTGTATCAGGTCTTCGCCTGGACTATAGCGCCTTGGCGATCAAGCCCAGGATGAAGCCGCCCACGGCCAGGCACAACACGATAATGCCCCTGATATTCATCCCGCGAATATCGTCCTTCATGACCAAACCTCCTTAGCGTGTGAAACTTCGATGTTAGCACCCAAACGAAATGTTTTTGTGCGTCAGCCAGATGTTTGATGCCCTCCTTTCTTAACATACCAGAGCGACCGGCGGGTGCGCCGGTCGGAGTCAGTACGCATACGCCGTCCCCGAGCTGCGAAGCTAGCCTTATACAATGAAACACCGCGCGCAGACGAAGCTCGCGTTCACTGCAACACGCGACATACTCAGGCGCCCTCGCGCAACGCGCCGCTTGGACTCCACATGATGGTCAGTAATTCAGCACCCGACTTGGCTGCGCGCAACCGTGCAACGTTGTCCTCATCACCCAACACCGCGGCCAACTCAGCCAAACCCTGAATGTGTTGCTTGTGATCCACAGCGGCCAAAGCGATCACCAGCCACACCGGGTCATTCTCCTCGTTGCCGAATTCTACAGGCTGTGCAAGGGAGATCATGCCGATGCTGGCCCGCTTCACCCCATCCTCGGGCCGGGCGTGCGGCAAAGCAATTCCGGGCGCGACAACGATGTAGGGACCGAACTCCTTCGCCACGTTAATCATAGCGTCCACGAAACGGGGCTCTACAGCATCGTCGGCCTCCAACAACTGGCCCACCGCGCGAATCGCGCCTTGCCAGTCTTGAACAGGCACCTGGGTGGCGACAAGTTGCGGTCTGAGCAGATCGCGCAGATTCATGCACACTCTCCCGGTCGGAATAAGACTCGTTGCAAGATGACAGGCGCTATACGCAGAATGTAACATGAGGAAAAACCAAGCGCTGCTGCGTTGGGAAATTCAAAACAGCCAATAGCAGGCCGCGGCAACGTGAGAGGCAAATTCTCGCCACAGAGAATAGAGATAACGTCAGGCTTGTGACGATAGCACACCAACGTGTTTTCCGCCAAGCTATAAGTTGAAATAAATTACTAATGACGCATATAAAACATATGTCCCGCACCGTTTGCACACTAAATCAGAGCATGATTGGTACAGGAAACATTATTGAATATATCACAAGTGCTGGCGCAGGTCAAGAAACAGAAACGGATTTGGGGGTCTCCGGCGGCCCACTCTCGGCCTTGACCCTCACTCCCCCATCACCTGCACCACCAGCTTCCTGGCCCGCGGGGACGTGTCGAAGTCCAGGAAGACGATCTGCTGCCACGCACCCAGGGCCAGGCGGCCGTCCGCGAACGGCACCACCAGCGACGGGCCGATGAGCGCGGCGCGGACGTGGGCGCTACCGTTGTCGTCGCCCCAACGCCGGTGGTGCAGGTAATCCCGACCCTCCGGCGCGAGCTGCTCGAAGACGCGGCGCAGGTCCTCGATGACGCCATCCTCGTACTCGATGGTGGTCAGCCCACAGGTGGAGCCGGGGCAGAAGACCGTCGCGATCCCCGCGCGCAGGCCGCTCTCCCGCACCCGGGCCTGCACCAGGGATGTGATGTCTTGCACGTCGGTGTGACCAGCCGTGCGGATGTGTAGTTCTTGGGTGATGACCATGTTACATCTTCAACCTTCAGCCAGAAACCCTAGCAGCAGCGCGTTCACCCGCTCCGGCGCGTCGGCCTGCACCCAGTGCGAGGCATCGGGCAGGCGCTCGACGCGACAGTTGGAAACCCACCGGGGGCTCGGCTCGGCCAGCTCGGGCCCCAGGTAGCGATCCCGCTCGCCCCAGATGACCAGCACGGGCGCTTCGATGCACTGCACGGGGCCGGCGGCCTGGGGATGGCGGATCAACGCCCGATAATAGTTCATGCTGCCGGTCAGCGCGCCCGGCTGCGCGGCGGCCGCCACGTAACGCGCGATATCCTCATCGCTGAACGCGCCGGGCCGGACCGGATCGCGGCGCAGCGTCCCCCACAGCACCGCGAAGTCTCGCGCCCGAAACGACGCCTCCGGCAGCCAGGGGAGCTGAAAGAAGAAGATGTACCAGCTCTTGCGCAGCTGGCGCAGGGTGCGCAGCCCCTGCATCATGCGCGCCGGGTGCGGCACGTTGAGGATCGCCAGCCGCGCCAGGAGTTCGGGATGGCGCACGGCGAACAGCCACGCCACGGCCGCGCCCCAGTCGTGGCCGACCACGGCCGCCGGAGCCACGCTCCCGTCCGGCTCGCGCTCACCCACCGCCCGGATCAGCGCGGCCACATCATCGGCCAGCAGATCCGTCGTGTAGGCGCGCACGGCGGCCGGTTTACCCGATAGGTTGTAGCCCCGCATGTCCGGCGCGACGACCCGGTAGCCGGCCGCGGCCAGCGCGGGAATCTGGTGCTGCCAGGCGAACCAGGCCTCGGGGAAGCCGTGGAGCAGCACCACCAGCGGCCCGGCGCCCGCGGCCACGTAGTGCAAGCGCACGCCGGGCAGGTCGGCGTAGTGATGGGTGATCAGCCCGTGCAGCGCCGGGGGATCAGCGGGCCACTGCTCACCACTCATAGAGCAACAACGCCGCGATCACTGAAAAGACCAGCGCCACCGCCACCGACTGCGGGTTGGAGTCCAGCGGGGTCAGGTCGAAATCAATCTTGAGGATGCCCGTCAAGGCCATAGCGATGATGACCAGCATGGCCGTCGCGAGCGCGAAACTGATCTTGGGGCGTGCATGGCGATAACGATACACGACTGCAATCTCCTGCGAATGTCTTGTTTACCCCGCCACGAACACGGCCGCGGAACGGGCCGGCAGATCGAAGTGGCGCAACGTGCCGTGCGACACCCGGCCCGGCAGCCCGGCCCACGCGTCGGTCAGGTTACCATCGGGCAGCAGATCGTCCACGTCCAGGCTGACCACGCCGGGCTCGCGGCCAGCATTGAGCACCACGACTGCCGCATCTGCCCCGGCCTGACGCGCGTACGCGCAGATGTCGTTGTAGGCATACAAAATGGTGAAATCGCCGCGGCGCAACGCGCGGCTGCCGTGCCGCAGCGCGATGGCCCGCTGCGTGAATGCGAGGAGGTCATGATCCCAGGCAGCCTGATCCCAGGGGAACGCGCGGCGGCAGTCGGGATCGTGCCCGCCGGTCACACCGATCTCAGTGCCGTAGTAGATGCACGGCGCGCCGGGCAGCGTGAGCATGAACAGCAGCGACAGGCGCAGCGCAGACTGGTCATTGCCGGCCTGGTGCAGGAAGCGAGCGGTGTCATGGCTGTCCAGCAGGTTGAGCTGGGCCAGCGTCACCTCCCAGTCGTACAGCGCCATCAGGCGTTCCACCTGGTTGCCGAACGCGCGCGCACCCAACGGTGCCAGCTTGAACCCGCCCGGCCGGTAGGAGTGATCGAAGGTGTCACGGGCGAAGAACCCGAGGGCGGCGCGCGCCACGCCATAATTCATCACCGCGTCGAACTGATCTCCTTGCAGCCAGCGCTCCGCCTCGTGCCAGATCTCGCCGACGATATAGGCCTCGGGGTTGGCGCCCTTCACCACTCGGCGGAACTCCTGCCAGAAGCTGTCGTCATCAATCTCCGACGGCACGTCCAACCGCCAGCCGTCAATCCCGAACTCAACCCAGTAGCGGGCGACGTCGAAGATGAACCGGCGCACCGCCGGCGTGGCAGTGTTGAGCTTGGGCAGCGCGGGATTTCTCCACCAGGCGTGGTAGTTGTGTTCCTTGCTGCCGTAAGGACGCAGCGGCCAGTCCGTCACGGTGAACCAGTCAAAGTAGGCCGACTCGGGCCCGTTCTCCAGGATATCGTGGAACTGGAAGAAGCCACGGCTGGCGTGGTTGAACACGCCATCAAGCACCACCCGGATGCCGCGCGCGTGGGCCGCGTCCAGCAGCTCCCGCAGCGCGGCGTTCCCGCCCAGCATGGGATCCACCTGGAAATAGTCATGGGTGTGGTAGCGGTGGTTCGAGCCGGACTGAAAGATCGGGTTGAAATAGATAGCGTTAACGCCCAGGTCGGCCAGGTGATCCAGGTGCTCGACC
>DAOUAT010000109.1:0-17672 GCA_034433275.1 Anaerolineae bacterium
CAGCGGACCGCATCCACCTGGACGACATCGGCCAGCGTCAAGGCCGAGAACGCGCACCGCTCGGTGCACGCGCCGCAGGCGTGACACGCGTCGGCGGCCACCTGGTTGACGAACGCGGAGCGGGCGACGACGTTCGCCATGCCCAGCTCGGCCAGGCCGCGCAGGATGCCGCAGCTACAGGTGCAGCAGTTGCAGATGTACCACAACCCCTCCTGGCTGTTGCTGACCGAGTGTACCAGCCCCGCCTCGGCCGCACGGCGCAGGGTGGCCAGCGCCTCCTCCTGGGTCAGGCTGCGGACCTGCGGCGCGTTGTCGAACGCGCCGGGGATCGGGCTCAGGGTCATGCAGACGTCCAGCGGATGGCCGCACGGCTCGCCGATGAGGGCCTTCTGCTTGCGGCAGATGCAGTCCACCACGCCCCAGGCCCGGTTGGCCGCAACGATCTCGGCCGCGCTTTCGTAGGGCCGCACCTCCATGTCCACCCGCACCGTGCGCTCGACCGGGATCACCCGGTGTACCGGCGGCGTGGCGGTCAGCGCGCGGCCGAAGGTCTGGCGGTAGTAATCTTCGAACAGCCGCGCCAACTCGGCATCCATGGTGGCGGCCTGCATCTCGTAGAAGCCCACCACAAACGGCATGATGCCATAGCCCAACCCGCGGCCGTCAGCCAGCCGGCCGGCCTGGATCAGCCCGCGCCGGGCCAGGCGCTTGAGCTGCGCGGCGATCGCCTTGGGGTCGCCGCCGGTCCGGGCCGCGATCTCGGCCGCGGGTTCCAGGGTCAGGCGCAAGGCGGCAGTCAGCGCGGCCTCCTCCGGCGCGAAGAGCTTGGCCAGCAGCCGCAGCTCCGCGCCGTCGGCCGCGGGCGGGAAACCGTTGGGCAGCGCGTCCAGGCGCGCGGCCAGGCGTTGGTAGGGATTGTCGGTCATTAGGTTGTTCTCCCGGGGTTACAACTCAGCCTTACTCCTAAGTTTGATGCCCATGCATTATACAACGGTTGCTCCGCCTTGCAACCATTTCACCATCCCCATCGTCATATTTGCCAGCCGCGGTTATCCCGGCTATGATCGCGTTGAATCCACGAGGACGGACTTATCACCATGTCTTACACACCCTCTGATGATTGGGGCAGCAAAGCTGCCGGCCAAACGCGTACCCCGCAGGGCGGACCGACGCCCACATCTGCGGCCGGTGCGTCGGTTCCCGATTTCCATCAGCGCGGCGGCGCAGTTTCGCCGCGGCCACAGTGGCCGCCCCCGTCACCCGCCAGCCCAACGCCGGCGTCGCAACCAGCGCCCGCGGTGGCCACGCCGGCCGTGCAACTGCCCGCGCCTGCGCCTATCGAACGCAAAGTCCCTGCAGCCGCGCCGGTCACCCCTGCCAGACGCGAGGCTGCCGCGGCCCTGCCGCGCCGCCAGACCGCGCCACCGCTGAGACAGCGATCGGGCTGCGGGAGCGCCCTGTTGGTGCTGTTGATCATCGCGGCGCTGGGCGTGCTGCTCCTGGGCGTGGCCCTGGTCGGCTACGCCAGCATCGCGCGCGACCTGCCCCAGCCCGAAGAGCTGCAAGCGCGGGTCAGCCAGTTCGCCTCGACGCTGATCTATGATCGCAACGGGGAGATCCTCAACGAGGTGGGCGATCCCAACTACGGCCGGCGCACCGTCGTGCCGCTCGCACGCATCTCGCCCTACCTGATTGACGCCACCATCGCCACCGAGGACCCAAACTTCTACCAGCACCCCGGCGTTGACCCGGTGGGCCTGGCACGCGCTGTTTACTACGCCTTTCGTGAGCGCAGCCTGAGCGGCCCCGGCGGCAGCACCATCACGCAGCAGCTGGTCAAGTTGACCTTCCTCTCGCCCGAAAGAACCATCTCGCGCAAAGTCAAAGAGGCGATCCTGGCCGCAGAAATCACGCGGCGCTATCCCAAGGACACCATCCTGCAGATCTACCTGAACGAACTCAATTACGGCAACCTGGCGTACGGGATCGAAGCCGCGGCCGAGACCTATTTCGGCGTGCCCGCGTCCGAGCTGACCCTGGCGCAAGCGGCGCTGCTGGCAGGCCTGCCCCAGGCTCCGGCCTATTACGACCCCTACACCAAACTCTGGGAGGCTGACGGCAGCCCGGGCGCGGTGAAACGCCGCCAGGCCGCGGTGCTCCGCCTGATGGTGGAAAATGGCAAAATCACCACCGAACAGGCCGACGCGGCCTGGGCTGAGCCCATCGTGCTGCAGCCGCTGAAACAGGTCTATGATTCACGCCACCCGCACTTCGTCCAGTTCGTGCGCACTGAGGTGGAAGCGACCCTCGGCCCGGAGCTGGCATCCAAAGGCGGGCTGCGCATCCACACCACCCTCGACCCGCAACTGCAAGCCACGGCCGAAAGCGTGGTGCGCAACCAGGTGGCGAAGCTGGCCGATCAAGGCGCGCGCAACGGCGCAGTGGTCGCGATCCGGCCGGCCACCGGCGAGCTCCTGGCCCTGGTGGGCAGCGCTGATTTCGAAAACGTCGAGATCAGTGGTCAGATCAACATGGCGGTGTCCCCGCGGCAGCCCGGCTCGGCCCTCAAGCCGTTCGTCTACCTGGCCACCTTTGAGATGCCGGCGTCCGTCAGCACCGCGGCGCGGGATGTGGCCCAGGCGCAAGAACAGGCGCTGGCCGCAGCAAACGTGGCCGCGCGCGACCCCAACGCCACGACTGCCGAGTCGGCCATCAGCGCCATCGAGCCGCCCGGCTACTGGACCCCGGCCACGGCCATCCTGGATATCAAGACCGAGTTCCCCGATGGCGCCAACCCGCCTTATGTGCCCAGCAACTACGACAACAAGGAGCACGATCTGGTCAGCGTGCGGGCGGCGCTGGCCAACTCGTACAACATCCCGGCCGTCAAGGCGTTGCAGCACGTCGGGCTGGATCGGCTCAAGGACGTGGCGCGGCGCGCCGGCATCACCACCCTGACGCGGCCCGACTACGGCCTATCCCTGGCCCTGGGCGGCGGCGAGGTGACGCTGCTGGAGCTGACCGGCGCGTACGCTACCCTGGCCAACAGCGGCCTGCGCGTCTCCGCCAGCCCCATCGCGTGCGTGTTCGATGCGCAAGGCACGCTCATCTGGCGGGGCGCGGCCGCCGGTGCGGTGCAAGCCTGCGCGGCGGCCGCGAGTGCGCCAGCGCCGGTGACGCCCGCGCCCGCCGAGCAGGCGTTCAACCCGCAGCACGCCTATCTGATCACGTCCATCCTCGCGGACGCCGAGGCCCGCGCGCCTATGTTCGGCAGCGTGCGCAACAGCATGACGCTGGCCGACCGGCCGGCCGCGGTGAAGACCGGCACCACCAACGATTATCGCGACGCCTGGACCATGGGCTACACGCCTGATCTGGCCGTGGGGGTGTGGGTGGGCAATGCGGATTACTCGG
The DNA here is from genome assembly GCA_034433275.1 of Anaerolineae bacterium. GTDB lineage: Bacteria > Chloroflexota > Anaerolineae > CG2-30-64-16 > CG2-30-64-16 > DAOUAT01. The sequence continues at coordinate 3,415 of DAOUAT010000109.1, forward strand.
CGATGCAAAAGCTGGCCGGGTCAGTGGGCGCCGCGCCCATTTGGCACGGGGTGATGACGGCCGGGGTGCAAGGCGCGCCGCCGCAACCGTTTGCCGTGCCGCCGGGCGTCCAACGCGTGGCCATCTGTGTGGACAGCGGCGCCTTGCCGAGCGAAGCCTGTCCCCGTCAGCGGGAAGAGGTCTTCGCCCAGGGTCAGGGGCCGCTGCCCAGCGGGTACGATCTGTGGCAGCGCGTGCGCATTGACCGGGTGACAGGCTTGCTGGCCACCGAGTTCACGCCGGCCGACCGCATCGAGACGGTGGACAAGATGATCTTCCCGCCCCAGTACTACGAATGGGCAAAGGCCAAGGGTTATCCTGTGCTGGGGCCGCAGCGGCCGCCGCTGGCGTTCGCGCCGGAGCTGGCGCTCTATTCACCCGAGGATGGCGGCGAGGTGACCGGCCAGGTGCGCATCTTCGGCCGGGTGCGCTTGCCCGCGCCAGCTGTGTGGCGGCTGGAGTATGGCGTAGGGCCCAATCCTATCGGCTGGGGTGTGCTTTCCGGCCCGGCGCCGGCTGATCCGGCGGATGTGGCCGGCCGCGAAGTGAATGGCGAGTTGGGCGCCTGGGATGTGCTGGCAACCGTGGCGATGCACGGCGTGAACGACTTCTCGTTGCGCCTGGCGGCCTACTACGATGCTGGCAGCCTGGAATACCCCATCGCGGTGTCCAACAACGTCTACGTGTTTGTGGCACAACCGACGCCGACGGCGACCGAGACCCCGACCGAAACCCCGACGCCGACCGAGACGCCAACTTTGACGCCGACGGTTGAGATCACAGCCACCCTGGAGGTGACGCCAACGCCCACCGACGCCAGCGAGCCGACGCCGATCCCAACACCCACGCCGACCGTCACGCCGGAGCCGCAGGGCGCGGTGCGTGCAGCCATCCTGCAGCCCATTCAGAATCAACAGGTGTCGGGCCAGGTGGCGGTGATAGGCGTGGCGGATGGGCCCGGTTTCGCCAGCTATGTGCTGGCATACGCCGCCGGCACGGCGCCACAAGAAGCCGATTGGTTGCCCATCGGGCCGGTGACCCTCCAGCCCGTTTCAGGCGGCCAGTTGGGGGTGTGGGAAACCGGCCAGCTATCCCCCGGCGTCTACAGCCTGCGCCTGCGCGTGTTTGATCTGACAGGCAACACCCGCACCTCACAGGTGCAGGTTCAGGTGGTAACCACTCCGTAGATCCGCGGATGTGGGCGCGCCAGACGCGCCGGGCGGGCAGCCTGACAGGTGCGAGTGTACTCGTCAGGTTGCCCGCCCGTTGATTTTGTATACCCCGCTGGCTCAGCGCAGGAAGCTTTGCGGATTGAGCTTGACGCCGTTCTTGTGGATCTCGAAGTGTAGGTGCGGCCCGGTGGAGCGGCCGGTGTTGCCCATAGCGCCGATCACCGCGCCCTGCCCCACCACATCGCCCACAGAGACATAAATCTGATCCAGGTGCGCATAGAGGGTCTGGAACCCATTGCCGTGATTGATCACGACGTACTTGCCGTAGCCCTGGTTGCTCCAACCCGCCACCACCACGTAACCTGAGTCGGCGGCTTTCACCGGCGTGCCGATGGCCCGCGCGATGTCCAGTGCCGGGTGTAGCCGCTTGTAGCCCTGGGTCACATACCCGGATGTCGGCCACACAAAGCGGCCGCTGCCCACCTTGGCGCCTGCCGGCACCGGCCCAGAGTAGACCTGGGCCCGCTGCACCGGCAGTTCCTTCTTGCCGCCCGGCACGATCACCGCCTGGCCGACCGCCAGCGTCGGGCCACGTGGGTCGAGTTTGTTCCAGGCATAGCTGACGATCGCTTGCGCTTGCACCTTGTACGTCTTCGCCAATTTGTCTACCGTGTCGCCTTTGACCGCGGTGTGGAAGATGCCGTCCACGGGCAACACTCTAAGCTGTTGACCAACGCGCAGCAGATCGGGGTTGGTCTCCAACGCCTTGTTGGCAAACACCAGCGTCTCGGCACTGAGTTTGTATTTTTGTGAGATGCCGTACAGGGTATCCCCAGCCACCACGGTATGGGTGATAATGTCGAGGCGCGGGCGTTCGGGGATCAGGGTAAAAGGCACGGCGGCGCGCACCAGGCCAATGTCCTCAGATTCATTCGGCGGAACGTCATTGGCTTCTTCGGCATACGCCAACGCCAACGCTTCCTGGGCCAGGGCCGCATCAGACACCTCGGGGGCAGCAGCCGCGATATCCCACTGCGGAAGCTGCACGCGGCTAAAAATGAGCACCACCATGGCCACTAACAAGATAGCCAGGTGCGAACCCATGCGCACCACCGAGGTTGTGCCCTCGGGCCCACGTTGGCCGGCCAGGGCGAGGATCGACTGCCACAGGCGATAACCTGGCCCCCACTCCTCAGCGGGGGGTGGCGGCTCAAATTGCGTCAATTCACCGCGCATGTGCGCGTGCCCCTTTTGTATCAGCATAGCTCTGCAGTTGAGCAGAACATGCCTCAGTATACCATAGATCGTCTCAGGCGCAAGCGTTCAGATGTTCTGCGCCAGTGTCTCCAAGAAGACCTTATTGTTGCGGGTGCGCCGCAGCCGTTCCAACACCGGCTCCAGCGGATCTTCCCCGCTTTGGCGCAGCATATCAATCATCCGGCGCAGCGTCCACACCCGTTGCAGCGTGTCGGCGCTCAACAGCAGTTCCTCGCGGCGGGTGCCAGAGCGGACGATGTCGAAGGCCGGGAAGATGCGGCGCTCGGCCAGGCGGCGATCCAGGTGGAGTTCCATATTGCCGGTGCCCTTGAACTCCTCGTAGATCACATCGTCCATACGGCTGCCGGTGTCTACCAGGCAGGTCGAGATGATGGTGAGGCTGCCCCCCTCCTCAATCTTGCGCGCGGCGCCGAAGAAGTGTTTGGGCGGGTAGAGCGCGGCGGGGTCAATACCGCCGGACAGTGTGCGGCCCGAGGCGGGCACCGTCAGGTTATAGGCGCGCGTCAGGCGGGTGATGGAGTCCAGCAAGATCGCGACGTCGCGCCCCGCCTCCACCAGGCGCTTGGCGCGCTCCAGGCCCATCTCGGCCACGCGCACGTGCGATGACACCGGCTCATCGAACGTGGAGCTGAGCACCTCAGCCTCCACCGCGCGATCCATGTCGGTCACTTCTTCGGGTCGTTCACCGATGAGCAACACCATCAGCACCACATCGGGGAAGTTCTCCGAAATGCCGTTCGCGATCTGCTTGAGGACGGTGGTCTTGCCCGCCTTAGGCGGCGAGACGATCAAGCCGCGCTGCCCGCGGCCGATGGGCGCCACCATATCTATCAGGCGAGTAGTCAAGATCGCAGGTTGGGTCTCCAGGGCGAGGTGCTGATTAGGGAAGATCGGGGTGAGCTCTTCGAACTTGGGCCGGCGTTTCGCCACCTCAGGATCGAGACCGTTCACGGCCTCCACCTTGAGCAGCCCATAGTACTTCTCCGACTCCTTTGGCGGGCGCACCTGGCCGACGACAAAGTCGCCCGTGCGCAACCCAAACCGGCGGATCTGACTCTGCGAGATGTAGACATCCTCTGGGCCGGGGGTCATGTGCTTGTTGGCGCGCAGAAAGCCGATGCCATCCTGGATAACTTCCAGCGTGCCACCCCCGAAGATCAGGCCCTGCGCCTCGGTTTCGGCGCGCAACAGCCGCATGATCAGATCGTTCTTTTTGAGCCGGGTGTAACCGGTGATGCCCATAGACCGCGCGACGTCCTGCAGGTCAGCGAGTGTTCTTGCCTCAAGTTCTGCCATGTTCATGTTCTTGGTCTCCGATAGCGAGGGAAAAACGCGGCACAACGAGCCATTGTGGACGCTCGCCGGAACGCACCTGTGCAACGGGCGCGCTCACCTGGACGAAAGGCCCACCGTTCTCGACGCCGCCTTATCTTGGCGAATTTGGTGAGAGTGTGCGAAAGCTTGCTCGAGCAGGTTCCTAAACGGAAATCGGTCGGCCCTGTCACCCTGGACATGCCAACCAGTTGGGACTGTCATGTTGCGAGATAAGCGCAAAACGGGGATAAGTCCCGATGTGTGCGAACCCAGTAACTCCCGTTTACCTTGCGGCTAACATTGAACTGGCGAAAAGAGCACAAACACGCTTGTTGAGCCAGCAAGGAGCAAGAAAGGAGGGCAACAGGGCCTTCAAGTTAGGACGTTACCGAGTATAACATATGCGCTAACGAGCGTCAAATGTCAGGCTGCCCGGATTCAGTCGAACTTGATTTGACTGAAGCGCATCAATTTATCCCATCGGTGCTGGGCGACCACGGTTCGAATGGTGCCGGACTTGGACCGCATGACGATGCTGGAGGTGCGGGCGCCGTCGCCGAAATACCGCACGCCGTCCAGGAGTTCACCGTTGGTGATGCCGGTTGCCGCAAAGAAGACGTTCTCGCTGTTCACCAGGTCCTTAACGGTGAGCACAGCCTTCAGGTCCAGGCCGTTTTCGATGGCCCATTGACGTTCGGCATCATCGCGCGGCCACAGCTTGCACTGCATCTCGCCCCCCAGGCACTTGAGCGCGGCGGCTGCGACAACGGCTTCCGGCGAGCCGCCGACGCCGAATAGCGCATCAATGCCCGTGCCTTCGGTGCTGGCGCTGATCGCGGCTGACACATCCCCATCGCTGATCAGCCGGATGCGCACGCCGACCTCTCGCACCTGTTTGATCAGTTCAGCGTGGCGCGGCCGATCCAGGATCATTACCGTCAGGTCGTCAACATCGCGGTGCTTAGCGCGGGCGATCGCCTTGAGGTTCACTGCGACCGGCGCTTCCAGATCAATCATGCCGGCGGCCTCGGCGCCGACCGCGATCTTGTCCATGTATACCAGCTTGCCGGGCGCGTACATCGTGCCGCGTTCCGCCAACGCCACCACGCTCAAAGCGCCGGAGCGTCCGGTTGCCGTCAGCGTCGTGCCATCAATGGGGTCAACCGCGATGTCAACCAGCGGCGGGTTACCCGTGCCTAGATGTTCGCCGTTGTAGAGCATGGGCGCGTCGTCCTTTTCCCCCTCGCCGATGACGATCACCCCATCCATTTCGATGGTGCCCAATACGACGCGCATGGCATCCACCGCGGCCTGGTCGGCCGCGATCTTGTCGCCGCGCCCCATGTAGCGGCCGGCCGCCAGTGCGGCCGCTTCGGTGACGCGCACCAGGTCCATCGCCAAGTTGCGATCAGGTTGCTCGGTGCCCATCAGAATCTCCTTTGATTCATGAGTGCGCGCTCAGCGCGCCATCATCGTGCGTGCATCCACCTCGCGGGCCACGCGAATGCCTTCCTCTTCGTTCACCCGGCTGAGCACTAACCCACCGACCACGAAGAACACGATCAACGAGAAGATGCTCAGGCGGCTGGAGCCGACCAACTGCCCCACCACGGCAAAGACCAGCGGACCCAACAGCCCGGCGAACTTGGAGCTCATGTCATAGAAGCCAAAGAACTCGGCCGTCTGCGCCTTGGGCACCATATTGCCGAACAGCGAGCGGCTGAGCGCCTGGCTGCCGCCCTGCACCAGCCCGACCATCACCGCCAGCAGCCAGAATTCGACCGCTGTGCGCATGAAAAAGCCCCAGACCGAGACCATGCCGTAGACGACCAGCGCCACCAGGATGGCGTTCTTGGTGTTAACCCGCCGCGCCAGCCCGGCGAAAACGTGCTGGCCGATGAACCGCGCAAACAGGAAAGCCAGGCCCTGGTTCGCCAGCACGATCCCCACGGCCACCGGGCCGCTGGTGACGCCTAAGCGGGGCGCCAGGATGCCGATCAACGGGAGCGTCAGGGCGTTGTAAAGCACGTAGCTGAGGAAGAAGGGTTGCTTGGGATCGTCCCGGCGGGGCAGCCGGCCGAAGATCAGCGAGAAGGGGATGCCGACAAACTGCGTCAGCAGCAACGCGCCGATCAGGTCAATCTGACCGATGCCGATCTCTGCGCCGTAGATGGTGGCCATCTTGATGATGGTGCCGATGCCGTCGTTGTAAATCCAAAACGCGACGATGAAAATCATCAGTTGGCGGTAGAGGCGCAACTCGCGGAAGGTGCGGATCAAGCGCTGGAAGCCACCCTTGAGGGGATTTTGCGCCTGTTCAGCTTGCAGCCGTGCGCGGGGCGGCTCTGGCACGTGGCGAAAGAGCGGGATCGAAAAGCCTGCCCACCAGAGGCCGACGCTCATCAAGCTGAGGCGGGTAGCCATCTCGACACCGCCGATGCCGAAGCGCGCGCCCAGCGCCGTGATGCCCAGCGCGTCCGGCATCTGGATCATCAGGATGTTGATAGCCAACAGCAGGCCGCCGCCCAGGTAGCCCATGGCATAGCCGCGGGCCGACACCATGTCAATCTCGTCCGCCTTGGTGATATGCGGTAGCAGTGAGTCGTAGAAGATGATGGAGCCGGAGAAGCCGATCTCGCCGACGATGTAGAGCGCAGCAGCCAACAGCCAATCGCCGGTGCTGATGAACACCATCAGCGACGCGGCAAGGATGCCCGGCGCGGCAAAGGCGGCCAGGAATCGCTTCTTTGACCCGCTGTAGTCGGCAATGGCGCCCAGCACCGGGGCAGCCAGCGCCACCAGCAGCATGCCGATGGTCTGGGTGAACCCCCAGGTGCTGCTGGCCTGCACCGGGGTGAGCGCGCCTTTGGCAGCCACGCTGCTGAAATAAACAGGCAGCACAGCGGCCATGGCCGTGGTGGCAAACGCAGAATTGGCCCAATCGTACATGACCCAGGCGTTGATGGTGCGACGGGAGGTGCTCGGGGGCGTCATGGCGGGCTCCTTTGGGTGGGTGTGGATGCCTGAAAAAGCGATGCCGGCGTGATTGGCACGATGGTACTACAGACCGGCCAATTGCGCAAGCGCCAAGCGGTCGGGTTATCTGGCCCCGGCCACCAACCAGGCGAAGTAAACGGCCGCCGGCAGGGCGAACAGCAGGCTGTCCAGGCGATCGAGCATGCCACCATGCCCAGGGATCAGATGACCGCTGTCCTTGACGTGAGCCATGCGTTTGAACAACGAAACCGAGAAGTCGCCGAACGGCGCGGCGGCCGCGATCAGCGCGCCGAGCGCCAGGCCCTGCCACCACGGGATGCCGACCAGCGAGGGCGCCAGGAACAGCCCGACGATCAATGCGGCGATCGTGCCGCCGATCAGTCCTTCCCAAGTCTTTTTGGGGCTGATGCGCGGCCACAGCTTGTGCCGGCCCCAGATACGGCCGATAAAGTATGCCGCGGTGTCATCCAACCAGGCAACCAGCAGTGCCAGGATGGCCCACGAGAAACCATTTTCGCGCAAGCGCAGGCTCACAAAGTGACTCAACAGGAACCCCAGGTACAACGCGCTGGCGACGGTCATGGCCCAATCGGTCGTGGGGTGCTCGCTCTTGCTGTACAGCGCCCAGACCAAGGAGAACATGAGCAAGCCGGTCAGGAGCGGACGCAGCAGATCGAAGCCAATCAGGCCCTGGCCGCGCAGATAGGCATCCGCGATGGCGCCGATCACGAAGAGCAAGCCAAGGAGCCGGTCGGTGGCGAAATGGTCAAGCTTGAGGATCTGGGTCATCTCGAGCCAACTGAGGATGCCGGCGACGAGGACGATGGCGGTCCAGGCAATGCCGCCCCGATATAGGAGGAAGAGGACAGTAGGCGCCAGGATGGCGGCGCTGAGCACGCGTTGACGCAGCACGGCGGTCTCCGTTGCGCGTGGGCGCAGGTACTCGGCGGGTGTCGGCGCTAGGCGGTTGGGGCCGGCACTTTGCCGAAACGGCGCTCGCGCTGGCTATACTCGATCAGCGCAGCGGCAAGCTCAGTCTCGTCGAAATCAGGCCAAAAGGTGGGCGTGGCATAGTATTCGGCGTAGGCCGCCTGCCACAACAGGAAGTTGCTCAACCGATACTCTCCGCCCGTGCGGATGATCAAATCCGGGTCGGGCAGATCCTCGGTGTACAGGTAGTGCGAGATGAGTTCTTCGGTGACCGACTCGGCCGGATGCCCGTCACGAATGATCTGTTGCACCGCATCCACGATCTCGGCCCGGCCGCCATAATTGAACGCCACGTTTAACGTGACACGCTGGTTATTGCAGGTCAGCGCGACCGCATCCTGGATCTGCTGTGCCAGCTTGGGCGCGATGCCCTGCAGCCGGCCGCTGTGGCGGATACACACGCCCTGGGCGTTCAGCTCCTTCGTCTCGCGCCGGATGCCCTGGCCCAGCAAGTCCATCAGCCCCGCAACTTCTTCCGCCGGGCGGCCCCAGTTTTCAGTGGAGAACGCGTACACCGTCAGGACCTTGATGCCGAAGTCGGTCGTCGCACGCAGGACGCGCCGGATGTTTTCCGTGCCGGCCTTGTGCCCTGCCAGGCGGGGCCAGCCGCGGGCACGGGCCCATCGTCCGTTGCCATCCATGACGATGCCGATATGGTGTGGAATGCGGGTGATTTCCGGGTAACGGGCATGCAACGCCGGCGAGATGGACATGATACCTTCTCAGTGAACAGCGCGCGAGCCAGCAGTCGGTGGGCAGGCAACTGCTGGCTGCGGCGTCGTTGGTCTAGCCTTCGAGTATCTCGGCTTCCTTGGCCTTGCCGATCTCGTCAATCTGCTTGATGAATTCGTTGGTGAGTTCCTGGGCTTTTTTCAGCCCATCATCCAACTCATCCTCGCTGATCATCTTTTCTTTTTCCAGGTCGCGCAGCATCTCGTTGGCGTCGCGGCGAATGTTGCGCGCGGAGACCCGCGCTTCCTCGACGCGGCGGGCGACCTGTTTGCTCAGATCGCGGCGGCGTTCTTCGGTGAGCTGTGGGATGATGAGCCGGATCACCTGGCCGTCGTTGCTGGGGTTCAGCCCAAGATCGGATTTCAGGATGGCCTTCTCGATCATCCCCACATCACCCTTGCTCCACGGGCGGACCATCAGCAAACGTGGTTCGGGCACGGTGATGCCGGCGAGTTGGATCAGCGGTGTCGGGACGCCATAGTAGTCAACCCGGATGCCTTCGAGCAGCGCGGGCGAGGCGCGGCCGGTGCGGATGGTTCGCAGGTCGCCCTGCAAGGCATCAACGGTCTTTTCCATGCGTTCGCGGGCGTCTTGAAGGGTTTCCTTGATCACGGGCTGCTCCTTTGTAGCTCGGTGTCTTTATGCGCTCACCAACGTGCCGACCGCCTGGCCGAGTACTGCCTGTTCGACGCTGCTCGGCTGCCACAAGTCCAGCACGATGATGGGTAGGTCGTTATCCATGCACAGGGTAAGCGCAGTGCTGTCCATCACGCCGACCCGCATGTTCAACGCTTCGATGTACGACAGATGGTCGAACCGTCTGGCGTCCGGGTTGCGCTTGGGATCTTTGTCGTAAACGCCATCCACCTTGGTCGCCTTGATCAAGATTTCGGCATTGATCTCCATGGCGCGCAAGGCGGCCGCGGTGTCCGTGGTGAAGTAGGGATTGCCGGTGCCGGCCGCCAACAGGATCACGTAGCCCTTTTCCAGGTGGCGGATCGCACGGCCGCGGATGTACGGCTCGGCGACGCTGCGCATCTCGATCGCGGTCATGACCCGCGCCTCCAGGCCCAGGCGACGCAAAGCATCGCTCAGCGCCAGCGCGTTCATCACCGTGGCCAACATGCCCATGTGGTCGGCGGTGGCCTGCTCCATGCCATGGGCCAAGCCATCCTTACCACGCCACAAGTTGCCGGCGCCGATCACGACGGCAACTTCGGCCCCCAATTCGCGCAGGCGTCGGATCTTGCCTGCTAACACGTTTGCCTCGTGCGGATCGATCCCCACGCCACCCTCGCCGGCCAGGGCTTCACCGCCTAGTTTTAGCAGAATACGACGATAGCGCAGGGCGCTCATAAGCTGTTTAGCCACCGATCTCAAGGCGGGCGAACCGGCGCACCATGATATTTTCGCCTAGCTTGGCGATGGTCGCCTTAATCAGGTCCTTGACCTTCATGCTTTCGTCTTTGATGTAGGCCTGTTCCAGCAGGACGTTGTCCTCATAGAACTTGGCCAGCTTGCCTTCAACGATCTTCTCGGCGATCTCGGCTGGCTTGCTGGGGTCAACTTCGGCGCGGAATTGCGCCACCTGCTGCGCCAACACATCGGCCGGGATGTCCTCGATGCGGGGATAGTTGGGTCGGCTGGCCACTACCTGCATGGCCAGCTCCTTGCACAATGCTTGGAACTGCTCAGTCCGGGCGACGAAATCGCTCTCGCAGTTGACTTCTACGAGCGCCGCCACCTTGCTGCCGGTGTGGATGTAATGCCCAATCAATCCTTCGTTGGCCACCCGATCGGCTTTCTTGGCGGCCTGGGCCAGGCCCTTCTCGCGCAACAACTCGGCGGCCCGGTTGAAGTCACCATTGGTCGCTTCCAGTGTCTTGCGGCAATCCAACACGCCCGCGCCTGTGAGCGCGCGCAGTTCTTTCACCATCGCTGCCGTGATTTCCACAATAAACTCCTCGGTATGAGACAAATTCAGCTAACGCCTATTCGTTGCTTTCATCCATGCCCTCGGCCAGCTTGGCCAGGGTTGAGGGCCCCAAGTAATCTTCCACCGGCCCTTCAGGTTCCTCGAAGGCCCGGATGTCTTTGGCGCTGGCGCGGGTCGGCTTTTCATCATCCGCTTCAGGCACGATGTAAGCCTCGCGCTGTGACGCGGCGCGGTCCGCCTCGTCAATGGCGCGCATCTGCAAGCCTTCGATCACGGCATCAGCCATCTTGCCGGCCATCAGTTTGATCGCGCGGATCGCGTCATCGTTAGACGGGATGGGGTAGTCAATCGGGTCCGGATCGCAGTTGGTGTCTACCATGGCCACGATGGGCACGTGGAGCTTGTTGGCTTCGGTGACAGCCAGCGACTCGCGCTGCACATCCACGATGAAGATTAGATCGGGCAGGTGGGTCATGGTGCGCAGGCCGCCGATGCGGGTGTGCAGCCGCTCCATTTCATTGCGCAGCAACAACGCTTCTTTCTTGGGCAGGCGATCGAGATCACCGCTCGTCTCGCGACGTTCCAGATCTTGCATATAGTCAATGCGCTGCCGAATGGTGCGGAAGTTGGTCAGGCTGCCGCCCAGCCAGCGCTGGATGATAAACGGCATACCACAGCGTTCGGCTTCCTGGCGGATAGTTTCTTGGGCTTGCTTCTTGGTGCCGACGAAAAGCACCAGGCCACCCTCGCGCACGGTGTCGCGCACGACCTGGTAGGCGCTGTTGACCTGGCGCATGGTCTGCTGCAGGTCAATGATATGGATGCCATTGCGCTCGGTGAAGATGTAAGTGCGCATCTTCGGGTGCCAACGGCGGGTTCGATGCCCAAAGTGGACACCGGCTTCGAGCAATTGCTTCATGGAGATGACGGACACGTTCTACTTTTCCTTTCCGTTTGAGCTTCCGCCTGCCTGGACACTGGGACCCGGCACTCCGGCTCGGGCACGGCCAGTTCGGAAGGCAGGCGTGTATAGTTGGGCATATGGCCCGAAACATGAGTATAGCACAGGGAGGGCAGGCGGGGCAAGTTAGATGCGTAGTGCTCTGCGCGGGGCATGGGCGCCTGCTGGGAATTGGGCTGAAATCGGCGCGCGTGCTATACTTTGCTCCACATTTCCCGTCGTGGAGCTTGCTATGATCGCACAAGATCTGTTGGATATCCTGCGCTGTCCACATTGTGTGTCGGGGCCAACGCGCGTCGCTGGCGACGACCCCGGCCAGCTTGTCCTGGTGAAAGACGCCTGGCTGGTGTGTCAGGAGCCCGACTGCGGCCGGAAATATCCGATCCGGGGCGACATCCCCGACATGCGGATCGAAACGGGTGCGGCGTGGCTGGCGACCGCCGTAGACGCTCTGCCTGTCCCGCCGCCGGGTGTGTAGGATCTTCTGGCTGGGGGTGTGGGGCTGAAGGCAAAAGGGCACACTACCACACTCCCACACCCTCGACTACCCACCCTCACTCGGCCGCTCGCGCGCGTCTGTGCGCTCCAGTGGCTTCTGCTTCACCAGGCGGAACAGGTCGAAGTCACGGGCCACGGTGGTCTCGGCGAAGATGGGCGTGGCTTCGTCCAGGATCTGTCTGTTGTTGTAACGCCGTGAGATGTGGTGCAGCACCAAGTGTCTGACGCCGGCCTGGCGCGCCAGCCAGGCGCCTTGCGACGCGGTCAGATGCCCAAAGGCCGCGGCCACATCCCGCTCGGCTTCGGTGTAGGTCGCCTCAATGGCCAGCAGGTCGGCCCCGGCCGCGGCTGCCACCAGGTTATCCACCCGCCCCGCATCGCCGATGAAGACCAGGCGCAGCCCAGGCCCTTCCGGCCCCAACACATCATCGGGTTGGATCGTCCGACCATCGGCCAACGTGACCGCGTGACCGGCCACCAACTCGCGGCGGATGGGGCCGGCGGGCACGCCCAGCGCCGCTGCTCGTTCGGGCAGGAATGGCCGCCGTGCTTTCTCCTCGAAGCTGTAGCCCAACGCCTCGGTGCGCCGATGCTCCACGGGGAACGCGCTTAGCCGGAAGGCGTCATCTTCCAGCAGCACGCCCGGTTCGATCACGCGATACACGATATTGACCTTGGCCTCGGCCGCGCCGAACACCACGCGCATCAACTCGCGCACGCGGCCCAGCGCAGATGGCGCACCGTAGATCTCCATCTGCTCGATGGCTTCCCACCGGCCGAAGGTTGACGCCAACCCGCCCAGGCCCAGGATGTGATCCAGGTGGCCGTGGGTCAGCAGGATGCGCTCCAACCGCTTGAAGCCCAGGCCGCTGCGCAAGATTTGGCGCTGCGTGCCTTCCCCGCAATCAATCAGGAACCGATACTCGCGGTGGCTGACCAGGGCAGCCGAGAGGCCGCGCTGGACTGAAGGGGCCGAAGCCGAGGTGCCGAGAAAGACAAGTTCAAACATAGCTGATGACTGATGGCCGATGGCTTATCGGCGTGTGAGTTGTTTCAGGCCGGCGCCGAACCACATGGCGCCGAAAACGAAGGGCAGGCCGCCGGCGATGATGGACCAGAACTCGGCGCCAGCGCGGCTTAGCCAGGCGCCGAGCAGTATGCCCGCCAACATGATGAAGCTACCGATCGTGAGTGTGGTCATCGCAGGGCGCAGGAAAAACGCGCGGATGTGGGGCAGGCCCAGCCCGACGCTCAGCGCGGCCGCGCCCAACACGGTGAGCTGCCAGGCCAGCGCGGCCCAGGCGTGCATGGTGAGGCCGCGCTCGACACCGAAGTAGAGGGGCGCCGCGCCCACAACGCCGCCCCATAGCCCCGTTGCCAGGCGCCGGCCCCGCACGCTCGCGCCGAGCGCGGCGCCGCCCACGGCCTGGAACAACGCCAGGATGCCGAAAATGAGCGCTGTGTCGAATGTGTCGGTCAACGATGCCCCATTTAGCGTGCCAGCCACTCCAGGATGAGGGGTCCCAAGCGGCTCATCGTGCCAGCGCCGGCATAGGCCACCAACGTCGCCTTGAGCACCTTGCCCGCGCCGGTGGCCGCCAGGAATTTCCAGACAGGGATCTTCATGGCGCCGGCGATGATCCCGGCCACGTCGAACAACGGGTTGGGGATCAGGCCGAGCACGAAGAGCACCCAGAGCCCATAACGTTCCATCCAACCGCGCAGCCGGTTGTACAGGTCCCGATTTTCAACCGCCCCCTGGCCGCTGAACCCGGCCAGGTAGCCGGTCAGCTCACCGAAGGTGGAACCCAGGCCAACAGCCAACCCGACCAGCCAGGGGTTCAAGCTGACCCCGGCGCCGAAAGCCAACGCCAGGCCCGGCGCGGGCAGGATGAGCGTGGCGCTGGCCAGGATGTTGAGCAGGAACAGGCCCGGGTAGCCGTAGGCGCCCAGGCCGGAGAGCCGGTCGCCATAGAGCGCGATGCCCAGCGAGATGGCGATGACGAAGAGCAGGGCCAGGATGCGTAGCGCGATGCCCGGCTTACGCGGCGGCCGCGGCCCGGCGCCTGCTCCGGCGGCCGGCCGGCGAGACAAATCGTCCGCGGCCGGCCGGTTAATCGATCCAGGGACCGGGGGGAGGGCAGGCGCAAGAACCGGGGCAGATGGCGAGCCGCTCCACACGCCCGGTTCTCTGTCCTCTGCTTCCTGCTCCCTGCCCACCGTGGCCATGTCTATTCCTCAGTGATGGTCACCGAGAGCATCACATCGCCTTGCTCGATCTTGTTGACGATATCCTGGCCCTTGACCACCTCACCGAAGACGCTGTGCTTGCCGTCCAGCC
>DAOUAT010000110.1:0-4346 GCA_034433275.1 Anaerolineae bacterium
GCCGAAGGAGCGGGGGGCTGGGGGGGTGGGTCGCGCCGGCCTGGCCTACGCCGACATCTCCACCGGCGAATTCGCCGTCACCGAGATCAGCGACGGCGGGGACGTGCTGCGCCGCGTCCAGGAAGAGCTGGCCCGCCTGGCCCCGGCCGAACTGCTCCACCCGGCCAAGGACCCGCGCTGGGCCGGGCAGCCGGACGGCCTGCAATCCGCAATCCGCAATCTGCAATCCGCAATCCACGTCACGCCCTACGCCGCCTGGCACTTCGAGGAGACCACGGCCCGGCAAGCGCTGCTGGATCATTTCAAGGCCGCGTCGCTGGCCGGCTTCGGCTGTGAGGGGCTGCCCCTGGCCGTGCGCGCCGCGGGCGGGCTGCTGAGCTACCTGCGTGAGACCCAAAAGGACGATCTGCCGCAGATCGCCGGCCTGCGCACCTATAGCACCGCCGAGTTCATGACGCTGGACGAGGCCGCGCGGCGCAACCTGGAGCTCACCGAGAGCATCCGCGGCGGATCGGCGCAGGGATCGCTGCTGGGCGTGCTCGATGCCACCCTGACCCCCATGGGCGGCCGGCTGCTGCGCAAATGGCTCACCCAACCGCTGCTGGACGTGGCGGCCATCAACGCCCGGCTGGACGCGGTGTCCGCTTGGCGGGACGACGCGCCGGCCCGCGCCGGGCTCCGCCAGATCCTGCGCGGCCTGGGCGACCTGGAACGCTGGACGAACCGCTGCGTGCAGGGCATCGCCCTCCCGCGCGATCTGGCCGGCGTCCGCGAGGCGCTGGCGCGCGTACAGAAGCTGGAGACCGGAAGCTGGAAGCTGGGAGCTAGAGGCCAGCACCCAGCACCCAGTATCCAGTTTCCAACCACCGCCGACATCGCCAGTCTCCTGGCCGCGGCCATCGCCGACGAGCCGCCCGCGACCCTGGCGACCTCCGGCGTCATCCGCCCAGGCTTCTCGGCCGAGCTGGACGGCATCCACCTGGCCACGCGCGACGCCAAGAGTTGGATCGCCAACCTGGAAGCGACCGAGCGGGCGCGCACCGGCATCAAATCGCTCAAGGTGGGCTACAACAAGGTCTTTGGCTACTACATCGAGGTCACCACTGCCAACGCCGCGCTCGTCCCGGCCGACTACATCCGTAAGCAGACATTGGTCAACGCCGAGCGTTACATCACGCCCGATCTGAAAGAGTATGAGTCGCTGGTCCTGAACGCCGAGGAGCGCATCCTGGAGTTGGAGGGCCAGCTCTTCCGGCAGGTGTTGGCGCAGATCGCGGCCTCGGCGGCCCGTCTGCTGGCGACCGCCCAGGCGATCGCCGAGCTCGACGTCACGGCCAGCCTGGCCGAGGTGGCTGAGGCCAACCGTTACGTCCGGCCCATCCTGGCCGACGATGGCGTGATTGACATCAAGGCCGGCCGCCATCCGGTGGTGGAGAAGTTCCTGGCCGGAGAGCCGTTCATGCCCAACGACGCGTACCTGTCGCCGGAGCAAGCCATCGTGATTTTGACTGGCCCGAACATGAGCGGCAAGTCCACGTTCCTCCGCCAGGTGGCCCACATCGTCCTGCTGGCCCAGATCGGCTCCTTCGTGCCGGCCGAGTCCGCGCGCATCGGCCTGGTGGACCGCATCTTCACTCGCATCGGCGCGTCCGACGAGATCGCGCGCGGGCAGAGCACCTTTATGGTGGAGATGGTGGAAGCGGCCAACATCCTGCACCACGCCACGGGCCGCTCCCTGCTGATCCTGGACGAGATCGGCCGCGGCACCAGCACCTACGATGGCCTGGCCATCGCCTGGGCCGTGGTCGAGTACATCCACAACCACCCAGGGCTGCGCGCCAAGACACTGTTCGCCACCCACTATCACGAGCTGACCGACCTGGCCGAGCGGCTGCCCCATGTTGTTAACTTCAACGTGGCCGTGGCTGAGCAGGGGGACAAGGTCGTCTTCCTGCACAAGATCGCGCCCGGCGCGGCCGACCGCTCCTACGGCGTCCACGTGGCGCAGCTTGCCGGCCTGCCCCGGCCCGTCATCGCCCGTGCGCAAGAGATCCTGGCCGACCTGGAAGCGTCGGGCGCGGCCGGCCCGCGGCGCTCGGCGCTGGCGCAGGCGACGGTGTTCCAGCTCCCGCTCTTCTCCGCCGAAGACCCGGTGATCGCCGAGCTGCGCGCGCTGGATGTGAACGCGCTCAGCCCGCTGGCCGCGCTGAATAAGTTGTATGAGTTGCAGCAGCGAGTGCGGGAGTGAGCGAAGGGACGAATGGCGAAGCGGTTTGTTTTGGAGTTCATTTCGTGGTAAACTGCGGTTGTTGGGCGGATCGCTGTACGAATCAGGAGTATGCTTCAATGGCGCTATCAATCATGTCGAGTGTATCCAGCGCGGGCCGGTTGACCATCCCTCACAAGTTGCGCGCTCGTCTCGGGATACGCGAGGGCAGAAAAGTCATACTGCAGGAAGTGACCGATGGCGTCATCCTGTTGAGCGCGGCTCCGCTGACGCAAGCTCAGATCGCCGAAAGTCTGCTGCAGAGCCTGGTTACGGGAATCGGCCCCGCGGCCGAGCGACTTGGCATTGTGGAAGAGGATGACCTGGCGCCCCTGATCGAGGCCATCCGTGAGCAGACGTTTGCGGAGCGCTATGGACACTCCGAAAAAGCTTAAGGTGTTCGTGGATGCCAACATCCTGATTCGCGGCATCAGTTTTCCCCGTTATCCCTATGAGATTCTGCGCTTGGCTGCCCGGCACACGATCGTGCTGGTCGTGTCACCCTCTGTCTTGGCAGATGCGCATCGTTACCTCTCTCTGCTCTTTCCCGATCACTTGCCGAAGCTCGAAGGGTTTCTGGCCACAGCCTTGATTGAGATGGCTCCTGATCCAACACCCGAAGAGGTTGCTAGCCAGCGCGACCTGGTGCGCGATTTCAAGGATGTGCCGGTGGTGAAGGCGGCTGCCACAGCCAGGGTGGATTTCCTGGTGTCCACCGACGCTGATTTGACCGATGTAGACCAGACCACCGAAGCGCTGCGGGAGATCATTGCGCCTGGAAAGGTGATGAAACCGGGCGCTTTTCTCAGCGAAGTCATAGGTTGGAGCCATGCCGAGCTTGACGTCATCAGCCGGCGACAATGGCGTGATATCAAGGGCGATATCTGGAGTAGGGAGTAAACCAATGCCAGACACCATCACCTGCCCATCCGAACCCAAGTGCCAGACCTGGCTCGATCTGGCGCACAAGAAACTTGACGCGGCCGTGTTCGATGCGTATGGCTGGCCGCATGACGTGAGCGACGAGGAGATCCTGGAGCGACTGCTGGCGCTGAATCACGAGCGTGCAGGGAGGGGGTCACAGGAGCGATGAGAGCTAGCCGGTTGACGCGACGGAAGGGGATACCCAATTCACGTTTCGACCGACAATAAAACACTGGTTCAATGAGATTGTCGGACCGGGGATGCTATATCTCGCCATGGACGGTATCGGACAAGTGGATAGACAGTCGATCACCGCGAGCCTATCCGCTTATCCGTTTCCATCCGCTGCTGCCCAATCCTTAATACCCAATATCAGAGGTTACCCTTGACCATTCCCGAACTTATCGCCAAAGAACTCAACATCCCGTTCGCCCAGGTCGCCGCCACCATCGCGCTCCTGGACGACGGCAACACCATCCCCTTCATCGCGCGCTACCGCAAGGAGGTCACCGGCGGACTGGACGAGGTGCAATTGCGCGCCATCCAGGCCCGGCTGGACTACCTGCGCAAGCTGGTCGAGCGTCGGGAGGCCGTCAAGGCCGAGATCGCGTCCCAGGGCAAGCTGACTGACGAACTGGCTGCCCAACTGGACGCCGCGGCCACGCTCCAGGCCGTGGAAGACCTCTACCGCCCCTACAAACCCAAACGCCAGACTCGCGCCCAGCTCGCCCGCGAGCGCGGCCTCGAGCCGCTGGCCCAGGCGTTGTTGGCCGCCTGTAGGGGCGAGGTCTCCTCGCCCCCCGGTTCAGTGCGCGACAAGGGCGGGGGAACCCCGCCCCTACAGATGGCCGCGGCGTTCGTCACCGACCAGATCCCCGACGCCGAGGCTGCGCTGGCCGGCGCGCGCGACATCATCGCGGAGACGGTCAGCGACGACCCGGCCACGCGGCAGGGGACGCGGCAGCGGTTTGCCGCGGAAGGGTTCGTGGTTAGCCGTCGCGCGGGAGACGAGGCGGACAAAGAGGGGCGCTACCGCGTCTACCACGAGTTTCGCGCGGCCCTGCGGATGGTGCAGCCGCACCAGTGGTTGGCCCTCCAGCGCGGCGCGACCGACGGCAGCCTCAAGGTGGGCATCGAGACGCCCGACGGCAAGATC
>DAOUAT010000111.1:0-35517 GCA_034433275.1 Anaerolineae bacterium
GTGGTGCGTGATGCGTGGTGCGTGATGCGTGGTGCGTGGTTTTCAGGAGCATAGCTGCTCTCGAAGTCACACTGCACGTCATCACGTCTTCACGTGACATCCACATCCTATCACTCCTATCCTGACATCTCCTGTCAGGGTTTTTGTGGTAGAATGGCGATCGTGACGCTGGAATCGAGGCTTTAGCCGGTCTCGCCCATTGCCCAGAGAGACCGGCTGAAGCCTCCATTCCAGATTGTGAAACCGAAACGATCATCCGCATCCAGATCGTCTCAAAGGAGACTTCATGCGCGCCGATCGGCTCTTAGCTTTGTTGCTTCTGCTGCAAGCTCGCGGGCGGCTGACCGCGCCGAGGCTGGCGCGCGAGCTGGAGGTCTCGGAGCGGACCATCTACCGCGACATTGATGCGCTGAGCGCGGCGGGGGTGCCGGTTTACGGCGAGGCCGGGCCGGGCGGCGGCTACAGCCTGCTGGACAGCTATCGCACGAATCTGACCGGCCTGACCGAGGGGGAGGTGCGGGCGCTGTTCATGCTCAACATCCCCCGGCCGCTGGCCGACCTGGGCGTGGGGCGCGACCTGGGGGCCGCGCTGCGCAAATTGGCCGCCGCGCTTCCTGCCTCCCGCCGCGAGGATGAGCAGCACGTGCGGCAGCGCTTCTTGCTGGATCCCGTCGGCTGGGAGCAGGGCGAGGTGTCTACGCCCCACCTGGCGACGGTGCACCGGGCGGTATGGGAGGATCGGCGGCTGCACATTGCTTACCGCATTGGCCCGCTGGCCGCCCAGATGGCGCAAACGGTGGAACCCTATGGGCTGGTGGCGAAGGCGGGCGAATGGCACCTGGTCTATGCCGTAAAGGGCGCCCGTCGCGTCATACGCGTGGCCGCGCTGCTGGATGCCCGGCTGGCGGATGAGACTTTTGCGCGGCCCGCGGACTTCGACCTGACGGCCTGCTGGGGGGAGTGGCTGGCGGCGCGGGAGGTGAACCAGACGCAGTATGTCGTCACCGTGCGCGTGGCGCCCCATTTCGTGGCCGAGCTGCCGCGCTATTTCGGTGACGCGGCGCGGGCGCAGATCGTCGGGGCCGGGCCGCCCGATGCGGAGGGCTGGCTGACGCTACAGCTTTCGTTTGAGTCACTGGAGGCCGCGCGGGCGCGCCTGTTGGGCTTCGGCGCCGCGGTCGAGGTGTTGGCGCCCTACGCGCTGCGGCGCAGCATGACGGATTACGCGGCGCAGATCGGGGCGCTCTACGCGGTGGACGCTGGGGCAATCTCACCATCCCCCGCGAGCGCGCCGAACTCATAGACCACATCGGTGAACGAGTCAACGGCAAACGCGTAGAGCAGGCGCAACCCCTCGCTGCCGGTTTTCCGCGTGCCGTGCCAGGTGTTGCCGGGGATGAACAAGGTGGCGCCGGGCCGCACCGGGTAATCCACCCCGGCGATGGTGACGATGCCCTCGCCCGCCAGGATGTAATACACTTCCGCCACCGCGTGCCGATGAGGGACGAACAGGTCCGTGTCGTGAAACGGCGCCACCTCGGCGATGCCCATGGTCAGGCCCGCTGTCGGCGTGCGATCGCCGCTCAACAGCGTGCGCCAGACGACCTTGCCCACGCCGGGGACGTCCCAGCCCTCCAGCTCGCAAGCTTCTTCCTGCACCAAAAAAGGTTCTGGATTACCAACTCTGCTCCTCTTTCCTCCCGATCTATGTCCTGTCTTCGGGTCCGATCTGGATCGCGATCTTCCCCACCATGCGGCGGCTCATCTGCAAGCGGAAAGCTTCTCGCACCCCCGCTTCGGTGAATGGTAGGTAGTGCGCCACCGTCACCTTGAGCTGGTCCGCGGCGCGGAAACGCGCCAGGGCCGCCAGGTCGGTCGCACTGTTCGGGAACCTGACCCAGAACAGCTCACGGCCTGCGGCGAACAGGTTGACGCCCAGGAAGCGTCGCGCGTGCGCCCGCACCCAGTCGTCCACCCGGCCGCCGATGAAGACATACATGCCGCCCTCGCGCACCAACCGCGGCCGCGCGCCGCGAATCCGGCGCTCGTAGGCGAAACGCGCGTCCCGCGGATCGTGCGACGACACCGAGTCGAAGACCAGGTCGAACGGCCCGCGCGCCCGCACGACCGCGGCAAACCGCGCCATGAAATCATCCGCGTCATAGGTGATGACCTGATCCGCACCCAGGCCCCTGACGAAGTCCGCGTTGCGCTGGCCGCACAGCGCGGTGACATAGGCGCCTTTGATCTTCGCCACCTGCACCGCGACGTGCCCCGTGCCGCCCGATGCGCCGAGCACCAGCACGTGCTGGCCGGCCGCCAGCCGGTTATCCTGGAACGCTTGCAGCGCGGTCAACCCCACCAGTGGGACCACGCACCCCTCGGCAAAGGACAGGTTCTCCGGCAGCAGCCCGATGGAATCTATCGGCGCGCGCACATACTCCGCGAACGTGCCGGCCAGCGGCGGGATCGTGCCGAAAACCCGATCGCCCACGGCATACTGACACCCGGCCGGCGCCTCGGCCACGACTCCGCTGAAATCAATGCCGCACACGTGGCCTTCGATCTTGCGCTGCACCAGGGGCAGGAAGGCGTGGGGCAGCTTGTCGCCATACAGGAACTTGGCGTCCACCGGGTTGACGCCGCCGCCATGCACGCGACACACGACGTATTGGCGGACCGGCACCCCACCGGCCCCCGCCGCCGGCCCGTCGAGGGCAGGCCGCGGCCGCTCAACCATTTTTACCCCCTCGGGACAATCCCGGGCGTAGACGATCGCTTTCATGCTTGCTCCCCCTGTGTGCGGCAAAGATACTGCGCTGATCGCAGCAGGTGCGCATTATGCCACAGCCAGGCTCAGATAGCGAGTCTTCAGCAATGCCAACACCTGGCCAGGCAGGACACCATCTGGGGCCCCTCTGGCCTCGCAGCAGCACTACCCCTGCACCCGCCGAAGCGCCAGCCCCACGAGGCCGTAGATCGCGACCGCTGCGGCGGCCAGGGCCGCTACGCCCGACCACAGCAGCGCGGCCGGCACATCTCCGGCCATCGAGTACCGTAGCAGGTTGATCATCTGCGCGCCCGGCAGCCAGGATAGGAACGACCGCAGCGCGGCGGGCCAGGTCGCAGGGGCCAGGAACGCGGCCGCGGCCAGGCCGATCAGCCCCAGCAGCACGGCCACACCCCACACGCTTACCGTGCTCGGGTTGTCCGCCAGCACGCCCAGCAGCAGGCCGAGCCCGATGACGCAGGCCGCGCCCAGCAGCACCGCCAACAGCGCCACGGGCAGCGAGGCGAACAAGGGCCACTTGAAGAGCCCCAACAAGCCGGCCGCGGCCAGGCAGTAGAGGAACCCCGTCAGCGTTTTGGCCGTTATCAACTGCCCCAGGCCGGCCGGTGAGACCAACAGTGTGTCCAGGGTGTGCGCCTCTTTCTCTTCCACCAGCAACAGCGGGACCAACGCCAGCTCCAGCGTGGCGATGATGATCGCCAGCAGGATCGCGGCCATCAGCGGCTCGCCGCCGGCATCGGCCGTGGGGTAGAGCGGCGCGGCCAGGCTCACCCGGACCGGCGCACCGCTGGCTGCGCTGATCTGCTCGCTGAAGAAGGCCGTCCACTGGCTGACCCGGTCGGGGTTGGCCCAGTGCGCCGCGTAGCCTTCCACCAGGACAACGCTCCCTCCAGCCCCTGTCGCGTCCAGGGCGGCCGGGGTCACCAGCCCCAGCCGCGTCCCCCGCACCTCGGTTACGGCCCGTTCCAGCTCGCCGCGGGAATCCACGAAGATCAGCCGCAAGTCGTCGCGCCGCGCCAGCTCGCGCAGCGCACTGTGCTGCAAGCCGCTGGCTTGCGCCTCATCGTAGACCACCGCGGTCGGGATGGTATCCCGGAACAGCAGCAGCGGCAGGGCCGCATTGGTCGCGATCACCAGCCCGATTCCCAGCAGGATCGAGAGGAACAGTCGGTTGCGCACCGCCTCGCGGATGTCTTTGGCGGCGATGGCAAGGATGATGCGGAGGGAGACACCCAACCCCCCGGCCCCCTTCCCTGCGAGGGAAGGGGGAGACGCGCACCCCTCTCCTGCCAGGGGAGGGGTTGGGGGAGGGGTCGCACCTGCGAGGGAAGGGGGAGACGCGCGCCCTTCCGCCGCCCGATCTTGCCGCTGCACCTGCCAGGCGACCAGCGCCAGCGCCGCAGCGGCCCAGGCTAACACCCACGCCAACTGCAACAGCGCCTCGCTGAGGGCGATGGGATCGGCCAGGGCCGCGCGCAGCAGGTTGAAGACCACGACGGTCGGGACGCGGTTCAGTATCTGCACCACAACCGCCGGGATCAGGGGCGTCATCAGCACTATGAACACGGGCAGCAGCAAGGGCAGGATCAGAACCCAGGCCCACAGGGTCAACTGCCCGCGGTCCTCGATGCGCAGGCCCAGCCACAGCCCCAGCGCCACCAGGAACAGCGCGCCGGCCATCAGCGCAGCGATCGCCAGCGGCCAATGAAGGATCAGGTCGTGGTTGATCGCCAGCGCGATGCCGCCGCCCAACACCGTGTAGAACAGCCCGGCCAATGCCTTGGCGGCCGCCAGGTGTCCGGCGCCGGCCGGCGAAACCAGCATCACATCCAATGTACGATTCTTCTTCTCCTCCAACATCAGGTGCGGCACCAACGTCAGGCCGACCATCACCAGCACGAAAATGACGCTGCTCCCCATCGGGATGCCGATCCCGCCGGAGTCGGCTTCATGGACGATCGGCGCCTGCAACTGGATCGCCACCGGCCGGCCGATCAGCCGTTCGATCTCGGCCTCCACCTTTGCGCGCAACGCGGCCGCGTCTTCGTCGCTGACCCAATACATGACGTAACCCGGCAGCGTGAGCTCACCGCCCCCGGCCGCGGCCGCGTCGAAGCCGGCCGGGATGACCAGACCCAGCTCCGGCACATCCCCCTCGGCCAGCAGCGCCTGCAGGTGCGCCAGCGACCGGTAGCCCGTCCACGCCTGCACCGCGCGGCTTCCTTCCAGCCGGGCGGGCAGCGCTGACGCGCCCTCATCGTAGATCAGCACAGCCGGCGGCTCCAGGGCCGCCGACAGGCCGGGGTAAACGCGATAGAAAACCACCATCAGCAGTGAGACTACGATCACGCTGATGATGTTTTTGTTCTTGAGCGCCTCGAGGATATCCTTGGCGGTGATGGCCCACACGATGCGCAGATGAGCCAACCAACGGGTTCTTGTGGTGTTCATGGCTCCCCTCCTGAGAGAGTTGGCATCCTGCGAAGGATGCCAACTTTACGCCTCCAACTCCCGACCGGTCAGCGCAATGAAGACGTCCTCCAATGTACCTCCGCCGTGGGTGGCTTTCAGGCCCGCGGGCGCGTCCAGCGCGACGATCCGGCCCCGATCCAGGATCGCGACCCGATTGCAGAGCTGGTCGGCCTCCGCCATGTAGTGGGTGGTGAGGAAGATCGTGATGCCTTGCCGCGCCAGGTCAGCCACCATCTGGCGGATGCCGCGCGCCATGGCGGGGTCGAGGCCGCGCGTCGGCTCGTCGAGGAAGAGCACCGCCGGCCGATGGATCAGCGCCCGGCCGATCAGCAGCCGCTGCTTCATGCCGTTGGAGTAAGCCTTCAGGCCGTCGTTCGCGCGCTCGGCCAGCCCGACCTGCGCCAGCACTTCGTCCACGCGGGATTTGGGAACGCCGTAGAGGCTGGCGGCGAAGTTCAGGTTGTCGCGTGCCGAAAGGCGTTGATAGAGGTTCTGGTGTTCGAACACCACGCCGATCTGCGGCTTGAGCGCGGCCCGTTCCGTCACCACGTCGTAGCCCATCACCCAGGCGCGGCCCGCGCTGGGGCGCAACTGCCCGGTCAGGATCTTGATGGTGGTGGTCTTGCCTGCGCCGTTGGGCCCGAGGAAACCGAAGATCTCGCCCGGCGCGACAGCGAAGCTGATGCCTGCCAGCGCAACCAGCCCGCCGTAACGCCGCTCCAATGCCTGTGCTTCAATTGCTTTGCCGTTCATCGCGCACCTCAAAACGTCAACTCTGCGCTCAGTATATGAACTCTCACAGGCAATTGCAACAGAAACGCGCCGAACGGCGTTCGAGGGGCGATGAATGGCGGTTTGAGCGGGTTGAACGGAACGCGGACGACGCGGATCACGCGGACAAAACCTCAGTAACCGAGCAACTCCCTCAGCTCCCCCGCAGCCGATTTGCTCAGCGGGATCTCGGCGCCGGCCGCGTCGTCCAGGCGGAGGCTGAAGCTGTTGCGGGTGTAGGGGATGATCTCCCGGATGTGCTGCAGGTTGACGAGATACGAACGGTGGGCGCGGAAGAAGCCGCTGCGCGCCAGCCGCGCCTCAAGCTCGGCCAGCGTGAACTGGGTGGTCAGCCGGGCGGTCGCAGTTTGCACCACCGCATGGCCGCCCTGCGCCTCCACGTAGCGGATGTCGGCCGGGTTGAGGAGGATCACCTTGTCCTCGGCGCGGACCGGGATCTTGAAGGGTTGCGTTGGGGCCAGCTTGTCTTCGAGACGAGGCGCCTGGGCCAGGCGGCCGCCGCTCATCGTGTAGATCGCATCGCACAGCGGCTCCAAATAGGTCATGTCATCGGCCAAGATCAGCACCGCTGCGCCGGCCTCAGCCAGGTCGCGGATCAGGCCCCCCAAGAGCGTGATCGTCGTCTGGTCGCACCGGGCGAACGGCTCTCGCAGCAGCAGCACCGCCGGCCGGTGCAGGATCGCCCGGCCAAACGCCAGCCGGCGGAGCAGGCCTGAGGGCAACTTATCAATCCGTGCGTTGGCCTGGTCGCCTAGCCCGACCTGGGCCAACGTCTCGGCGGCCCTGGCTGGCGGGAGGCCGTGCAACTGGCAGTGCAACGCCAGGTTCGCCCGGGGTGAGCGACGCACATACAATCCATCTTCGGCGAAGAGGACGCCAACCCTGCGGCTGAACGCGGCCCGATCGGCCGGATCGCACCCGGCCAGCCGCACCGAGCCGGCCGAAGGCCGCGTCCGCCCGAGCAGCACGGCGAACAGCGTTTCCGCACCGCTGCCCGCTGGCCCCACGACCGCGGCTACCTCGCCCGGTTCCACGCGCAAAGCTGCGACGTCGAGAATGAGCTGCTGTCCGGCAAGCACCTGGAGGTCTTTGATCTCGATCATGGCGCGGTTATTGTACTACGAAGGACACTCAGCGGCAATCTCGGCATCATCCATCCGTCTAATCCCCAAATCACCCGGTTGGCCGATGCCGACGCAGCGTTCTTATGGTATATGGAAGTCTGGTAAGAGACGCCTTTAGCCGAAAAGAGGTAGAGCAACAAGATGGATGCCACTCAATATGCGCTCAAGGTTCCTGGCGCCCCGGCCATCCCGGGGCTCGTGTTCCGCCACTTCGGCGGGCCGGCCGATTTCCCGGCGATGGTTGCGGTGCTCAATGCCAGCGAAGCCGCGGATGGCGAGGAACGCGTCGTCACGGTGGAAGGGATCACGAACAACTACGCGCACCTGTCGAACAGCGACCCGGCGCACGATGTGCTGATCATCGAAGTGGACGGTGAGGTGGCCGGCTACGCGCGCGTTTTTTGGTTTGACGAGACCGGCGGACCCATCGTGTACGCCTCCTTCGCCTACCTGACCCCTGCCTGGCGGCGCAAAGGCATTGGCCGCGCGGTCTTGCACTGGATGGAGCGCCGCCTGGCCGAGATGGCGGCCGGCCACCCCGATGACCGGGACAAGGTCTACCAGGTCTTCGTTCGGCAAGACGCTGTGGGCCTGACCGCGCTGTTGGAACAGGAAGGCTACCGGCCGGTGCGCTACTTCTACCAAATGCTGCGGCCCGACCTGGAAGCGATCCCGGACTTCCCCCTGCCGGCCGGGATCGAGGTGCGGCCAGCCCGGCCCGAGCACTATCGCGCTATCTGGGATGCCGGCAACGAAGCCTTCTGCGATCACTGGGGCTACTCGCCGCCGACCGAGGAAGATTACCTGGCTTGGCTGAACGACAAAGAACATTTCCAGCCCCACCTGTGGCAGATCGCCTGGGATGTGGCCACCGACCAGGTCGCAGGCCAGGTGGGCACCTATATTGACTACGCCGAGAACGAGGAGTTCCACCGGCAGCGCGGGTGGACCGAGGGGATCAGCGTCCGCCGCCCCTGGCGCCGCCGCGGCCTGGCACGCGCGCTCATTGTCCGCAGCCTGCGCACCCAAAAGGCGGCAGGGATGACCGAATCCGCGCTCGGCGTGGATAGCGAGAACATCAGCGGCGCCACCCGGGTCTATGAGGCCTGCGGTTTCCGCGTGATGAAGCGCAGTACGGCCTATCGGAAGCCGTTGGCCAACGGCCGGGCATGACTCAGTCGTCATTTTCAACGCGCGGCGAGACTGGGAGGAGTATGCATCCGATGGTTGCGGCCATTCGTTCTTATCGGGAGTCTGACGCCGAGCAGGTCGGCCGCCTCATCGCCGACACTTACAGCCGCTTTAACCTCGCGTTCGCCTCGGGCGATGAGCTGGGCAAGCTGCTGGGTCCCTTTCGCCATGCGTGGTCGGATGAGCCGGCCCATCGTGAGGCCATCGCGCAGGTCATCCGGGCGCCGATGGTTTTCGTGGCGGAGGAGGATGGCGAGATCGTCGGCGTGCTGCGCGGCCGCCGGGAGCGGCTGGCCAGCCTGTTCGTGCAAGGCGACCGCCAGCGTCACGGGATCGGCCGGCGGCTGGTGAATGTGTTCGAACAGGCTTCTATCGGTGAAGGGGTGACTGTGATCCGAGTTGCCTCGACCCTCTACGCGAGCCCGTTCTACATTGCCCTGGGCTACCGGCGAACGACCGGTGTCCGCAACGGCTGGAGCTTTGAGGGGGTAGGGCTGCGATATCAGCCGATGAAGAAAAACCTTCAGGCCAACGCCGTGGGAACGGTGATGACAACTGAGGGAGGTAAACGATGAACGCGTCTTCGATGCTCACGCAGAGGCCCTGGCAGCGCAGAGGCTGGGCGCAGGCGCTGGCGATCCTGCTCGGCGTCGCGCCGATCTACGCAATGACCATCGTGACCCACCTTAACCGAGATCAGCCCTACGGCCTGGACGACATCATCTTCTATACCTGTTTCATTGCCAGCCTCGCGCTCGTGTGGCTGCTCTTCCTGCTGCGCTTCGTCTGCGGCGAGCGTTTCGGCGACCTGAACCTGAAGCGGGCGCATTGGTGGCAGGATGTGCTGGGCGGCCTCGGCCTGACCGTGCTCACCCTGGGCGTCCTGTACGTCATCGGGCCGGTGATCGGGCGACTCTTGCCGAGCCAGCCGCAAAGTGGGCTGGGCGATGTCTTCGCCGGACTGGCGCGCGATCCGTGGCGGCTGGCGCTCTTCCTGGGGCCGGGCCTGGCGCTCGGCGCGGCCGGCTTCGAGGAGCTGGTGCGGGTCTTCTTCTTGAGCCGCTGGTGGCAGATCGCCCCGGGGACTGCTTGGCGCTGGCTGGGTGTCCTGATCTCAGCGGCGCTCTTCGGCCTGGCGCACCTCTACCAGGGGCCGGCCGGGATGGCGAACACCGCGCTCAGCGGCCTGATCCTGGCGGTCGTCTATCTACGTTTCGGCCGGATCTGGCCCTTGATCATCTCGCACTACCTGCATGACGTGCTCCAAATCGGGTTGGTCGTCTACCTGATGCGGGTCGGCGCGATGTGAAGGAGGTCCTATGAGCAACGTACAGGTCTCCACCGGGGAAGCTCAACCAGGTTTCTTCGACTTTGCGGCCGAGGTCGGCCTGACCAAGCACATCGGCGGCGTGGCGGCCACCGAAGCACTCGTTGCGCTGTGCCACATTGACCAGGGTAGCTACGTCCTCGACGTCGGCTGCGGCGCGGGGGCCACGGCCTGCTTCCTGGCGAAACGGGTGGGCTGCCGGGTCGTCGGCGTGGACATCCTGGAAGGGATGGTCCAGCGGTCCAGGGAGCGGGCAACGCGCGAGAAGGTGGCCGACAGGGTTGAGTTCCGCGTCGCCGACGCCCAGGATCTGCCCTTCGCGGACGGCGCCTTCGACGCGGTTGTCACCGAATCGGTCACCGCCTTCCCGGAGGACAAGCAGCGGGCAGTGAATGAGTACGCGCGGGTGACGAAGCCGGGCGGCTATGTCGGGCTGAACGAAACCGCCTGGCTGAAGTTCCCGCCCCCGGCCGAAGTGGTCGCCTGGGCGGCGCAGGATGTGGGCGCCAGCGTCAAGCCGCTCACGCCGGACGAGTGGGCCGGGCTGCTGGCGGCCGCCAGGCTGACAGAGATCATGATCAAGACCTATGCCATCAGCATCCAGGATGAGTCAAAAGGCATCCTGCGGCGCTATGGCCTGGGCGGGATGCTCCGCGTGCTGGGCCGGGCGCTGCGGCTCTACGCCAAGAGCCCGGCTTACAGACAGTTCGTGAAAGGGGTCGGCCAACGGGGGGTCGTCCCCACTGGTCTGGCGGAGTATTTCGGCTATGGTCTTTTTGTCGGGCGGAGGTCAGAGGGAGGTAGCTCAGATGAATAACCGTGCCCGGACGAACTTGAACGCCAAGACCCAGCTTGGTCTGGGCGCGGCGCTGGCGACCCTCGGCGCGCTGGGCATCGTGCTGTCGCTGCTCTTGGGCTGGCCGGAGGCGACTGGCCCGTGGGCCTTCGTATTGGGGTTTGTCACCGGCGTCGTGACCGGACTGGGCGCGACCCTCTCGGTAGCCGGGTTGATCGGGCGTAGGGGGGCAACGGATAGCAGCGGATAAGTAGATGAAACATACGAGGTTCCCATGACTGAATGCAAAACCTGTGACTGCAACTGTGCTCCATGCGACCGCTGCGCCACGGCGAAGAAGCTCGGCGGCGTGGCGGCCGGGGCAGCCGCGACCGTGGCGGTCGGCGCGGCGCTCTACGTCTACGTGATCCGCCCCTGGCATCTGCGCTGGCAGACGACCCCGGAGGAAGCAGCGGAGCCGATGCCGGGTGATGACCTGATCGCCAACCCCAGCATCAGGCTGACCCGCGCCATCACCATCGAGGCACCGCCCGCAGCCATCTGGCCGTGGCTGGTGCAGATGGGCTACCGCCGCGCCGGCTGGTATTCCTACGACCTCTTCGACAACGACAACGTGCATATGCACCGGATCATCCCCGAATTCCAGGATCTCAGGGTGGGCGACATCATGCGCACCGACGCCGAGGGCGGCTTCCGGGTCGAGGCGATTGACCCCGGCCGCTCCATCGTGACGATGATCCGCGGTCAAGAGATGAGAACGACTGCTGACATCGCGCTCTGCCTGCTGCTAGGGCCCCTCGATCCAGACGGCCAAAGAGCCCGGCTGACGCTCCGGCTGCATGGACGTTTCTGGGGCGCGTCGGGGTGGCTTTTCGGGCTGATCTTCGGCTTTGGGGACTTCGTGTTCATGCGCAAGATGCTGCTGGGCATCAAGCAGCGGGTGGAGGCGGCGTATCACCCGTAGTTAGCCACCCGACCAAGAGTTGGATTCCCCAGGTGGTCGATGCGCTGCCAGATAAGTTGCTGTACGATGGCAGATAGCCAACCAGAGGCAGTCGCAATGCAGGAGGCTACCATGCAAGCGACCGACAAACGCGATTCGATCAACTTGATATAGAGGAGATCTTGCGATGAAGTCAAACAACTATTTGATTGGGCTGTCGATCCTGTTCTTCGTTCTTGCGGTTGCCTTCTCACTCGTGTTCTGGGGAGAAGTTGCCCTGGTGGCCAAGATCGGTTTCTTCGTACTAGGGTTGGTTCCGGCGTAACGGCCGGTCAATGGTTTGCCAAGAGGTAGCAGTGCTGTCCGGGCTTTCACGGCTGCTCTACTCGTGGGCGAGAGGTTGGCGCATCCTCGCGCTCGTCACGGCATTCGTAGCCTTCGAGGCGATCACGCTGCCGCGCTTGCAGGCTGCCCCAGGTGGGCGCATCGTGTCACTTGACCAACAGCTGTTCTACCGACCGGTGCAGGTGTTCGCGACCGTCGCCGCCTACGGCGAGGCGCGAGGCTTCTGGCTCCCGATCTACCTGACGTGGGACGTCGCCAACCCCATCTTCTATACCCTGATTTTTGGCCTGCTCATCTCATGGCTGTTCAAGGGTTGCCAACTTTCCGAAAGTTGGCAACCCTGGCCCTTCGGGCTTAACCTGCTGCCCCTCGGCGCGGGCTTGTGCGACCTGCTCGAAAATCTCTGCATCGTGACGCTGCTGGCGGTCTACCCCGCCCAGCCTGCGGCCGTGGCCTGGCTGAGCACGATTTGCACGCTGGGCAAGATGGGCTTCCTGGGCGTGAGCGCACTGCTGATCGTGGTCGGGCTGGTCGCGGCCGTGGGAAGGACGTTGTCGCGCAAGCTGACGAAGGACAAATGACGAACGACGAAGAGGAGTAAATCATGCCACCTATCATCGAAGTCCACAACCTGCGCAAGACCTACGGCAGCATCGTGGCCGCGCACGACATCAGCTTCCAGGTGCAGCCCGGCGAGATCTTCGGGCTGCTGGGGCCGAACGGCGCGGGGAAGACCACCACGCTCGAGTGCCTTGAGGGCATCCGCCAACCCGACCGCGGCGACCTGGCCGTCCAGGGCGTGAACCCGACGCGGCAGCCCCGCAAGCTGCGCCGGCTGATCGGCGTGCAGCTCCAGACCGGCGGCCTGCCGGACGCGATGACGGTGGACGAGGCGCTGCGCTTCTTCGCCGCGTATCACGGCGTCGTGCCGCGGCACGACCTGCTGGTGCGGCTGGGGCTGGGCGATAAACTGGCCGCGCAATATCACCAACTCTCCATCGGGCTGCGGCGCCGGCTGGCGTTGGCGCTGGCGATCGCCCACGACCCGGCCGTCGTCATCCTGGACGAGCCGACCGCGGGGCTGGATGTGGCCTCGCGCACGGAGTTGCACGCGCTCATGGCCGATCTGCGCGCGAGCGGCACGGCCATCCTGCTCGCCACCCACGACATGGCCGAGGCCGAGAAGCTGGCCGACCGCGTCGCGATCCTGCTCTCCGGCCGGATCGTCGCGGCCGGCTCGCCGCGCGAGCTGACCGCGACCGGCGCGGGCCTGACGAAGGTCTCGGTCCGTTCGGAGCAAGCGCTGCTCCTGGCTGAGAACGGCCGATTCCCGGCCGTGCAGCAGCGGAGGGTCAAGGAAGACTACGCCATCTACTTCAGCCAGGATCCCGGCCCGACGGTGGCCGCGATCCTGGATTATCTGGCCGACCATGCCGACCGGTTGATTGACCTGCGCGTCGAACGGCCCTCGCTGGAAGAGCGGTTCATGGAGATCACGATGGGAGGCCCGCAATGAACGCCTATCTGGTTCACTTCGCCTTCGAGTTCAAGACCGGCCTACGCAATGCGACGCTGTTGATGATGAACTACCTGTTCCCCCTGGGCTTCTACGTTCTGATGGGGCTGGTGATGACGCAGGTCAACCCCGCGTTCCGCGAGACGATGATCCCGGCGCTGGTCATCTTCATCGCGCTGGCGAGCACCGTGCTGGGCTTGCCCTCGCCCCTGGTGGAGCAGCGCGAGGCGGGCATCTTCCGCTCCTACAAGATCAACGGCGTGCCCGCGCCCGCCATCCTGGTCATCCCGGCTCTGAGCACCAGCTTTCACGCGGTGATCGCGACGGGCATCATGGTCGCGACGGCCGGGCCGTTATTCGGTGCAGGGATGCCGACGAACTGGCCCGCGTTCATCCTGGTCAGCCTGCTCACCATCGCCGCGTTCGCCGCGTTGGGCGCGCTGATCGGCGTAGCCTCGGCCAACTCGCGCGCCACGGTGCTCTGGTCGCAGCTCATCTTCCTGCCCGCGATGCTGATCGGCGGGCTGATGCTGCCTCTGAGCCTGATCCCGCCGGCGATGCGCCCCTTTTCCGGGCTGCTGCCGCCCACGCACGCCATGCAGGCGCTCGTCGGGTTGGCCGATGGGCAGGAGACAGTGTGGAATCCGGTCATTTCGGCCGGCGTGCTGCTGGCGACTGCGCTCCTGGGGTTCGGGCTGGCGATCTACCTCTTCGACTGGGATCGCGTCAACCGGGCGCGCCGCGGCCACCCGGCGATGGCGCTGCTGGTGCTGGCGCCGTATGTGGCGGCGCTGTTCTTGGGTTAATTTATTAAAAGAGATAGGAGGACGACCATGAAATACCGAATTCACCGCTTCGATATCAAGATGACCGCCGACCAGAGCAAGCTTGAGCAATTCCTGAACAACCTGGAGGGCGAGATCGTCGCGATCATACCGAACGTTTCGGTCTGGTTCATGTGGGCGCACCGCGTGGACTTCGTGCTCATCGTCGAGAAGGTGAAATGAGCGCGTGCGTTGCGCCATGACAAGACGTGTGAAAGTCCTCATCGCCGCGGTGATCGGGCTGGCGCTCGGGGCCGCGGCCGGCTGGCTGGTTCGCTCCGACAACCTGCCTTTTTTCATCGCGCTCGGCGCGCTGGCGGGGTTGTGGAGCGGATTGGCCTGGGCCAGGGTGTTGCGGCTGCGCGTGCTGGCGGTCATAGGGCTGCTGGCCCTGGCGCTGCTGGCGGTCGTGTTCACGCCGCGCACGCCGATCCAGGCCCCGGCTCCACTGCCAAGCGCGGCCGCGTCGCCCACGCCGTGGCCCGATGGCCTGACCGCCGACCAGGCCGCAACGCTGGTCAGCCTGCGGAAGGTGGATGAGTATCCGCTGTACACGATGCGGTACGCCAGTATGGTTCGTAGTGGCGACTTTAGTCGCCGGGCACAGTCACAAACGACTGAAGTCGTTACTACGAACACCGCGTGGGCCTGCTCCCTCTTCGCCGCGCTGGGCGATGCGAAAAACCGGCTCTTCGGCCGCAACTTCGACTGGCGCTATAGTCCGGCGCTGCTGCTCTTCACCAACCGGCCCGCGGCAGGCAGCTATGCGTCGGTCTCGCTGGTGGATCTGGCCTATTTCGGCTTCGGCGATCAGGTGCGCGACCTGACCGCGCTGCCGCTGGCCGAGCGCAGTGCGCTGCTCGATGCGCCGGCCTGGCCGTTCGACGGCATGAACGAGGCGGGCGTGGCGGTGGGGATGGCGGCCGTACCCCAGGCCGACGAGCGTCGCGATCCCGGCAAGCCCGCTATCGGCTCGCTGGGGGTGATGCGCGAAATCCTCGATCACGCCGGCAATGTGGATGAGGCCGTCGCGATCCTGCAAGGGTATAATATCACCTGGGAGGGCGGCCCGCCGCTCCACTACCTGGTG
Organism: Anaerolineae bacterium; assembly: GCA_034433275.1. Classification (GTDB taxonomy): domain Bacteria; phylum Chloroflexota; class Anaerolineae; order CG2-30-64-16; family CG2-30-64-16; genus DAOUAT01. Next base: position 15,212 of record DAOUAT010000111.1, read on the forward strand.
GCCGACCGGTCGGGCCGCGCCGCGCTGGTGGAGTTCCGCCGCGGGGAGATCATCGTCCTGGTCAACGACGACCCTTGGCACGCGGCCACCAATTTCATGCGCAGCGCGGTCGCTGGGGATGGCGCGGGGCAATGTCCGCGCTACGATGCGCTCGTCCGGCGGCTGGCGGACACAGGCGGCGCGCTCGACTCGCGCAGTGCGCTCGACCTCCTTCGGGCCGTAGCGCAGACCGACAGCACGCAGTGGTCGGTGGTGTACGGGCTGAGCACGGGGCAGGTGGAAGTGGTGATGGGGCGCAATTTGAACCAGACGCACACCTTTAAGCTCAGCGCCGAAGGTGCGACTTCGCGCTGACAGTGTCAGCATGAAACAACGATGGATGCAATGGAGATTATCGGGAATACGAGTCATTCTGAGCGGGTCTGCCCCTAACCTCCTGTCGGGATGACTTTCGGAGTGAACCATGACAATCCAACGCCGCCTCTACGAACATGCCACCGACTACACGCGCATCAGCGCCTTCCTCATCACCCACCACCAACCGGGCAACCGGGACGGCAACTGGCTCGAGCCGGCCTGGGAGTACATGCACTTTCATCCGGCGTTGGAGGACGCCTGCCTGGGCCAGATCGGCGTCTGGGAAGATGGCGGGGAGATCGTGGCCGTTGCCCATCCCGAGTGGCGCCTGGGCGAGGCGTTTTTCCAGCGCCACCCCGCGTATCGCCATCTGCGCGGTGAGATGCTCGACTACGCTGAAGCCAACCTGACCGGCATCTCGGCGCGCGACGGCTGCCGCTGTCTGTGCATCTACGCCAACGATGACGATCCCGACTTTCTGGCCCTGGTGCAGGGCCGCGGCTATGAAAAAGACCCGGAAGGCACGCGGCCGCTCTACCGCTTCGACATCCCTGCTCCGTTCCCCCCCATCCCCTTGGCCGCGGGCTTCCGGCTGACCAGCCTGGCCGCGGAGCCGGACTGGGCCAAGGTCCACCGCGTCCTGTGGCGCGGGTTCGACCACGCGGGCGAGCCGCCCATGTCCGACGAGGAGCTGGCAAGCCGTCGCCGGATGTTCGACACCCCGAAGGCGCGGCGCGACTTGAAGATCGCGGTCGCCGCCCCGGACGGGGCGTTCGTCGCCTTCGCTGGCACATTCTACGAGCCGACGCATCGCTTCGCCTATGTCGAGCCGGTTGCCACCGATCCGGCCTACCGTCGTCTGGGATTGGGCCGGGCCGCCGTGCTGGAGGGCATCCGCCGCTGCGCCGCGCTGGGCGCGACCGTGGCCTATGTCGGCTCGGATCAGCCGTTCTACCAGGCCGTGGGGTTCAAAAAGGTGTACGATAGCGAGTGTTGGGTCAAGCGCTTTGCTGGGGCATAGCCCTCCGCCGCAGCCAGCTCGCAGGCGACGCGCGAACCGTTGATGCTAACTTCTCTGTTCACAGGCAGCTTTTGCCCGCCGTTCACCCGCATTGCGGAGACTACAAGCTATGGAGGACGCCATGAAAACCCGTGCTGCTCAATCCGATCTCACCGAACCGCCGGCCGGGGACACGCGCCGCGGCCGGACACTGATCACGGCCGGCATCCGTTTTCTCTTGATGCTCGTGATTCTGTGTGGGGTGCTTTTCCTCGCGGCCGGCACGCTCGCCTGGCCCATGGGCTGGGTCTATGTGGCCCTCACGCTGTGCGCCACCCTCGCCAGCCGGCTGCTGGTGCTGCGACGTCAGCCGGATCTGCTGCGCGAACGCGCCGGGTATGCCGCCAAACAGGATGCCAAGCCGTGGGACAAGTGGCTGGTGCAGTGTGTGGCGCTCATCGGCCCCATGGTGACGCAGGTCGTGGCCGGGCTGAACTACCGCTTCGGTTGGCCGCCCGCGCTCCCGCTCTGGCTGGCGCTGGCCGGCCTGGCGCTGGTGGTGGCCGGCTGGACGCTGGGCACGTGGGCCATGGTCGTCAACCGCTTCTTCTCCGCGGTGGTGCGCATCCAGACCGACCGCGGGCACACGGTGGTGGATGCCGGCCCCTACCGCTGGGTGCGCCATCCCGCGTATGCCGGCGGCGTGATCGCGAACCTGGGCGCACCGCTTCTGCTCGGTTCGGCTTGGGCGCTGATCCCCGGCGCGCTGACCGCCGCGCTCACCGTGCTGCGCACCGCGTTGGAGGACCGCACGCTGCGCGCCGAGCTGCCCGGCTACGCCGCGTATGCCGGGCGGACGCGCTGGCGCCTGCTGCCAGGGGTGTGGTGAGAGGGTGGCCGCGCCGGGCGAAGTGGCGCGACCGGCTTGCACATTCCCAGAATTGGTATGAAAAATGGGGACGCGTTCCCAAAATTCACGGAAGGCTGGCCGGATGCAGGAGGGGATCGAATCAATAGCCGAAATTCACAAAGTGGGGTATACTGGGCTTGCACGGTTCTTCAGGCAAGTGGAATACGTGAGGTCCCGGCCCGGCGCCATGGAGCTGCTGGTGAGCTGCGGCGAGGGCGAGGGCAGCCCGAAGGAATTCTATCTGAAGCAAGGTTTCACACCCACCGGCGAAGTGTCGGACGACGAAACTGTGCTGCGCATGGCGCTGGCATAGGCCGCGCCCTGGCCTAGCCGGGCGCACAGGATTGTTGCCGTGTCCCCTTTTACTCTGTTCCTGATCCTGTTGGCGGCGGCCGTCTTAGGCTTCGGCATCTACCGCTGGCGCAGCGCCAGCATCGAGAGCCGCAACCGCCAGTTGGCCCTGGAGGTGGCCGACCGCACCCTGGACATCGCGGTGCAGACCGCCGACCTGGAAGCGCTCCTGCAAGCCGACGAAGAGCTCGAACGGCACGTGGACCTGGACCAGGTGCTCCAGGCGCTGGTGGATATCGCCGTGGATCGGCTGCACGCGGACAAAAGCTCGGTGCTGGCCTGGGATGCGAGCCGCCAACAACTGGCCATCCGGGTGGCGCGCAACTTCAGCGCGGCGGCCATCGAACGGATCGCCTTTGCCGCGGGCGAGGGGTATGTCGGGCAGGTGATAGCCACCGGCGAGCCGATCATGGTGGAGGATGCTGCGGTTGGCCTCAGGCACGTGCCGGAGCGGCCGGAGATGGTCGAAGTGGTGCTGGGCGAGGGCATCCGCTCGTTCATGCACATCCCGATCCGGCTGCCGGCCGAAGGGGACGCGGCGCGCGGGGAGATCTTCGGCGTCTTCAACGTGTGCTACGACGAAGTGCGCGCTTTCGAAGAACGCGACCATCGTCTGTTCACAGCGTTGGCGCAGCGCGCCGCCCAGGCCGTGCAGAAAGCCCAATATTTCGCCGCCGAGCAGCGCCGCGCCGAGCAGTTTCGGGTCATCAGCGAAGTGGGCCGCAGCCTCGCCTCCATCCTGGAAACCAGCGAGCTGCTCACCGAGATCGTACAGCTCATCCAGCGGACCTTCGGGTACGATCATGTGGGGCTGGCCCTGATCGAAGGGGACGAAGCGGTCTATCGGGTCGGCGCGGGGAAGCTGTGGGAGGACCCGGCGTTCGACTTTGCGCCCAACCGCCTCAGGGTTGGCTCGGCGGCGCGTGGCCTGCGCGATGCTGAGGGTATCACCGGCTGGGTGGCCGGGAGCGGCGAGCCGCTGCTGGCGCCGGACGTCAGCCAGGAGCCGCGCTACGTCTGGATGCGCGGCAGCAACACCCGGTCAGAGCTGGCGGTGCCCCTGCTGGTGGCGGGCAGGGTCATTGGGGTGCTCGACGCGCAAAGCGACCGTCTGAACGCCTTCGATGCGAGCGACCTGATCGTGATCGAAGCCCTCGCGAACCAGGCCGCCATCGCCATCGAAAACGCCCGGCTGTACGAGGAGGCGCAGCAGGCCGCGGCCTCGCAGGAACGCGGCCGCCTGGCGCGCGACCTCCACGATGCGGTCACCCAGACCCTTTTTTCCGCCAGCCTGATCGCCGAGGTGCTGCCGACGCTCTGGGAAAGCGATCCGGCCGAAGGCCGCCAGCTCCTCGATGAACTGCGCCAGCTCACCCGCGGCGCGCTGGCCGAGATGCGCGCCCTGTTGCTGGAGCTGCGGCCGGCGGCCCTGGTGGAAGCCAACCTGGGCGACCTCCTCCGCCAACTGGCCGAGTCGGTCTCCGGCCGCTCCGGCATCCCGGTGGCCGTCTCACTGGCGGGCTGTCCCGTGCCGGAGCTGCCCGACGAGGTCCATGTGGCGCTCTACCGCATCGCCCAGGAGGCGCTGAACAACGTCGTCAAACACTCAGGGGCGAAACGGGCCGAAGTCATGCTGCGCTGCACACGGGATCGGCGCGGAAGTCCGTGCGCCGCCGAGGAAGGCGTCGCAGCGCCGGAACCGGAGAACGATGAGCCGGCTGAGGCGGTCGAGGTTCAGTTGCGGATCAGCGATGACGGTCGGGGATTTGACCTGACGACAGTAGCGCCCGATAGGCTCGGGCTGGGCATCATCCGTGAGCGCGCCCAAGCCGTCGGCGCAACGTTGCGCATCGAAAGCCAGGTGGGTAGCGGAACGATGGTCGAAGTTGGGTGGAAGGAGCATTCCGATGACTGATCAGATTCGCGTCCTCGTCGTTGATGATCATGCCATGGTTCGTCGCGGGCTGGCGGCTTTTTTGCGAGCCAAGCCCGAACTTCAGCTTGTGGGCGAAGCAGCCAACGGCGGAGAGGCGATCACGCTCTGTGAACGGCTACAACCCGATGTTGTGCTGATGGATTTGATGATGCCAGGGATGAGCGGCGTTGACGCGACCCGGGCGATTTGTAGCCGTTGGCCCGGGGTGCGGGTGATTGCGCTGACCAGCTTTGCAGACAAGGAGCTTGTACGCGAGGCGTTGGGGGCCGGCGCGCTGAGTTATCTGCTGAAGAATGTCTCGGCCGAAGATCTGGCCGTGGCGATCCGGGCGGCCTGCGACGGACGCTCCACCCTGGCGACCGAGGCGGTGCAGGCGCTGATCCAGATCCCCCAGGCTGCACCGGTTGCGGGCGAAGATCTTACCCCGCGCGAACGGGAGGTGCTGGGGCTGATGGTGAAGGGATTGACCAATCCTGAGATCGCCGATCGGCTGGTGGTGAGCCGCGCCACGGCCAAGGCGCACGTCAGCAACGTTTTGGCCAAGCTGGGCGCGGCCAATCGTGCCGAGGCCGTGGCGCTGGCGCTACAGCGGAAACTGGTGTGAACCCTGTGCGCCCTTCACGCCCCGTATCGCCGGTAACGCGCCAGCACTTCGTAGGCGGCGAAGATGTTGTCATCGGGTGTGCCGGCGTCCATGTTGATGCAGCAGAGGCCGGTCTTGTCCAGCGGGCCGGCGGCTTGCAGCAGCCGCTCCGTGTCCGCGGCGACCTCGGCCGGGGTACACTGTAACATGCGGATCGGGCTGAGGCGCAGGTTCAGGAAGGCGCCGGGCAGCACGGCGCGGCACGCGGCCACGTCGGATCCCCAGCCCACGTCCGCAAAGGCGATGCCTAGCTCAGCGTAGGCGGCCGCCACCCGGTGCATGTTGTCGCCGCAGTGGTGGATGCCGAACGGCTGGATGCGTGCCGCTATGCGCCGCTCGACGGGTTGGTGCATCTCCCGATAGCTGCGCGGGGAGATCATCTGCACCGAGCAGTTGGCATGGATGAAGAGCTGCGGGTTCACGCGCTCGGCCATGCGGTTGACCGCGATGGCGCAGCTCCCCGTCCGGCTGCGCACGTAGAGGGCCACATCCACGATCAACTCCGCGATCACCTCTAGCACGCGGCGCACGCGGTCCGGCGCAGCGTAGAAATCCGCGAAGAGATCCTGGCCGTAGAAGTGATAGGCCGCGTTCAGCACGCCATCGGTGTTGAGATCGCCCACGAGATGGCCGTACTCCGCCTCCTGCGCGTCCCACCCGGCGATGAGCTCCGCCATGGGCCAGGTGTTGCGCCAGTCGGGCGCTTCCAGGCGCTCGATCTGCTCTGTGGACAGCGGGGCCGGCAGGGGCTGCGGGGCCGCGTCTGGCTCGAAGCGGATCCCCGCGCCCAGCAGCGCGGGGATGACGAAGCCGCCGGCGACGTGCAGCGACCCTGCCACCGGCCGCGGCTGCGGCTCCCGTTCGCCCAGCCCGATGTCACCGAAGCGCTGGCCCAGCACCCGGCGCATGGTCACATCGTTGGCGACGCGGGTCGCCGGGTCGAAGTAAAACGGCCGCTCGAAGCTGATGCCCGCCGTGTGATGCCACCAGCGCGGGTTGAAGATCAGCTCAAAGGGCAGGAAGCTGTCAGCAGGTGTCATCGGTGCGCTCCGTACTCCCACAACGCCTCCACCATCGCCACGATGTTCTCCGCCGGCACGTCGGCCTGGATGTTGTGGACGGTGTTGAAGACGAAGCCGCCGCCGGGGGCCAGCGCGTCGATGTTGCGCCGCACGTCGTCGCGCACTTCGGCCGGCGTGCCGTGGGGCAACACGTCCTGCGTGTCCACCCCGCCGCCCCAAAAGACGATGTCCCGGCCGAAATCCCGCTTGAGTTCGACCGGGTTCATGCCGGCCGCGCGCACGTGTACCGGGTTCAGGATGTCCACCCCCAGCTCGATGAAGTCGGGCAGCAGCGGCCGGACGTTGCCGCAGGAGTGGAAGAAGAGCCTGGCGTTCGGCGCCAGCGCCTTGAGGCGCGAGAACAGGATCGCCAGCCGCGGCTGGAACAGCCGGCGGAACATGCGCGGGGAGATGAGCTGCGAGGCCTGGGCGCCGTAATCATCAGCCTCCGAGATCACATCCACGACATCGCGCAACTGCGGCAGAGCCATCTCCCAAAACGCCAGCTTGAGTTCCACCATCTTATCCAACAGCGCGCCAGCCAGCACCTCATCAGAGGCCAGGTCCATCATCAGCGGCGCCATGCCGCGCACGCGCTGCGCCATCTCGAAGATGCCTGCCAGCACGCCTTTCAGCATCACCGCGCGGCCCTGCGCCCGGTAGGCCGCGGCCAGATCGCGCAGCCCGGCGATGCGCCGCGGGTCTCCGGTGTCCGGCCAGGGGTAGCGGACCACGTCAGCGACGGTGATAGGGCCAGCGAGGGGATGCTGCACCGCGGTGAAGTAGAGGCCGTCGGGGTAGGGCCGGTGCTGCGTGATGCCCCACTCGTCCACGAATGTCTCCACCTCCTCGCCGTCCCCCGTGGGCTGGCGACGGACGCGCTCGGCCACCCGGTCGTTGTGGCTGTTCAGCGGAAAGAGACCGCGCACGTCAGCACCGAGGCGGTCCAGCAGGTCGTCGTCCGGCTGCGCCAACCCCTGCACCTCGTCGCAGAGTACTGGCGCGACGGCCGGCAGGCTCAGGGCCTCCCGCAGCCCCCGATACGCGATGCTGTGGATGCCCGTCACCTGCGTGCTGCCCAGGTCAAACGGCACGCGGTCGGGTTCACGATGGTCCAGCGCGGTCAGTAACCGTTCTCGTGCGTTCATGGCTGTCTCTGCCTCAGTGTTGCAGCCAGAAACCGGCGGCCGATTCCGTGTCCAGGAACAGCCGGGCGTGCGGTGTCCGGCGCAGGATCGAGCCTGGGCAGTCCTCGGTGATGGGGCCGAGCAGCGATGCCCGCACTGCGGCCGCCTTGCGCGCCTCGGGCACGATGCACAGCACGCGCTTCGCCGCCAGGAGGCCGGGGATGGTCACGGTGATGGCGTGGGTGGGCACCTCGCCCAGCCCGCCGAAATGACCTTCGCCCACCTGCTGGCGCCGCGAGCGCTCGTCGAGAGCGACGACTTTCACCCAGACCGGGTCGGCGAAATCGGCGTAGGGCGGGTCATTAAAGGCCAGGTGGCCGTTCTCGCCGATGCCGCACGCGCAGAGGTCAGCCGGGTAATCCCGCAGCAGCGCCTCGTACCCGCGGCAGGCGGCGTCGGCATCCTGGGTCACACCGGGCACGGGGAAAAACTGCTTGACCGGGACATACTCCAGCAGGCGCCGGCGCAGGAACGCCGGGAAGCTGGCCGGGTGGCCGGGCGGCAGGTTGACATATTCATCCATGTGGAAGACGTTGACCGCCTCCCACGGCACGCCGGGCAAGCTGCGCAGCGCGGCCAGGAAGGTGAGCTGCGAGTTGCCCGTGGCGACGATGATGTTGGCGACCCCGCGCGCCGCGACCGCGGCCCGGATCACCTCCGCCGCCTCGCCCGCCGCCGCCGCGCCCAACGCCTCATTGGTGGCGTAAACGCTCACCGGGAGCTGGTCGAATTGGGTTGTGTGGAGTGGTTGGGTTGACATGAGACTCCTTCTGCGTATTCCGTGTTGCGTACTGCGTATTCCGTACTCCGTACATTCGCCATTCGCCGATTCGCCATTCGTCATCCGTCGTTCGTCATCCGTCGTTCATCCTTCGCTACACCCACTCGCCGCCCAGCATCACGCGCTGCGCGTTGAACGCGTCGTCGAAGAGCACCAGGTCGGCGCGTTTGCCAGGTTCCAGGGAGCCGAGGTCGCCGGCTGCGCCGATGATGCGGGCCGGGGTGAGGGTGGTCATGCGCACCGCCTCCACCACCGGAATGCCGGCGACGTCAATCAGCACGGGCAGCATTTGGGGCAGCAGCGTGGCGCTGCCCGCGAAGGCTGAGCGATTGAACATCATGCCCACGCCGTCGCGCACTTCGTAGGTCATGCCGCCCATGGTGTAGGCGCTCCCTTCGGGCAGCCCGGCCCCGGCCAGCGCATCGGAGACCGCGCAGAGGCGGTCTGGGCCCAGGCACTTGTACGCCAGCCGCATCAGGGTGGGGGGCAGGTGGCGGTTGTCGGCGATGATCTCGGCGGTCAGCCCGTCGAAGGCCAGGGCCGACTCCAGCACGCCCGGTTTGCGCCACGGCCCTTCGCGCACCACCGTGGACATGGCGCTCCACAGGTGCGTGACGTGGCGCAGGCCAGCCCTCATTGCGGCGGCCATGTGGGTGTCTTGGGCCATGGTGTGGCCGGCCGCGGGCACGACGCCGGCTGCGTGCAGCGCGCTGACCAGGTCGAGCGCGGCCGGCAGCTCCGGCGCCAGCATGAAGACGCGCACGATGTCCGCGAACGCCAGCAGCTCGCCGGCCGAGCCGTCGTCCGCCGCGCGCACGCACGTGGGATCGAGCGCGCCCTTTTGCGCCACGTTGATGTACGGGCTTTCCACGTAGGCGCCGAGGACGCGCGCGCCGCCGCGCCCCTCCCGCACCCACTGCCGGCAGAAGGCGAGCGCCGCGACGAGGTTGGGGGTGGGCGCGAACGTGGCCAGCAGTGCGGTGGTGCCGCGGCGCAGGTTCTCCTGCGTGATGGCTTCCCACGCGGCCGGGTCCGGCTCGTTGAAGGTGTGCCGCACCGCGCCGTGGGTGTGGATGTCCACCAGGCCGGGGGTGATCCAGCCGCCGGCCGCGTCAATGACCTCGACGTCGTGGCCCAGGTCGGCCGGATCGGCCAGGCCCGCGATGCGGCCGGCTGCGATGACCAGGCCGCGGTCGGTGATGATCCGGTCGGGGAGGACGATGCGGCCGTTGATCAGGGCCGTTCGCTCTGGGGGGGCATTCATCTTGCGGTTCATGACGATTCCTCAGCGGCTCAGATCGTGGAGATCGTGGTACAGCTTGTGTTGCGCCTGGGGGTCCTGCACGTAGGTCACGACGACCAGCCGCATCCCCGGCCCCCAAAGCTGCCGCACCCGCGCCAGCACGTCGTCGGGATCGCCCACCAGGCGCGCGTGGACGATGATGCCCGTGCCGGCGAAGGCCGCGCGAAACGCGGCCGGGTCGTTGTACGCGGGATCGGTCTGCGGGCTGAACGCGGCGTCCACTTCCACCAGGTGCGGGTTGCTCTTCACGGCCTCGATCCAGCGCGCCCAATTGCCGCACGAGTGGATGGCCGTGCCGCCGAAGGCCGCGCCGATGCGCGCGTCGTTCGCCGCGCAGAACTGCCGGTAGGCGCGCGGGGAGAGCATCACCAGGTTGTCGGAGCTGAGCCCGATGCCCGTGCCGGCCCGGGCGCTGGCGAAGCCGTGGCCCGGCCGGACGAGCCGGCTGCCGATGCGGCGGGTCTGCTCCTGCGTGAAGCGGATCACCTCATCGGTGAGCGCGGCCAGGATGCGGTGGATGGCCTCCGGTGCTTCGACGAAATCCGCGAAGAAGCCGGAGGTCTCCACAAGCTCCGTGGCGACGTTGAGCGGGTTCTGCAGGTCTGACCACGACATGGGCAGGCGGCCCTGCGTCTCCTCCAGGAAGGCGTCAATCATCGCCAGCACGTGCCGCATGATCTGCGCCTCGGCGGCCGTCCGGGCGACCAGGGTGGGCGCCTCTTGCGCCGTCCGATAGCGCGGCCGCGCCACCGGCGCCTGGCCCTCCGGCCATTCGTACTCGGCCCCGAACGCGGCCGCGGTCACGCCGATGCCATACCACGGCTCCAGGTAGTTCGGCGCGTCGGTGAGATAGTCCAGCGCCTTCGTCAGCCCGCCGAGCTGCCAGCGCAGCGATGCCAGCATGTCCCGGCAGCCATCGCGGAACACATCGGCCACGCGCACGCGCTGCCAGACCATGATGCCCTCGGGCCGGGCCATGAATGCCGCGTAACGCGCTTCCGCGGCGGCCGCGTGCGCCTCGTAGCGGGCAAAGTCGAAGTTGGCCGGCGCCACTGGCGTGACCGGCATGGCTTGGGCGTCGAGCGTGGTGATGTCGAAAGCGGTCATATCGCCTCACTTCGTTCGCTTGACGCTCGCAAAGTCCCAGCCGCGGGCCGCGCAGTTGCTGCGCACATGGTCGTCCCAGGTGGGTTCATCGGCCGGCCGGCCGCCGGGGAAGGCGTCCACGCTGAGATAACGCACGGGTACGCGGCCATCGTTGAGGATCATGTGCCAGGTGTCCGGCGGGATGCGCACCACGGCGCCGGGCTTGACCCGGAAGCGCTCGGCGGCCTCGGGACCGATCCGCAGCTCCCCTTCGCCCGCCAGGACGTAGAAGATCTGCTCGGTGTCCGGGTGTTTGTGGAGCGGCGGCGCTTCGCCGGGCTCGAGCACGGTGATGAAGACCTCGGTCGCGGTCGCCTCCGCACGGTCAATCACCAGGTCGTTGACGTGGGTGGGGAAACGGTAGCGGATGGTGTCGGTGGTGCTGAAGACGTAGTTCATGCATTCCTCTTGAGTGGTGTGAGATGGCGGATAAAGTGCCGTTCGAGCACATCGTAGTAGGCTTCCTCGTGCCGCGCCAGCCCTGCCATGAGCCGATCTTTCAGCGCGGGGGTCGTCAACACCGAGCCGAAGGTGACGTGGAGCATCTGCCGGGCGTCGAAATGCTCCAGCAGGCCGGGCAGATCCCGGTCGGCCAACGCCTCGGGCCGGGGCGCCGCGGCCAGGCGGGCGGAGACGTGATAGCTGGCCTTGTCGGTCTCGTAGCGGGCGATGGCGAACGCCAGGATCTCCCGGAAGAGCGCGGGATCGAACGCGGCCGCGGCGCGCAGCGCCTCAAGGTAGCTGGTGCCGGCGGTCTTCAGGTGGACCAGCCCGCGCGCCAGCTCGGCCGCGCTGCCGTAGATGCTGAACTTGTCGGAGCCCGAGTGCAGGCTGAGTTTGTACGGCCCCAGCGCTCGTGCGATGGCGGCATGGCCGGCGAAGTCCGCGGCAAAGGCAGCCGTGGTCCCTTCCTCGGGGCGCCGGGCGCCGGGCGCGATGTAGTCCACCCCCTTCTCGAAGCTGCCGACGTAGCGCGGGGCCAGGCTGACCCAGCGCACCCCCAGCCGGCGCAGCTCGCGCGCGATGAAGAGGTGCTCGGCGTGGCTGGTGGGCGTGTCGGTCTCGTCCACCGACACCTCCACCTCGAAGGCGCCCGCCGGCCGGAGCGCTGCGAGATGGCGATAGAGCGCGGCGACGTGCGCCACCGCGCGGCCGTATTTCACGGCCGCGCGCAGCAGCGTCCCCTCGTCCAGCGCCAGGCTGCGGTCCTCCACGGCGATGCGCTTGCCGACGTAGGCGGTCTGCAGGTCGTGGGCCGTCGTCGCCAGGTCGGGCCACGGCAGGCCGGCGTATTTGGCGCGGAGGGCCGCCTGGTCGTCGGCGTCGGCCGCGGGGTCAACGTGCGCGCCGGGGTCGAAGGTGAAAAAGGTGAACCCGGCGGCCGCGCAGCGGTCAATGTCGTCGGCCGTCTTCAGATGGTCGGCGTCCGCGCCGATGCCCGCGCGCCACCCCTCCTGGAAAATGCCCCATGTCGCGTCGTCCATGACCTGGTCAGGGCTCCGGCCGGTGCGCGTCATCTCACGGATTGACTGCTGGGCGAAGATCGTGCCGATCCGGCCGCCCACTGCGCGCGCGGCGCGGATGTGGCCGGGCGTGGCCAGCCCCAGGCGGTCGCCGCACCCCGCCGAAGCGCCCAGGCCCAGCGGCGCGGGCCGCAGCCACGGCAGCGCCGCGCGCAACGCGGCCGCGTTCTCGTGCGTCGGCGGGCAGACCAACAGCCTTTGCTCGCCGGCCGCGGTGGCCTGGCCGGCAAAGGCCGCCACCGCAGCGTCGCCGGCCGGCCCCAGCACGCACAGCCGCTTCCCCTCCGGCGTCCAGGCCAGGAAATAGGCGACGTTGCCGTCCTCCGCCAGGGAATTCGGATAGATCGGAAGATTGATTTCGGAAAGCTCGCTCAGTGTGACGGTCATGGGTTACTCCCGCGGCGAATCAACGAATCAGCGAATGGCGGAATACGCACCACGCATCACGCCCCACGCACCGCATCCACCAACGCATCCACGTTTTCGGCCGGTGTGCCCGGGCTCACGCCGCCGCCGGCCGAGAGGATCAGGCCGCGGCCGCCGGTTTTTTCGATGCACGTGCGGGTCCAGGCCTGCACCTGCTCCGGCGCGCCCTGGGCCATCACCGACAGCGGCGGCACGTTGCCCATCAGCACGTGCGCCGGCATCGCGGTCCGGACCGCGGCGATGTCGGTCTCGTGGCTGAAGTTGAAGACCTCGAACGGCAGCTCAGCCAGCCGGGGCAACAGGTGCGGGCAGGGCGTATCGTTGTGATACACCCGCACCAGCCCGTTGAACGCCTCGAAGATGCGCGCCAGGTAGGGCGCGGCCAGCGCGTCGAACAGCCTGGGCGAGAGCATCCCAGGGATGTCGTCCAGCAGCAGGATGCCCTCCACCCCGCCCACCGCGTCGGCCTGGGCGCGCAGCCAGGCGATGACGGTGTCGGTCAGCACATCCAGCGCAGGCGCGATGCGTTCGGGCTGGCGCTTCAGCGCCACCATCAGCTCGGTGATGCCCAGCAGCCAGCCCGCCACCGCGTGCGGCCCGCGCGCGGCAACCATGCGCACCGCCAGGCCTTCTGCCCGCAAACGGCGCTGCGCGTCCCGGTACAACTGGAGTGCCAGCGGCATGAAGCCGTGCTCTTGCGGATCAGCCGGCCGCAGCCCGGCCAGGGCATCAAGGCCTCCCGGCAGCGGCTCGATGGAGGGCGGCGAGTCGTGATGCCACACGACCCGCGCGCCGAACGCCGACGGCTCCGCGGCCATGCCGTACTCCACCCAGAAGCCCGGGACCCAGGCCACATCGGGGAAACGGGCCAGCAGGTCGTGGTTCGCCCGCCACCACACATCGGGGTGCAGGAAGTAGTCGAGGGTGTTCACCCCCGCGTAGCCGGGCAGCCACGGGCTGTCCACGATCAAGGCCACCGGGATCTGATCGGTTTGGTTCCCGCGCGCCGCGGCCATAAAACGATTCCACGGTTCCATACTAGTTCTCCATCAATGGACATCGCAGCTTGCTGCGTTCCGGGGCAAGCCCAGGCGTCCGGAGGGTTAAGGCGCCTGCGCCTGTCACCCGGCTCCGCTGCCGGTTCCGGCCGGCGCGCTAGCGCGCACGATGAGCTCGGGTTGCAGCACAACGTTTTCGCACCCCTCCGCGCAGCCCTCTATTCTCCGCAGCAACAGCCGCACGGCCTCGGCGCCCAGGGCGCGCTTGTCGCTGCGCATGGTCGTCAGTGGTGGCGTGACGAGGCCGGCGAGCAAGATGTCATCACTTCCTACCACCGCGATGTCTTCCGGCACGCGGCGGCTCAGCACGGCACACGCTTGCAGCGCGCCCACGGCCACCAGGTCGTTGTAACAGAAGATGGCGTTAACATCGGGCCGGCGCGCAAGGAGTTGGCGGGTCGCATGATATCCCCCTTCCAGGTGCGGCGCGCATTCCACGCTCAGGTCGGGTGTCACGGATATGCCTGCTGCCACAAGTGCGGCCTGATACCCGCGCTCCCGCTGCCGGCCGCTGACCGAGGCCGGCGGCCCGGCCAGGAACGCGATCACGCGCCGGCCGCTGTGCAGCAGGTGCTGCACGGCACACCGCGCACCGGCTTCGTCATCAATGCAGGCCGATCGCAGATCACCCTTGGACATTTCGCGGTTGACCAGGACGACGGTCGGGAGCCTGGTCAAAATGGTGCTGAGTTCTTCGTCTGAGAGCCGCGAGCTGCACAGGACGATGCCATCGACGCGCTGCGCCTCCAGCGTGCGCAACGCCTCCATCTCGCGGGTGGGGTTCTCCATGGTGTTGCACAGCAATAAACTGAAACCGGCCGCGCGCGCGGCATCCTCGGCGCCGCGCGCGACCTCTGAGAAAAAGGGGTTGGCGATATCGGGCACGACCAGGCCCAGCGTGGCGGTCTTCTGGGTCACCAGGCCGCGGGCGAGGGTGTTGGGCCGGTAGCCCAGGCGTTCGACGATTTCGAGGACGCGCGCACGCGTCTCCGGGCTGATCTCACCCTTGTTGTTCAGCGCGCGCGAAACCGTTTGGGCAGACACGCCGGCCGCGCGTGCGACATCCACGATGTTCACCCGTTTGCTCGTCATCGGATCAAACCTCCTGCGATGAGCGCCTCCCTTAATGCTCCGTTAGCGTTCACGGCAGCGTTCACGGAAAGGTTAGCAGGATTATACCGGGCAAGCGCGAGAACGTCAAAATGGCCGATCGCTAGAAAACGAGGATTCTACGACCCTAACCCACAAACAGATCCCGCCGCACCCCCTTCCCCGGCGCGGGGATCGCCTGAGTGAAGCTCTCGATGCTGTTCATGCGTCGCACAATGAACTTCGGCAGCCAGCGGAACATCCCGCTCGGCCCGGCCTGGCTTTCGTGGCAAGCCGACGCCCGCAGTTTGACCTCCAGGTAGCGGCTGATGTCAATGCGGGCGTGGACCGGCGCCTCCCAGCTGATCACCTGCAGCAGGTCAATATCGTGGTTGCGGCCGAAGCGCCGCGGGTCGCGGCCGAACAGCGGCATCAGGCGCACGATCACCTTGAGCAGGCCCGCGGTGAACGCGGGGTGATACACGGCTTCGGCGCGGTGCGGCGGGCCGGCCTCGGGGTAACGGGCCGGGTCGGCCGCGGCCGCGACCGCCAGCATGGTGGCCTGGTGCAGCTTGATGTGGTCGGGGTGGCCGTAGCCGCCGTGCCGGTTGTCGCAGATGATCACCTGGGGCCGGTGCCGGCGGATTGATGTGACGAGCTGGCCCACCAGCCGTTCCATCTGGGCCTGCACCAGGCTGTCCGGGTGCTGGTTCTCCGGCGCGCCGGGCATGCCGCTGTCGCGATAGCCCAGCCAATCCACCCCTGCCAGACCGAGCGCCTGCGCGGCGCAGCACAGCTCGGCCGCGCGCAACTGGCCCGCGCTGGCATAGCCTTCCAGCATCGACGCGTCTACGGTGCCGGCGTTGCCGTCGGTGCCGCACACCAGCCACACCCGCGCACCCTCTGCGGCGTAGCGCGCCAGCGTGCCGCCCGGCCCGAACGATTCGTCGTCAGGGTGCGCGAAGACCGCCAGCAGCACGCGCTGGCCCGGCGGTGGGGGCGTCGCGGCGGGCGCCCAGATCGGTTCCATGCTCATTCAATCTTCTCCTGTGCCGAACACATCCGTTTGATTGCAGGTAGTATAACGGCGGCGCGGCGCATGTCAAGACCAAGTCTGACCGCACCGGGATCATCAGCTATTTGCGGAATGGTGGTACAATTCTGATGAGACTAAGTGGGTTCTGTCATTTCCTGGCGAGGAGGCAGCAGGAAAGACCATGAACGAGGAAACTGACGTTGGGGAGTTGGCGCCCTGGTTGGTTGTATTCATCACGTTGGTTGGCGGCGTGCTGCGTGTTTTGCTGCTCGACAGCAAAGGGATGTGGTTAGATGAAACGTTCAGCGTCTGGCTCGCCAACCACAGTATCCCCGAACTGCTCGGCTGGTCGGTCAGGGTTGACCAGCATCCACCCCTCTATTATCTCCTGCTCCACGGCTGGATCGCGCTGGGCAAGGACACGCCCTATCATGTCCGTCTACTCTCGGCGCTGTTCGGTGCGGGGACGATCCCGATCGTTTACCTGATCGGCAAGCGCTTGTCGGGCGCGGTGCTGGGCCTGGCGGCGGCGGTGCTGCTGGCGCTCTCGCCCTTCAACATCCGCTACGCCCAGGAAACGCGCATGTACACCCTCCTGACGTTCAACGTTGCAGTGGCGATCTATGCACTCGTCAGGCTGCTGATGGATCCACGCGCCACCCGGCCCATCGGCGGCCAGTTGCGGGAATATCTGCACGCCTGGCGGACGGCGGAGCCGGTCGAACCGGAGGCCAAACGCGATTTCAGCTACCAGGTCGAGCCCGGCGTTCAGACCGGCTGGCGCGCCTGGCTGTCCCGCCATCGTTGGCCGCCCGTGCGGACGATTGAGACTGACCTGGCCTGGGCCGCGTTTGTCGTATTCTCGGCCGCGACCTTGCTGACCCACAACACGGCCGTCCTCTTCCCTGTCGCCACCAATGTTTTCGTCCTGGGTCTGCTGCTGTTTCAGCGGATCAAGAAATCGGGGCCGCCACCTGCCTTCCGGGCGCCCGCTTGCGGGAACTGGGTGAAGGCGCAGATCGGCATTCTCCTGCTCTGGAGCCCGTGGAGCCTGGCGTTCATCCGGCAGGCCAGTGGCGTCTACAGGGAGTTTTGGATCCCTGCACCGACCTGGGACACCGTTCTCTGGGCGCTCAAGTCCTTCGTCAATGCGCCCACACTCACACCCGGCCAGACCGGCGAGTTCACGGTGACCTGGATCGCGTTCGCGTTGGCGCTCGGCCTGGGGCTGCTGCACTATCGGAAGCGCATCTCGCAATTGCTGTTTCTGGCGGCTCTGTTCGCCATCCCCTTCCTGGGCGAGCTACTCGTGAGCATCCGCCGGCCCATCTTTTACGATCGCACCCTGATCTGGCTCACGATCCCGCTGATCCTGGTGTTGGCGGCCGGCATCGCGCAGCTCAGATTTCGCTTTCTGATGATCGTTGGGTTGGGGATTCTGGGCGTTTTCAACCTGTTCGCGGCCAGCGATTACTTCAGGTTCATGTACAAGGAGGATTGGCACACGCCAGCGGGTTACGTGGCCAATTTCGCCCAGAAGGATGACCTGGTCCTGTTCAACTCTAACTTCGTGGAAATCGCGTTCGACTATTATTTCAAGCCCTATGAACAGCAGTATGCGCTCCAGGTTGTGAAACGGGGCGTTCCGCTCGACCTGATTGATGACGGCGTCCTGGAACCCAAGATGACGGCCGACGACATACCCGATCTGGTTTCCGTGGTGAGCGGCCGGAAGCGAGTCTGGCTGGTGTACAGCCATGACTCGTATACGGATCCGGGAGGGTTAGTCCCCCAAACGCTGGCCGCGCAGATGCGCGTCACCCGGCAGCGTGATTTTTATGGGGGGCGGGTTCAACTCTATGAGGCGCCCTGAGCCCGATTGCCGCCTTATCTGCCCTCTGCAAACCCGAATGCCCCTGGCGCGTCGGACACCAAGGGCATTCGAGCAGGTCGCACACGAGCGAATTCCACCTATCGCAGGATTCTTCGCGCCGCGAACAGAACCAGCCCAACGGCGAAGGCCATGCCGGAAAGCACGAGAAGTAGACGGTGAAATCGCTGCCATCGTATTTATCCAGCACGTAGCGCGTCCCAAACCACATGAAGCCCCGCTGATCCTGGAGGATGGCTGTGGTCAGGCTGAAGGAAAGACCATCGGCGGCGGTCAGACAGTCGAAGTGCAGATTCGGCGCGGCGGTTTGGGGTTCCGGACGGGCGCTTGCGTCACCCTGAGCGGGCTGGTCAATGACAATGCGTAACGGGGCGGCGGCAACGAAGGGTCTGATCGTGGCGCCAGCAGCGTCTCGGCGGGCATCCCCGGCAGCTCCCAGTCGAGCAGGGCCAGATCGGGGCAGCCGCCGCAGATCCGGTCGAGCAGCTCGGGGACGCGCGTCGGGTCGCGATCCAACAGCACGCGGGCGGCCTGGCTGGTGAGGGTGACGCTGAAGATGGTTTGGCTGACCGAGTCGTGCAGCTCGCGCGCCAGGCGGTTGCGCTCCTGCTCGGCCGCCAACTCCTCTCGCTGGTTAGCGGACTGTCGGAGCCGGCCGTGGGCGACTTGCAGCTCGCCGTACACGCGTTGGTTTTCGCGGCGGGCCGCTTCAGCCCGGCGCACCTGGTAAGCGTAGCCGCCGAACAGGAAGCACAGCCCGCCGTAGTTCAGCACCAGCACCGCGCCCAGCCGCCAATCGCTGCGCGGCGCGATCAGCGGCACGGCCAGGGCCAGGGCGAACGCCGCGACCCACCAGAAGCCGCGCTTGCCGTAGTACAACACCGCGCTCAGGCTGATCGGGATGAAGAGCAGTGCGAAGAAGTCTTGCTGCTGACGATTGAGCAGGAGCGCGGTGATGATGGCGGCCTGGAGGAGGAGGTAACCTACCCCCCCGGCCCCCCTCCCTGCGAGGGAAGGGGGAGTGTTGCCCCCGGCCCCCCGCCCTGCGAGGGAAGGGGGAGTGTTGCCCTGGAGTCGAGGCTTCAGCCGGTCTGGCGCGCCGTGCGAGAAACCGGCTAAAGCTTCGATTCCCGATTGATGGCTGTTCACCCGAAAGGGCCGTGGCGTCGCTTGCGATACGGGGAACTGCCCCCCTGGTCACGCCAACGCCCGGATGCTCAGGTCGCGGCCGGGCCGCAGTTCCTTTTCGTAGACGTCATACCGGCGCTCCAGAGACATACCGGCCTTCTCGTACAGCCGCGTCGCGCCGGTGAGGCTGTCGGCGTCCACCCCCAGCTTGGCCGCGTGCTTGCCCCGGCCATAAAGCGCAGTGAAGCATTGCTGCAGCAACGCCAACGCGACCCCGCGGCGGCGCCACGGCCGGCGCACCCCCAGCGCACGGATCCAGCCGACATCGGGGTCCTCGGCCCAGCGGTCCTGGCAGATCGCAGTGCCGGCGATCGCGTCACCATCCATCGCCACAAAGACCAGGGCCGGATCATAGGTCGGGCTGGTCGCCATGTAGTGCTGCCACTCCGCGTATTCCTGCTCGAACGGGGTTTCGACGTGGCCCCAGTGATCCTGGAATTCCTCGCGGAGGGCCATGATCAGTGCGCGCTCCTCTTCCCCGCGGATGAGCGGTCGGAGGATCAAGCCTTCGGGTGAGACGGGTGCGGGTGGCGCACCGTTGAACTCGATCGCCATGCGCAGGTTGTGGCGCACGATGGCGTAGCCCTGGGCGTGCAGCAGCCGGGCCGCGGCCTCGTCCGCGTTCATCTTGAACTGGCGCAGGATCACGCGCGCTTCGGCGGGCGCGACGGCGAGCAGCTGCCGGCCGCGCGCCTCAGTCCAGGCGGCCAGTGCTGTACCGATGCCCCGGCCCAGGTGGTCGGGATGCGTCACCGCGTAGATGTAGTGCCGCACATGGGGCTCGCTGTCCCACACCTCGGCCAGGCCGGCCAGCACGCCGTCCGGCGACCAGGCGGCCAGGGTGTTGGTCGCCAGGTTCATGGTGACCTGCCCCCAGTCGCTGCGGATCTCGCCGGCCTCGATGCCGGGCTTGCCGGTCATGGCGATGGTGTACGCATTTTCCAGGTCAGCCGCGGCCTCGGCGTCGTCCAGTGTGACCGGACGCGCCGTGTAGCCGGGGGGAAGCTGATCGGAGAGGATCGAAGGTTCGACGCTTGACATGATGTTACTCCCAACGGAAAAGTTTGGCGGCCAGCGCGGTGCAAATGGCCAGGATGGCGGCCAGCACCCCACCAGCACGATGGGGAACCCCAGCGTGAAGAACGCGGTGATCGGCTCGCGCAGGAACAACTGACAGTTGGCGCGGAGCAGGTGGCTGTAGCTTCTCATGGCGTCACTCCCGCATCTCCCGGCCGGTCAGCGCCAGGAACACATCTTCCAGGCTGGGCTGCACGGTTCGCAGGTCGAGGAATGGTATGGCCGCATCTTCCAGCGCGCCCACCACCGCGCTGACGAAGCGCTCCCCCCGGCCGTACACCGTCAGCCGGCCGTCGGTCTGTTCCACACGGCTCACCTGCGGCAGACCACCGAGAGAGACAGA
>DAOUAT010000112.1:0-4128 GCA_034433275.1 Anaerolineae bacterium
GATCCTGATCTACCTGCAGCCCAACCTGGGCACCGCGCTGTCGGTGGTCGCCATCGCCGCGCTCATGCTGCTGGTGGGCGGGTTACGGACCCACCACGCGCTGCTGTTCGGCGGGCTGGCCGCGGGCGCCGGCGTACTGGCCTGGCGTTATGTCATGCAGGATTACATGAAGGATCGCATCCTGATGCTGGTGGACCCATCGAAAGTGAAGCCCGAAGACCTGTACAACATCGAGCAGGCCATGATCAGCATCGGCTCCGGCGGCTGGCTGGGCCGCGGCCTGTTTCGCGGCTCGCAGAACCAGCTTCACTTCCTGCGCGTCCGGCACTCTGATTTCATCTTCTCCGTCACCGCGGAGGAGCTGGGCTTCTTGGGCGCGGCAGTCCTGATCCTGCTCTTCGCCCTGCTCCTGTGGCGGCTGGTGCGCATCGCCGGGCAAGCGCGCGACACCTTCGGCATGTTGATCGTCACCGGGGTGACCGCCATGATCTTGTTCCAAATGCTGATCAACGTCGGCATGAACCTGCGCATCATGCCTGTCACCGGCATCCCGCTGCCGTTCATCAGCTACGGCGGCAGCTCGCTGCTGACCACGCTGGTGGGCATCGGCTTGGCCGAGAGCGTAGCCCTGCGGCACAGGAAGATCGGGTTTGATGGGTAGGGGGCTGTGCAATGTACGATGTGAAATGTAGAATGTAGAATGTGCAATGTGCAATGTACGTCATGTCATGCTGAGCGGGTTAACAGCCTGCGTAGCGGAGCACCCTTTCGCCGAGCTTAGGCCAGGCTCTGAGCGGAGGGCCACAGCCCGGACAGGGTGCTCAGAGTCCATTTTTCACGACGAGCATCTCGACTGCACGTCTCTACACCTGTCGGGTGTTGATTACCGGGGGAGAGAATCATGGGTATGCGTTCCTGCACGCTCACATTCACAACGCTGTTGTTGACCGTTAGCCTGCTGGCCGCATGTCCGCGGCCGGTAGCGCCGACGCCGACGCCCACCCTTGCGCCCACGCTGGCGCCGCCCACGGCGACCGTGTCACCGCTGCCCGCGGGCTGGGTTGACTACGCCGCGGGCACGGCGCGTATCGCGCTCCCTGCCGACTGGCAGGTGTTGGACCTGGCTGGGACCGCCGCGGCCGAGACCTTGGCCGCATTCCAGGCCTCTAACCCCGACCTGGCTGCGCTGATCGGGAGCGCAGAGACGCTGCAGAGCGCGGCGCTGTGGGCCTATCACGCCGCGGATCCGGCCGGCGGGTTCAGCGATAGCCTGAACATCCGTCGCGTCGGCTCGGCCACCCCCGATCTGCCCGCTGCCGTCGAGCCCATCGTCGCGCAATACCGCCAACTGGGCTTCACCGTGAGCGAGACGCGGACCGACCGCCAAATCGGCGGCCTGCCCGCCGCATCCATCGCCTACACGCTGCCGTTCACCCGGGCCAACGGCCAGGCCACGACCCTGGTCGGCCGCCAATACCTGGTGGCGGCCGCGGACGAAACCTGGATCATCAGCTTCTCGTCCGTCCCCGAGACCGCCGCCGCGATGGCGCCGGTGTTTGAACAGAGTGTGGGGACGTTTCGCGCACGGTAGAAAAGCGAACCGAAGGAATTGAGGGAAGTACGGGAACTGGGGGAACTCAGGGAAATCTGCTCCAAGGGGTTTGTAACCCCCGCCGGCCCGTTGATCGGGCCGGCCATATTAGAATCCAGTCGTAGGGGATCACATATGAGCGATCATTCCACTGTACGCGTGCGGATGGCCCCGAGTCCTACGGGGTACTTTCACCTGGGCAGCGCGCGGACGGCATTGTTCAACTGGCTGTGTGCACGCCACACCGGCGGCACGTTCATTCTGCGCATCGAGGACACCGACCGCACCCGCTACGTGCCCGATTCGCTGCAAGACATCATAGACAGCCTGGCCTGGCTGGGGCTGGATTACGACGAAGGGCCTGGGGTGGGCGGCGACTACGGCCCCTACTTTCAGTCCGAGCGCCTGCCCATCTATCACCAGTGGGCCGACCGGCTGATCCGCGATGGCCTGGCCTACCGCTGCTACTGCTCGGAGGAGCGGCTGGACGCGCTGCGCAAGGAGCAGATGGCGCGCAAAGAGGACGCCATCGGCTACGACCGCCGCTGCCGCACGCTCACCACCGCACAGCGGGCTGAGCTGGAGGCATCGGGCGCGGCCTCGGTGGTGCGCTTCGCCATGCCCACCGAGGGTCAGACCTCCTTCGTGGACATCCTGCGCAAGATCAAGCCGTTCGACAACGACAAGGTGCGCGACCCGATCATGGTGAAGTCGGACGGCTTCCCCACCTATCACTTCGCCAACGTCATTGACGACCACTTGATGGCCATCACCCACATCCTGCGCGGGGACGAGTGGCTGAGCAGCGTGCCGCTGCACGTCAACCTCTATCGCGCCCTGGGCTGGGAGATGCCGATCTTCGCCCACCTGCCGTTGATCCTGGATCCCAGTGGCGTGGGCAAGCTGAGCAAGCGCAAGAAACGGGTCGAAGGGGATGAGGAGTTGCTGACCTACATCCGCGAGTACCGCGAGGCCGGCTACCTGCCCGAGGCCATGTTCAACTTCCTGTCAGGCATGGGCTGGGCCTACAGCGCGGACGCTGATCTGTTCACCCGCCAGCAGGCGATCGCCAAGTTCGACATCCGCGACATCAACCCCGCGGCCGGCGCGCTGCCCATGAGCAAGCTCGACTGGATGAACGGTCACTACATCCGCCAGCTGGCGCCGGCCGACCTGGCCGCGCGCATCGCGCCGTTCTGGAGCGAGGAAGCGGGCATCCCGCTGGCGGAGATCCAGGCCGATCCGGCGCTGCCCGTGGTCGTGCCGCTGGTGCAAGAGCGCATCAAGACGCTGGCCGAGGCTGGGACCTGGTGGATTTTGCCTTTCTGGAGAGAATTGACTACGATCCCGCCATGCTGATCGCCAAAGGGCTGAACGCCGCACAATCGCTGGCCGCCCTGGAGACGCTGCAGCGGGTGATCGGCCAGCTCCCGTTCACCGAAGCAGCGCTGGAGCCCGCACTGCGCGAGCTGGCGGTCGAGTTGGGGCTGAAAGTGGGACAACTGTTCGGCATCCTGCGGGTGGCCACCACCGGCAAGAACGTTGCGCCGCCGTTGTTCGGCAGCCTGATCGCCCTGGGCCGCGCG
Source organism: Anaerolineae bacterium (assembly GCA_034433275.1). GTDB lineage: Bacteria > Chloroflexota > Anaerolineae > CG2-30-64-16 > CG2-30-64-16 > DAOUAT01. The sequence goes on from DAOUAT010000112.1 coordinate 3,178, forward strand.
CGGACCCTGGCGCGCTGCGCCGACGCGGCCGCCAGGTTGCAGATGCTGATCTGATGCTCCGTGGGGCGGGACGCAGCAAGCTGCGACGTCCAGGGGGGGACGCTGGCCAAGCGCACGCTGTCGAAAATCGTGGTTCGCCTATGGATACGTTGCTCAACATCACCGGCGCCGGGGTGCGCGCCCTGCTCGTCAGCCATCCCGTCACCCGCGCCGAGTACAAAAGGTGCTTGCAGATGACCGGCCAGGCACTCCCGGCTGCGTTAAAGCGGCCCGAGCCACCCGGCTCGCCCATCACCACCGTTTCGCAGGCAGACGCATTGGCCTATTGTCGCTGGGCCAGCGCTGGCGCCGGCCACATCTACCGTTTGCCGACCATGGCCGAGCTACAAGAGCTCTACATAGAAGACATCGCGGATGGCATCAACCTGGAACTCTGGCCCCACACGCCGGGGCACACCCCTGAGCTGCGCGGCGGCCTGAAGCAGACATTCTTGTGCGAATGGTCGGGTGAAACCGAAGATATCCCCCAGCCCGCGGGCCGGCCGCCGCGCGTCCTGGGCAGCATCTTCTACCCGCCGTGGCTGCGGCACGGCAGCAACGCCACGCACGCCCAGGCGCACCTGCTGGCCACCGAAGGGTACTCGTTCGTCACCTTCCGACTGGCCTGCGACGCATAGAGGAAAACCATGGTCACTGCATACTCGCAGCGCGACACAGAATGGGCGCAAGACGGGCTGGGCACCAGCCTTCAACCGACGCTGAACGATGCCGGCTGCCTGGTGACCGCGGTGGCATCCCTGGTCGCCGATCTGGGCGGCCAACTTCTGTCGCCAGGCCTCCTGAACGACTGGCTGCGCGCAAACAAAGGTTTTGTGCAAGGCAATCTGTTCGTGCTCGACAGTGTACTCTCGTTAGGCTTACGGCGGCTTAAGTCCCTGCAACCGCGCACCG
>DAOUAT010000113.1:0-1989 GCA_034433275.1 Anaerolineae bacterium
ACTTCTGGCCGATCAAAGAAGTGACGCTGCCCAGCCTGTGGACGGCGGTGGCCGGCGAGCGCCCCGTGGCCGATGAGCACGACGATCCGGGCCACGTCACCTGGAGTTGGAAAGACGAGCTGCTGGGCGCCCGGCGCTGGTATTACGCCAAGGTGCTGCGCCGCAAGGCCACCTTCATCAGCCTGGAAGTCGCGCCGTTCTTCTACGCCCTTTCCGAGAACTACCGCGAGCCGGAACAGGACTACCTGGTCCAGTACGATGAGGGCCGGCTGACCATGGAGGCCAAGACCCTCTACGAGACGCTGCTGAGCCAGGGGCCGCTGGACACCGTGAGCCTGCGCAAGCTGGCGCGCATGACCAGCAAGGCCAGCGACGCGGCGTTCCATCGGGCGGTCGAGATGCTCCAGGCCGACTTCAAGATCCTGCCCGTGGGCATCGCAGAGGCCGGCGCGTGGAAATATGCGTTCGTCTATGAGTGCGTCCATCGCTGGTATCCGGACCTCCCGGAACGCGCCCGGCCCATCCGCCAGGCCGAGGCGCGCACCCGGCTGGCTGAGCTGTATCTACGCTCGGTGGGCGCGGCGCAGATGAGGAACTTCACCACACTATTCGGTTGGCCAGCGAAGGAGATCGGCCAGGCGGTGGACGCCCTGGTTCAAGCCGGCATTGCACATCAGGCCCTGGCCGTGGCCGATCGGCCGGGGGAGTGGGTGGCGTTGGCGGAGCTGGCGCTTGAAGCAGACAACTGAGGCGGAGGGGGCGGGTTTCGTGTGCGTAGATGTAATGTATCGTCAAAACTATGTCTTACCGCTTGTCCAATCGGCAAGTGACCTTGCACGACTCGTTTCCTGCGCGGTTGCACAAGAACGGACAAATGGGTGTATAATGCGAGCGTCCGATTCCTCAACCACACGGAGATAACCCATGTACCGCACCGACATGTACGAAGGGATGCTGGCTGAGACGGTCACACTGGCCTGGGCGGGCGGCGAGACGATCAACGCCTACTTCGCCCGGCCGCTAGGGCCCGGCCCGTTCCCCGGCGTCGTGCTGATCCACCACCTGCCCGGCTGGGACGAGTGGTATCGTGAGGCGACCCGCAAGTTCGCGCACCCCGGCTACGCGGCGCTCTGCCCCAACCTCTACTTCCGCGAGGGCCACGGCACGCCCGAAGATGTGGCTGCGACCGTGCGGGGCGCCGGCGGCGTGCCCGATGACCGCGTGCTGGGCGATGTGGCTGGCGCGCTGGCCTATTTGCGCAGTCTGCCTTATGTCAACGGAAAAATCGCGGTCTTCGGCACCTGCTCCGGCGGCCGCCACGCGTACCTGACCGCGTGCCGCGTGCCAGGCTTCGCCGCGGTCATAGATTGCTGGGGCGGCCGGGTGGTGATGGCGCCGGAGGAGCTGACGCCCAAGCAACCCGTCGCGCCGGTGGATTACACCGCCGACCTGGGGTGCCCCCTGCTGGGCCTCTTCGGTGCGGACGACCGCAGCCCGTCGCCAGAACAGGTGGCCCGCCACGAGGAGGCGCTGCAGCAGCACGGCAAGGCCTACGAGTTTCACATGTACCCCGACGCCGGACACGGCTTCTTCTATCACGACCGGCCCAACTATCGGCAAGCGGCCGCCGTGGACGGCTGGCGCAAGGTGTTTACCTTTTTGGCGCAGCACCTGGCCTGATGGAACAGACTGCCGTGCCGCACCCGACACACACCGGCACGAGGTGTAGATCGCAAACACCGCACACCGGCCGGATTCTTATCCACGCATGTCCGCGCCCGTCCGCGTCCGAATTTCCGACTCAGGAGTCCGAACCATGTGTACAATGATCAGCCAACAGGTGGCCGTCTCCGGCAGCGGCAAGGGACCAGACGGCTGGTTCCCGGTGCAGCACGTCGGCGTGTCCTACGACCACCCCTTCGACGTGGGGCTGGAATATGCCCTGAACCTGGACTTCGGCAACGCGGCGCTGGGGCCGGGCGCGCGGGT
>DAOUAT010000114.1:0-2830 GCA_034433275.1 Anaerolineae bacterium
CCTGTAACCCGCAATCCGCTACAGCGGGGTTGAATTCCTTGCCGAGGAGCTGCGGTCAGCGGGACTGCTGGGCCAGCGGGCGTTGATGGTTGGGTCCTGTGCGGCGGGGGCCTGTGAACTTGGTCAGGACCGGAAGGTAGCAGCCATAAGCGGTCACCCTCGGGTGCCACGGGGTTGCCTGGCCTGAGCAAGCTGGTTTATGCAAGCCGAGTGACGAGGTTCGGAGCAAGGTGCACGACCAGGCATCGTGAAGGCGGACAAGTCAAAGACTTGTCCGCCTTTTTCATGGTGTTTTTTCCTTTGTGGATATCTTGGCATCCGAGGGCATTAAATCCTTTCGGCCCCCAGGTATTTCCGGAGGCCAGCCGAGCAGGAAGCGGAGATAGTTCGGCACCGAGAGGCCGACCAGCCGCGCCCGTTCGGCGAGATCGTGCCGCTGCTCCTCGGTCAGATAGAGGACGACCTTTGTGTCACGTACACGTGGCATAGTAATCCTTGACACTGTATTATACAGTGTGTTATAATGCGTGTAGGTTCAAGTATAGCATGAAGCGTAAGTTCAAGTATAATTGTGCAAGCGATGTCAGCTTTGAGCGGTGTGTGAAGTGGAGGTGGAGATGGGAAAGCCAAAAGCCGGTGGACAACTGGCCCTGGTGCCAGGACTTCAGCTGGAGCCTCAAGTTGCGACTGAGTCTAATGGCTACCAGACGCTTCCTTCAGTCTGGGATGGGACGGACGCGGCGCTTCTGGAGCGCATGCTGGACTTTTATCCCCGCTCCCAGCCACGGCGCATCTTGGATGCCACCGTGAATAAGGGGCGCTTCTGGGAAGGAAGCCAGCGGCCAGTGGTCGGGCTGGATATCGAAAGCCGAGTGCATCCCGACATCCTAGGCGACAACCTGCGCATGCCCTTCCAGGACGCCAGTTTTGATGTGGTCGTATATGACCCGCCGCACGTGCCGAACCAGGGCCAGGATCGCACAAAGGATTTCAATCTGAGATTCGGTTTGGTGTTGAAGTCATCGGCCGAGAACGGTTATAACTTCTCCCATCTCTATCCACCGTTTATGAGCGAAGCCTATCGGGTGCTCGAGCCGGAGGGCATTCTCTTCTGCAAGATTACCGACTATGTACACGGCCATCGCTTTCAGTGGGCGCACGTTGACGTGATTCAAGCGGCGATTCAGGTGGGATTCTGCGCCTGTGATTGCATCGTCAAGGTGAGGACCGGGCCTATCATGTCGCCACAGTGGAAAACGGCGCACCACGCTCGGCGACATCATTGCTATTGGCTTGTTTTTCGGAAGTCTAGTAAGTGCGAGTAACAGCTTGGCGTCAATTCGTGACGGGTTGGCCCCATTCGGCCAACATCTGGCACGTGGATACCGATAGCCCCCTGATCTGGCATTTGCCATCCGCCCCGTCGAAATGCACCCGGAACAACTTGCCGCTTGGGCCATGCACATCTGCTGCCAGGCTTTGGCGTCCTGGACGCCGGCCCACGGGCTGCACGGTAACATCAGCGATGCGTTTGAGCAGTTCCAGCGGAATCACCAGTAACTGGTAGTCGAACGCTGACGGCCCCCAAATAGCGCGTAACATCAACACCTGCTCGTACCGGCTCAGGTGTTCCAGCGTATGCGCTACCAGCGCGGCCGAATCCCAGGCGCCGGTCTCCGTTGTGCATAACTTGGTGATGCTGATAAGGTTCGGGTGCGTGCCGGCCCCAGTCTCCGTTTTGAGAGAAATTCTATGGCTGCCGACGCGCAAGTCGTGCTGCGGGCTGTTCGTTTGACTCAGCATCACCTCATCGGCCGGCCAACCCGATCGCCTGAACGCTCGCGCAACCAGGGGCTCGAAAAAGATGCCCTGGGGTGGGATGTTCGGATACAGCGCATGATGCGACTCGATCAGCGATTTCAGGCTCGACACGAATGCCTCGGAGAACAAGGGGGTCGTCGCTGAACTCATTGTCTTTCTACCTCACCGTGATTTGCGTGATCGTGCAGTAATCGCGTTGGCCGAACGCTCCGTAGCGCGTCATCAGCCTTGCCCGGTCGGCCGCGCGATACACGCCCACGATCAACCGATACGCGCCTGGCCGCAGGTCGGCTGGCAACGCCAGCGTGTGCCGATCGCGCACCAGCTCGCCTGCGTCCCAAACCTGCGTGGGGTAGCGCCCGCCGACCGGCTCCTCTTCCAGACCAGCGACCACCGCGCCCGCGGTATCCTGTAGCTGCACGACGACCACCAGCGGCTCGCCAGGCGCTTCCGCCGCCTGCCACAGCAGCGAGACCGTGATCTGGCCGGCTGGCGCGACCGTCGTCGCAGGGGTGGCGGCCTCGATCAGCGCCAAGGGGCCGAATCGGGCCAGCGGCCTGTTCGTAGTCGCGGCTTCAGCCGCCCGTGTGACGATGACCTCCCCCAGGTACACGCCGTTGGGGCTGAGCGCCAAGTCGCCGGTCTGCACGGGCCAGGGCTGGCCGGTGGCCGGGTCGTAGACCACCAGCTCGACGCGGTACGCGCCCGGGGGCGTGCCTGGCGGGATCGGCAGGCGGGCGGTCTGGGCTACCACCAGGCCCGCAGGCCAGGTGATGCCCGGATAGCCCGGCCCGGCCGGTCGCTCGTCAACGCCCTGGGTCCAGGTCGCGCCGTCGGCCGCCACGAGCCGCACCGAGGTGGCGATGTCGCGCGGCGGGTCGGCCATCTGCCAGGCGAGCACCGGGTAGAGGGTCGCGCCGCTGGCGATCTGGCCGGGGAGCGGGCCGGCGCGCACGGTGAAGCCCGGCCCAAATGTGGCGGAGGGCCAATCGTCCGTTACGGATCTCGC
>DAOUAT010000115.1:0-9633 GCA_034433275.1 Anaerolineae bacterium
ACACCAAGCTGCGCGGCCACGATCAGCCAGAAGATGGCCTGGAAACGCGGCTTGTTGGTCTTGTGGCGAAACAGGCGCATCCCCAGGAAAGCCCCCGGCGTGCCGCCCAGGGCGGCCAGCAGGTGCAAGACCAATTCGGGCACGCGCAGGCCACCGCCTTGCGCCTGGGCCTTGTCGTAGCCGTACAAGCCGAGGGTGCTGATGCTCAACGCGCCGGCCCACATCACGATCCACAACACCAACGAGGCGGGACGGTCGAGCACGGTAGCCAGGAAAAACAGCAGCACTATCGCAGTACCCAGGCCGATCAGGACGTAGCGGAGATAAGGCGTCGCCAGCACCGATCCCACCTCCACGTTGATGGCAGCCAGCCCCTTCTCAGTGCGGATCAGGTAGTAACGCACGCGCTGGCCGGGGTGCAGCCGCGCGTGCCCCGGCACGTTACGGATGTGTACGAACACATCCTTGTTCTCGCCCTCCAGCGCGCCGGCCGGCCGGATGAAGCCGTAGCCGCGGTCGGCGTCAAACTTCACCACCACGCCGTGCTGGAGCGTGTTAGGGATCGCGTCTTGCGTCTCTTTTGCCATGATGTTCACGCCTCCCCTGTTCCTGTAAAATAGCGCCACAGCCGCACCTGCGGCTGCGGGTCGAGCCGCGCCAGCCGCAGCAGCGTCTTCTCGGCCGCCACCGGGTTACGATCGGCCAACACGGCATCCCGTCCCAGCCGGGCCGCGACCACCCCGGTCGTCCCTGCGCCCGCGAAAAAGTCGCCCACCCGATCGCCCGGCCGGCTGGACGCCTTGATGATGCGCGCCAACAGCGCCTCGGGCTTCTGGGTCTCGTAGCCGGCCCGCTCAGAGTGGAGCCGCGCCACCACGGGGAAGTACCACCAGTCTTCGGGCACCTTGCCGCGGTCCAGGTTGGGCGTTTTGCCGAAGCCGGCCTTGGGGCTGCTGGCGAAGGTTTTCACCGTGGCCGCGTCATAGGGCACGCGCACCGCGTCCGCGTCGAAGAAGTAGTCGGCCGAGCGCGTGTAAGCCAGGATGGTGTCGTGCTTGCGCTTGAACGCGCTGCGGATGGGGGACGGGCCGTGGTAGCACCAGATGATCTCGTTGAGGAACCGCTCGCGGCCGAACAGCCGATCCAACGCCACTTTGACGTAGTGTACGGCGTGCCAGTCCAAGTGGACATACAGCGTGCCGGACGAGGCCAGCAGATCGCGGCAGGCGGCCAGCCGGCGCTCCAGCCAGGCCAGGTAATCGTCGAAGGACTGGTCATCGCGGTAGGCATCCAACGGCCGGGCTGGCCGGCCCCGTTCGCCGTCCACCCTGGCCTGGTAGACCTTACCGCTGCCGAAGGGCGGGTCCAGGTAGATCAGCTGGAACCGGCCCGCCCACGTATGCGTCATCTGTTGGAGCAGCGCCAGGTTCTCGGCGCAGTAAAGATCAACCGCAGCCGGCCCGGCGCCGGTCAGATCGGCTGGCAGGGGGACAGCCACCGGCGCGGCATCCACTGCTTCAGCAGTCAGCTCCGGCAGGTTGAGTTGGGTGTAGTTGTGCTCGTATGCGCCACGGCCCATCGTCAGGCATGCTCGTTAGGGTTCTCGGTCATAAGAGCCTCGCCTTGGGCCGCTTTAAGAAGATCGCCATCAGCGGAAACCAGAACGAGCGGAGGTAACTCAAGTTCTGTCAAGGTACGCTCAAGACGCAAGGCACAGGCAAGGTGAATGGCATCATACCCGCGCAAGCGATGCCGGCCGGTCAATTCCATCGCCTCGTCAACGACAAACTGGTCTACATCCAGTAATGAATACTGCGTAACTGCATCGGCCTTAAGATCGTTCAGGATTGCGTCGCTGTCGGCAGCGTCAATGGTTCGGTTACGGCGTTTGCCATTGACTGCCGCTGCCACCTCTGCCAAACCAAACAAGGCCACAGCAATCACGTTATCAGCCTGTTCACAAAGCATCCGCACCCATGCCGTGCCGGACTCTATTGCATAACGTTTGACCAGAGCGCTGCTGTCGAGATAGAAGGTCGTCATCCCTGGTCATCCCATGCCGGCCCGCGCTCTGCGACGATTATTTCACTTAGGGGCTTGCCGGCTACATAGACGGGCGTGCGACGCGATTTGTTTGCCCCGACCCGATAACGCTCGCCCAGCATGGGATCCAGTTCGAGCATCAGCCCGGATGCACGCAAAGCATCAAGTATCTGTAGGCGTGTAGAGGATACGTTCGTCGCAGCAGGTCTTTTTTCAGCTTCGACGACGTGCAGACCTCGTTCTAGAATCTGTGTGAGCTTGTCTGGGTGGGACTTTAGCCGTTGGGCCAGTTCTGGCGATACTTCTATCTGGATTGTTTCCATTGGGCATCTCCTACCTGGGCAGTATAGTTGAAGCTACCGTGAAGGTCAAACCGCACGAGGCCATGATCCGGCAACACACTAACTTGCACCGCTCTTGCAGCATTCAGGACGATGATATAGAATAAGCACATGATTCACCGGTGAGACGCAACATGAGTGAGATCAAATCAAAGCAGTTAGGATTTGAAATCAGGAGACTGCCACCAGACTTACAGGGCACGTTTAGTGAGCTGTATGCTGGTGGCAATGGCCATTCCGAATCAGATTATCTTAAGCCCAACGAGGTGTATTGGGGAGATGCGCGCGAGTTCCTACCAAAGATTGCTCCCAACAGCATTTCTCTGAGCGTGTGGTCCCCCCCATATTTTGTGGGAAAGGACTATGAGGCATATTTGACATTTGAAGACTGGAAGAACCTGCTGGAGACGGTCATCCGCTTGCACTTTCCGATCATCAAACCCGGTGGTTTCTTGGTCATTAACATCGCTGACATCCTGTGCTTTCGAGATTCCTCAATGCCCAGGGTGCAGGCCGAGGCAGTGAATAGACGCCGCTCGCCGATCACCAAAGAAGATATCCTCAGAGCCATGTCTGATCACCCAGACTATAACCGTTATCAGTTGGCTGCCTTACTTGGGTGTAGCGAACAAACGATTGACCGTCGGCTGAACGGGAATAACATCAGGGGCGGCAAGTACGAACCGCAAACCAGGGTCAAAATTGTTGGTGGCCTGATTGAAGAATGGGGTTTGAAGGCGGGCTTCTACCCTTATGATCGCCGCGTGTGGGTCAAAGATGCAGCCTGGGAGAATTCACGCTGGGCAAGCCTATCATATCGCTCAGTAGATGAGTTCGAATACCTTTACTTCTTTTGGAAGCCAGGCATCACCAGGTTTGATCGAGACAGGCTTTCATCTGATGAATGGAAATCGTGGGGCTCCCGGGGCGTATGGTCTTTTCCTTCGGTAAAGGCCAATGATGACCACGAGGCCAAGTTCCCAGAAGAACTCCCGTTACGGGCAATTCGATTGCTCACTGATCCCGGTGATATTGTGCTAGACTGCTTCATGGGCAGCGGTACGACTGCTTTGGCGGCGATCAAAGAAGGCCGCCAGTATATCGGCATTGATCTCGAAGAGAAATACATGCGACTTGCCAAGAGCCGAATCGGCTTAGGGATTTAAGGCATATGCTACTTGACCCCCACGAATTGCTTTACGACTTGAATCGCCTGGAAGAAATCGAGAAGTCGTCCCTCAGGTTGGTCGTTCAAGCCATCTTCGAATACCGGGAGGTGGCGGCGGAAATCTTCAAAGAAGAAGGCGACTTGGTTGCAGACATCGGAGAGAACGTCACGCGTGAAGCGCTCGATCGCCTGGGGATGTCTAGAATTGACCAGCGACTGTTCGGCAAAGTTGACTATAAACGCGCCCGCTATCTGTTTCATCCCGAATATGCAGTCAAGCAAGCCCTGTTCGTTGACTCAAAAGCCGAAAAAGTGGCTGGACAAACAACTGCCACATTGCAGACCTCTCAGTTTTCCATGTTGGTGCGCCAGATTCGCGCTGGTCAGCAAATCGAAGTGTCTGGCAAGTTGCCTTCTATCCTCATACTACGAGGCGAGCCCTATATCACGACCACTTTGTTCGTCAAATACAACTACGACGAGGAAAACGGCGCGCATGCGCTGAAAACCGTAACCATCGCCGCTGTGCCAAATGGGTTCCTGCAAGAAAGATACAACCCCACCCCGAACGATACCATCTGGATGGCGGGACGCGATTCGCCCCAACGCGGAGAAGAGTTTCGGGTGCGCTTGAGTTTTGCGCGTTTGAAGCAAAAAGCCAGGTGGCGAGTCCAGCAGATCTCTATGCCGCCGGCAAGCTTCTCCTGGGCTGAATAGCTTGTGTATGTGCTGTCAGTAATGATTTGTATGTTGAAGAGGTCCATCGAATGAGTTTGAATTGGCCGTGGGCCAAACAAAAATCAAAAATCGTCTGGATTGACCTGGGCGACCTGGGCGACCTGGTACACCCGGAAGGGCCGCACGAGCAGTGGCAGGATCACGGGCTTGGGCTGCTGCGCACCATCCTCCACCAGGCCGGCATCCAGACCGACGTCGTCTCCACGCGCGCCATCACATCGTGGGAGCAGCTCAAGCCGCAGATCGCCGGCTACGACATGGCGCTGATGAACGTGCGCTCGTACACCTTCCCTCCGGGCAAGAAGGCCGCGGAGATTTTCAAGGAGGTCAACCCGGGCGGGCTGGTGCTGGCGGGCGGCATGCACGCCACCGTCGCTGCGGATGAGATGCTGGACGTGGCAGCGTTCGACAAGATCTGCCAGGGCGCGGGCGAGAAGGTGATCGTGGACCTGGTGCGCGATCCCGCCGCGTTCCCGCGGCTGTTCAGCGGGCCCAGCGCGCACTCGATGGCCGAATGGCCGATGATTGACCGCACCTTGTGGCCCAAGCCGGCCAGCCGCAAGCTGGCGCGCCAGTTCAACTGGCCGCTGGAGCCGGAGTGCGGCTGGGGCCCGCCGCCGGTGGTCACTGTCCTCACCAGCCGGGTGTGCCCGTGGCAGTGCGTGTTCTGCAACGAGAGCTCCTACGTGCCGAACATGGGCCGCAAGCCGGTGGACGCGGTCATTGACGAGTTGAACTATCTGGACGACAAATACGGCGTCGGCTCGTTCGTGATCCACGACTCAATGTTCTTCCAGAACCCGAGCTGGCTGAAGGAGTGGATCGAGAAGTACCCGCGCAAGGCCAACAAGCGGTGGGGTTACTGGGCGGCCGGCCGGGCCGACACCGTGCGCCAGTGGCCCGACCTGTTCGAGGCGCTGATCCGCGAGACCAATTGGAACATGATCTCCATCGGCTTCGAGTCGGGCAGCGACCGTATCCTGCGCCTGCTGAACAAAGAGTGTACCGAGGAAGACAACAACTTCGCCATTGATCTGGTGAACCGCATCGGCGACGACATCGCGCGGCAGGGCAAGCAGCCGCCCAAGTTCTGGTCCAACATCATGCTGGGCATTCCCGGCGAGCTGCCCGAGGACGCGTTCAAGACCATGCGCATGTTGAAGCGCATGAAGCGCGTCTTCCCGTCCATCTCTTACTACGCGCCCTACCCCGGCTCCGCGCTGGGCTTCCAGCTCATCGCCGAGGGCAAGAGCATGATGGCCAAGGACAACTATCACCGCTTCCCCGGCGACGAAAAGGTGCAGGGCGTGGACTACCAGTTCTATCGCCAGCTCCTGGCCGGCCAGTACGACGCCGAAGTCAACGCGGGCCTTTCGCCGGAAGAGCAGGGACGCGGCTATCAGGGACTCTACGCCAAAGCATTGACCAAAGCATAGGAGTAGAATAGTTGGATAGTCTACTCACACGGAGAGTTCATCCCTGATGAGCGACTGACAGACTACCTGACCAACGGACTACCCGATTAAAAGACTATGAGCAGCTTCAGCCACCCTCACTACATGTACCTGTTCGCGCTGACGAACGGGAAGAAGAAACTGGCCTACGGCGGTTCGCCGGAGGAGGCGTTGGAGATCCTGCGCATCCGCCTGACCGAGGCCGAGATGGCCGCGATCATCCCGGATCAATTCCAGAAGATCAACCAGCGGCAGTTGCAGCAGTATGCCAAGGAACTAGGGTGAGGGATTATTACATCCTCCACGCCATTCTGGACGGCGCGACCCTCAAGGTCCACCGCACGATGGATGGCGCCAAGACCCATCTGCTCCACCCTCTGACCGGCCCGGCCGAGCCGGTGGATCCCGCCGCGGTTGAAGCGCTGCGCCAACGCGGGCTGATCGCCAGCAACATGAAGTTCCCCGCCGCGACGTATGTGCTGACGGAGCGCGGCATCGCAGTAGCAACCAGCAATTCTGAACAAGACCATAGATGACGCACCACAGAGGTTCGAGTGCCTGGCGTCCCGGAGAGGCCAGGCACTTTGGGTTGACAGGCTGTCTGTTTCCTGGTATCTTTGAAATGCAGAATTTCAAAGAATTGGATATTTGGAGGAACCATGACTGTTCAGTCGTTTACCCGGGTGATGCAACTGCCGCCGCGCGGCCAGATCACTATTCCGACTGAGTTTCGTAAGCGCCTTGGGCTGGCAGATGGCACGCTGCTACGGATGCGCCTGGTGGGTGACAAGATCGAGATCGAGCCGCTGCCAACGACCGAGGCGAGCCTTCGCCTGTACACGGACGAGGAGTTGCGTCAGTTTCAGGCCGAAGACAGAATTGACGCGGAATCAGCAGCAACCGTTCGGCGCTTATTGGTGGCAGGCGAGCTGTGACGCGGGCAACTGATAAGCGCCGCGTCTTCCTGGATGCCTCTGTGCTGATCGCTGCGGCCGGCTCTCCGTCTGGCGGCTCAGCGCTGGTGATCGAAGTCTGCAAGGGTCAGCATTATGCCGCGATCTGCTCACAGCGCGTGCTATTGGAGGCGCAGGTCAACATCAGGAGCAAGCTGCCCGACGAAGCGATGGCGCGCTTTTATCAACTCCTCGCCACGCTGTCGCCGATGTTAGTTCGGCCCGTCACGGCCGCCGAAGAAGCGCGCTACACCGCCTGGGTCGCCCCGAAGGATGCTCATGTTATTGCCGCCGCGCAGGGCGGCGCGGATTACCTCCTCAGTCTGGATCGCAAACACCTTGTCAACGACCATGTGCGCAGCGCTGGACTGCCATTTCAGGTGTTGACACCTGGCGAGTTCATCCAGCAGATTCTTTCCACTTCCCAGGACAAGTGATCTCATGTCAGCACTACCACGACAGCGCCACGTGGATTCATGGTAAGGAAGGATGTTCCTATGTCACCTACCGACAAAATCTCACTGAAAACCTTCTGGGAAACCGTGGAGCAGCGGTTGACCGCGAGCTCGGCGGATGAGCTGCGCGCGATCTTGCGCGCCATCGCGCAGGACACGCCGCCATCCGGCCGGGAAGGGTTTCTGCACCGGCTGGGGCCGGTCGCGGCGGGACCAGCGAGCATCGCGCAGGAGATCGAGCCGGAGGACCTGCTGGCCGACATCGAGGATCTGGCCGCCGAGGTGGAAGAGGCCATCGCGGAGGCGCCTGAGCCGGAGGAGCACTACGAGTGGAGCGGGTACGACGAAGAGGATGAGGAGGACCCTTACGCCGGTCTCATCGAGCCGCTGGTCGCCTTGTTCGACCGCGCCCAGGCCGCCTTCGACTACGGTGATGTGCAGCTCGCCCGCGCGGCCTACGCGGGATTGTTCGACATCCTTGACCAACAGGACGAGTACGGCCGCGGGATCGAGCCGTCCACGCTGACCGGCGTGGATATCGGCGAGGCGTGGGCGCGCTATCTGCGCGCGGTCTACGAGGCCGAATCGGCCGAGAGCCGCCCCGCCGCGCTGCTCGACGAGATCCAGCAGGTGCGGTCGTGGGTGGCCGGCGCACGGCCCAAGCTGGATGATCTGATCCAGATCTCGGCTGCGCCGCTGCCGGGCCGCGACCGGTTCCTGGCCGACTGGATCGCGTTCCTGCGCGGGCAGACCGGCGGCAACACGGACGCCCTGTTGCGCGAGGCGGTGCGCCTGGCCCAGGGCACGGCCGGCCTGGCCGCACTGGCCCGCAGCGAGGGGCGGCAGCGGCCGCGCGCCTACCTGGATTGGTTCACCGCGTTGGCGCAAGAAGGCAAACCGCAGGAGGTCCTGGCCGAGGCGCAGGCCGCGCTCGCCCTGCTGCCGGCCGACCTGCCCATCCGCGCCGCGATTGCCGACCACTTGTGCGCCGCGGCCGAGAAGCTGAACGAACTGGCACTGCGGCAGGCCGGCCGCTGGGAGGCGTTCGCAGCCAAACCCGTCCTGCCGCGTCTGCTCGACCTGTGGGACGCCGCGGCCGCCGGCGAGGAGCGCCTCGCGCTAATGCGCCGCGCCACGGCCGTCCTCCAGGAGCGCCTCGCGCACCCGCCCAGCAGCCCGGATCTCGCGTTCGAGGATTTGGATGGCCTGGAACGTCCCGTCTTCGCCAGCAAAGCGACCCTGGCCCATGCTTGCTTGTTGGCCGGCGACCCGGGCGCTGCGCAGGCGTTGGCCGCGCGCGAAAAGGAGCTGGGGTGGAGCAGCGGCGAAAACACGCAAGGGCTGCTGGCGCCGTTCTTCCTGGCCGCGTTCTCCGGCCGTTCGCTGACGGCGTTGCCCCCCAACCTGGCCGCACTCTATCAAGCGGGCTTGCAGACCAGCGCCGGCTACATGGTCGCCGGGGACCAGTCTACGCTGCAACGCCTGCAGCGCCTCTACGCCGCCTGGCCGGCCGAGACGCCCGTGAGCCGCGAACAGCAGGAGACACTCCTTGCGTGGTGCCTGGAGGTTGCGCGGCAGCGGGTCGAGAGCATCGTGTCCAATCAACACCGGGGCAGCTACAATAAAGCCGCGCAGCTCACGGTCGCTGTCACCGAGGCGCTGCGCGCACGCGGGGACGCCAGCCGCGGTAACGCCTTCCTGGAGGCCATCCGCACCCGGTTCCCGCGCCACAGCGCATTCCAGGCCGAGCTGCGGTCCGCGGTGGCGCTGATGGAACGGAGCAAAGCGACCTAACGCCGGTGCTGAACCGGGGGGCTGCTCTTTTCACCGGCCTTGTCTATCCAGCAAGCGCCTGGCGTCCGAAAGCCGCCGGGCGCTTCTGCTATGTCATGCGTACTTGTACAGCCGCGGCCGGATAACTCCCCACCTGCACGAGCGCCTCGCGTTCCAACGAGCGCTCAATTGTGTTGAGTTCCAGAATGCGCCCCGTCACCGCTCCGATGCCAGACTGACATGTTGACCCCGTGCGAGCAACCTCTCACACTTCGCTAACACGCCGCCAACGCTGCGCTAACGCATGCCGGGTATCCTGTTTAGTGAATGCTCGATGGCTGACGAACGACGGATGACGGAAAACGACTTTGTCCTTCGTCATCCGTCGTTCGTCGGATAAGAGGGGGGGATCACATGAGACTAGACCGTTTCACCCAGCGCGCCCAGGAGGCCATCATCGCCGCCCAGGAGATCGCGCAAACCTATAACCACAGCCAGATCGAGCCAGAGCACCTGCTGCTGGCGCTGCTACAACAATCCGACGGCGTCGTGCCGGAGGTGCTGACCCAGGTGGGCGCAGGTAGGAGCGAACCCTCTGCGGTCGCCCCGCGCGGGGCGGGCATGGAGGCCATGCCCCTACCCGCGGGCCTGCAATCCCAACTCGAGGCCGACCTGGCGCGGCGACCCAAGGCCTACGGCAGCAATGTG
>DAOUAT010000116.1:0-4070 GCA_034433275.1 Anaerolineae bacterium
CCACCAGCGCGGCGCTCAGTCTGGCAACCGGTGGCCGGGTGGCCGAGGTGCTGGTTCGTGAGGGCCAGACGGTAGCGGCAGGTCAGATCATCCTGCGGCTGGAAACTGCCCGGCAGTCCGCTGCTGTGGCCCAGGCCGAAGCGGCCCTTGCCCGCGCGCAGGCGCGCTTGACGGAGCTGCAGGCCGGCGCGTTGCCGCAAGAGCTGGCGTCAGCCCAGGCCGCGGTGGATGCCGCGCAAGCCCGGCTGGATCGCCTGGCCGGTGATGCCGATGTGCGCGGCGCCGAAGCCGCGGTGGCTGCGGCCGAGGCCGCGCTGGCAAAGCTGAACGAGGGCGCCGGCAACGGCCAGCTCATCGCCGCACGGGCCGACCTGGCGAACGCTGCGGCCGCGCGCGATCAGGCCCAGGCCGCTTACGATCGGGTCAAGGGCAATGCCGACATCGCGGCCCGGCCTGAATCGGCGGCCCTGCAGCAGGCCACCAACGCCTACAATGCCTCTGCCGCCCGCCTGGCCGATCTGGAGCGGGGCGCCAGCGCGGCGGACTTTGCCGGCGCGCGGGCCCGTGTGACGCAAGCCCGCGCTCAATTGGACGCGCTGGTTGCCGCCCGGCCTGCGGACATCGCTGCGGCCCGAGCTGCGTTGCGCCAGGCGCAGGCCCAGCTTGATCTCATCCGCAACGGCGCACGGCCCGAAACTATCACCGCAGCCGAAGCGGATTTGGCCAGCGCCCAGGCCGGTTTGGATCAGGCCCGAGCCGCCCTGGCCGAGACCGAGCTCCGCGCCCCATTCGGCGGCGTCATTGCTGAACTGCGGCCTGTCGTCGGCGAGCAGGTGGCGCCCGCGGCGATCGTGGCGCGTATGGCTGACATGAGCCAATGGCAAATCGAGACCACCGATCTGACCGAGCTTAACATCGGATGGATCGCTGAAGGCGACGCGGTCACCATCACCTACGACGCGCTGCCGGGCGAGACCTTCAATGGTGTTGTGGCGCGCATCAAGGCAATCGGCGAGAACCAGAAGGGCGAGATCAGCTACACCGTGATCATCCGCCCCGAACAGAGTGACCCGCGGCTGCGCTGGAACATGACCGCGGCGGTGGAGTTCACGGAATAAACAACAGGCAGGGCGAGGCAGCCTTCAGACAGGTTGCTTCGCCCTTTTCATCCCCCTCCATACTATCTGCCGTGTTTCATTCGCCCGAGGGACTATCAATGAGGTGATTTCGGGTATGACTAGCCGGGCACCCGCCCGCTAATCTACCATCAGGAGCACCTTGCCAGGCCATTGTCCCCGCAAACTGCGCCAACGACCGTAGTGTGGCCTCAGCCCAGGGAAAGCATCTGGCAGTGCTTACCGTCTGGGACCCCCCACCCCGTGCGCACCGAAGCTATCGCACCTGAGTTTGGTGGATGTGTTGTTTATCGGTGCCTTCATGGCGATCCCGCGTGACCACCGGCCCTGGGGCGCTGTCACTTGGTTAGCCGCCGTTTTTCGTCTGTGCCGGGTGAGCGTCTATCCATGCCAAAAAGCGCAACGAATCACCGGGCCGTAACGGCCGTCGTAACGATCCGCGAACGACGAGGAGCTATGATGATGGCGTGTTGAGGGGTACAGCTTGGGATGGGCATCGTATCGCACCGATCTCCACCTTAGCCTTAGCCTTAGCCTTAACCTCAACCTGCCATTGGGAGGGTATCATGCCAGGAGGGAAAATGGTTCGCACTGGAAAGATGATTGCCGAACGCGGGCGCACGGCCGGCGACGCGGCGGTGGAAGGGCTGTTGGTCGGAGTCGGCGCGGGCCTTGCCATGGCCGGCTACCTGATAATCACCGGCTTGTTGGCCGGCGAAGGGCCGGCGCTCACGCTGGCGCGCTTCGATCCATCGGCGAGCGGGATGACGTCGCCGCTGACCGGCGCGCTGATTCACCTGGCTGTGTCGGCGGTGTACGGGCTGTTGTTCGGAGTGATCTACCGGCTGACCGGCCGGGGGCGGCTGGCGGGCCGGCCGACCGGCGCGCTGATCGGCCTGGCCTACGGGTTGGCTCTGCTTCTGCTGGCGCAAGGGTTGATTTCGTCCCCTGCGGGCGCGGCGCTGCGGGAGATCCCGGCGCTGCATTT
Source organism: Anaerolineae bacterium (assembly GCA_034433275.1). GTDB lineage: Bacteria > Chloroflexota > Anaerolineae > CG2-30-64-16 > CG2-30-64-16 > DAOUAT01. Next base: position 2,125 of record DAOUAT010000116.1, read on the forward strand.
TGTCGCGGCGCATCTTATCTACGGTGTGGTTGTTGGTTGGCTGATCCGACGATAATCGTTGAAAGGGGGTTCCCATGTTCGGCAATGTCATCAGTCTGTTGGTTTTGGTTCTGCTCGCCGGGGGCTTTGCCTGGCTGTTCAGCCGGGCGTTGCACGCGCAGAGGCTGCTGTTCAAAGTGCCCGGGCTCATCCTGTCCGGGCTGCTGACCCTGGTCTTTGCTGCGGTGAGCCTGGTGGCTGTGATCGGACTTGTCAAAATGGAAGGACGCCATGCCAACCCGGTGGCGAACCTCAAGGTGGCGGGCACACCCGAACAGATCGCGCGCGGGGAGCAGTTGGCCTGGGGCTGCGCCGACTGCCACTCGCCCACCCTGGAGCTACCGCTGGGAGGTGGCACGGAGAACCTCATCTCGGAGGGGCCGCCTTTGGGGGAGCTTTTCGCCACCAACCTGACGCCCGGTGGTCCGTTGTCCGGGTGGACGGATGGCGAGATCGTGCGCGCGATCCGCGAGGGGATCGGCAAGGACGGCCGCTCGCTGATCGCCATGCCTTCGCAGGCCTATCGCCACCTGAGCGACGCCGATGTGCAAGCGCTGGTCGCGTATCTGCGCTCGCAGCCCGCGGTGGAGAACCCACAGCCACCGCGTAATATGAACATCGTGGCTGCGCTCTTCCTGGGCGCGGGCTTGTTCCCGCCCAGCGCGCAGGCGCCCGTGGGCTCGGTGATCGCGCCCCCGACCGGTCCCACCGCCGAGTACGGCGCGTACCTGGTGGCTGCCGGCGGCTGCGCCGACTGCCACGGCGAGAAGCTGGACGGCGTGCCGCCCAATTCCTTCGTGCCGCCCGCGCCGCCGCTGAAGCCGTTCGCCGCCGGTATGAGTGAAGCCCAGTTCATGGCCGTGTTTCGCGAGGGACGTCGGATTGATGGCAGTCCGGTGAGCGAGGGGATGCCGTGGAAGAACATCGGCAAGACGATGAGCGACGATGACCTATGCGCGGTACAGGCGTACCTGAAGACGCTGCCGTAAACCATGGCAGTCTGGGATCGAGCCTTGCGACGGTGTTGTGGGCGCCCCGCTGGCTAATCCTGAAGGCGGCTTCGCAAAGCTTCGGTTCCGGAAGATCAACGGCAGGCGCGTTACAGACTTGTTCACAAATATCGGATAAGCTAAATCAATTATTATCACCGGCAAGGAACGGGCATGAAACGCACGACTTTGGCTGCATGGTTCTTGTTTGGGATCATCGCGCTCGCTTCTGTCTGGGCTGCACGGCTCGACGCGGCCGCCACGCAGCCGGGCAGTGCGCCTGTGCCCTGGTTCGGCTATCTGGTCGGGCCGGTGTTTGCCCTGGTGGGCGCGTTGATCCTGACCTACCGCCCGGAGAACCGGGTGGGCTGGCTGCTGATGCTGCCGGGCGCATCGTTCTTCGTGCTGGTGGACGCCTTCTTTCGACCGTTGAACGAGGGCAGCATCCCGCTGCCGCCCGCGCTGACCCCCGGCCTCTGGCTGGCGCTCTGGTTCAGCGGCTGGAACTGGACGCTGCTCATCTTCCCGTTGCCGTGGTTGATGCTGCTGTTCCCCACCGGCCGGCCCATCGGCCGGCGCTGGGGGTGGCTGGTGTGGGTCGGCGTTGTCTTAATGCTGTTCTTGCTGCTGCTGGCGACTTTTGGCACGCCGATGACATACGGCAGCGGCGACGGTGACTGGACCTACCCCAATCCGCTTGGCCTGATACAGGCAGACGGAATCGAAGAGACGGTTGTTTTCACCCTCTTCGTCGGGGTCATGCCGGTGTGGGTCGTGTTGTGCCTGGCCGCGCTGGTGGTGCGCTACCGCCGCGCCGGGCCGGTCGAACGCCAGCAGCTCAAGTGGCTGCTGTTCGCCACGGCCGTGTTCGTGGCCGCCTACGTGCCGGTTTTCCTGCTCACCGATTTTGACTCCGGC
>DAOUAT010000117.1:0-1502 GCA_034433275.1 Anaerolineae bacterium
TGATCAGCCCGATGGCCGCAGTGTTCGCCACGTGCGTGCCGCCGCAGGCCGACCAGTCGAACCCCTGCACCTGCACGATGCGAATGTCCTCGGTCACTTTGGGCGGCTTGCGCAGCGGCAACACGGCCAGCTCGTCAGGCGGCACGAAGGTCGCGGTGACTGGCAGCGCGGCATCCACGATGGCGTTTGCGGCGGCCTCGGCCGCAGCCAGGGCCGCGGGGGTCAGGTCGGTGCGATTCAGGTCAATGGTGCTGTAGGTCGCGCCCATGTGAAAGGCGATCGTTTCCGCGTCGCAGCGATGGACGAACGCCTGCGAGAGCACGTGCTGCCCGGTGTGCTGCTGCACATGGTCGAAGCGCCGGTCCCAATCCACCGCGCCGCGAACCTCATCCCCCACCAGAGGCCGGTCCAGCACGTGCCAGACCAGCCCATCCTCGGCCAGCACGTCGAGCACGGCCACGGCCGCGGCGCCCTCGGTCATCAGCGTTCCGCTGTCGTGCGGCTGCCCGCCCCCGGTCGGGTAGAACGCCGTGCGGTCCAGCGCGACCGCGGGGCGGCCGCCCATCTCGCGCCGGGCCACGATGCGCGCCGTGAAGTCGCGCTGGTAGGGGTTATGGTAGTAAAGAAGATCTGTGTTCATTGTGTCGCGTGTTGCATGATGCGTGCTGCGTGGTGTGTGGTGCGTCGTGCGTGCTGCCTACGGGCTGAGGTGGCAAATAAACGGAACACGCAATACGCAATACGTTCACCTTCCCAGCGCGTAATCGCTCAAAGTCCGTTGGCTCTGCCGGCGGGCGGCCAGGGCGCGGTGATACAGGTCCACGTAGCGTTGGGCCGAATGCTGCCACGAGAAATCGGCGGCCATGCAGCGGCGCACGAGCTGCCGCCAGATCTCACGGTGGCGATAGGTTTCCACGGCGCGCACCAGCGCGGTATACAGCGCCATGGCGTCGTACTGGGCAAAACTGAACCCGTTGCCTTCGCCCGTCTCGGGCTGGTAATCGTGTACCGTGTCGGCCAGGCCGCCGACGGCATGAACGACGGGCACCGCGCCGTAGCGCATGGCCAACATCTGGTTGAGCCCGCACGGCTCGAAGCGCGAGGGCATCAGGAAAATATCGCTGCCGGCATAGATCCGCTGCTCCAGCGGCCGGTTGAAGGTGAAGAAGGCCGCGGCCTGCCCTGGGTAGCGCGCCGTCAGGCTGTTCAACATGTCGTGATGCCGGGTCTCGCCGGTGCCCATGACGACGAGCTGGCAGCCGAGATGCCGCAGCAACGGATCAGCGATGGCGCCGATCAGGTCCAGGCCCTTCTGGTCGGTCAGCCGCGCCACCACGCTCACCAGCGGTGCGTCGGGGCGCTGCGGCAGTTTGGCTTCGACCTGCAACGCGGCTTTGTTGGCCCCGCGCTCATCCAAGCGCGGCAGATCGAACGGGGTCGCGATGTGCGGGTCGGTGGCCGGGTTGTAGAGCTCGGTGTCAATGCCGTTCAGGATGCCAAAG
>DAOUAT010000118.1:0-2141 GCA_034433275.1 Anaerolineae bacterium
AGCAACACTGGCAATACCGCAAAAGTCGCTATGTCACCCCTTCGTTGCACTCAGGGCAAGCTCTGAGCGGGTTAGTCCCGTGAGATGCGTTGGTGAACATCGAAACCCTAGCGTAACAATTGTGCAATCATAGGCCGAATCGTTGAAAACGGCCTAAAATCGAACTTTTACAACCATACAGGCTGGACTTTATGCTTTGGTGGATCCCTGTTTGCGTCGTAAGGAGCCACCATGAGCGAAACTGCCGCTTCAGCCTGCCATACGGAGCATGCGTTGCTCGTCCTGCTCGGTCAGTACGCCCAGCATCTGGGCCTCATCAAAGCCCTGATGGCCGTGCCTATGCACCAGCAGACCCGCACTTTCAGTCCGCAGACCAAAGTGCTGGAATTCCTGGTGGCCATCTTGGCCGGGTTGCCCCATCTGGAAGACCTCAGCCGCGACGGTCGTCCGTTGGACCAGGACCAAGTGGTCGCTCACGCCTGGCAACAGGCGGGCTGGGCCGACTACAGTGGCGTGGCCCGCACGCTCCAGGGGCTCAGTCAAGCCGAAGCGGAGGCCATCGCCCAGGTGTTGAACGACATCAGTCGGCCGCTCCTGGATCAGCAGGTCACGCAAGCGCTGACCGAGTGCGATCGGCTGGAGTACGATGGTGATCTGACAGGCCGCCCGGTCTCCAACACGAGCACGACCTATCCGGGTGCCGCCTTCGGGCACATGGATGATGAGGTGCGTTTGGGCTACCAGGCGGCGGTGGTCAGTTTCGGCAGCCCAACGTACCGGCGGTTCTGGCTCTCGGTCAAGCCACATCCGGGCCAGCTGCTCTCGTGCCAGTTAACCGAAGAACTGGTCCAGGCGGCGGAAGCCCACACCGGCGTGCGGCCCCACAGACGCACTGATCTGCTCGCCCAGCGTCTTCAGGCAGCCAGCGAACAATTGGCGAAGCACGGGCAAGGGCTGGCGCACCGGCAGCAGCAGCTGACCGCACTCCAGGCCGCGCTGCCGGTGTGCTGCGAGTGCTGGCAGGGCAGCGCATTGGTCGTCGCCGCGTTAGCCGCCGACTTCCAGGCCCGCGGCCGGGCTGAGAAACCCTACAGCGCGTTGGCCAAAGCCCGCCGCCGCGCGCAGCACTGGCGCTGCCGCTACGAGCGACACCTGCGGGAACTCATGCGCACCCGCAAGCTGATCCAGCGGCAGCAACTCGAGATCGTCAGCCGACAGGCGCAGGTAGCCCAACTCCAGGCCCGGCAGCGGCGCTTTGAAGGCGAGAATGCCAGTAACGTTGCGCCGGTGCAGGCCGTTTTTCGCCTGGATGCCGGTTTTGCGACCTGGGACAACGTCGCCTTGCTGATTGAACTGGGCTACGAGGTCTACAGCCGGCCGTACAACCAGAAGGTCAGGGCGGCTTTGCTCCGGCGCACCGGTCCTGCCACCGCCTGGACGCACGTGGGTGACAACGCCGAGATGATCGCGTGGCCCTACCAGCAACTGAAAGGGTGCCCTTACCCGGTCGATATCGCTTTGGAGCGCTTCTATACGGGTAAGACCCTGCGTTACGGCGTGCTGCTGCACTTCGGTGCGGATCGGGTCACTGCGGACCTGCCGGCTTGGTTTGCTTACTACAACGCCAGGCAAACAATCGAGGCTGGCATCAAGGAAGGCAAAGGCGTCTTCCAGATGCACCATCTCAAGGTACGCAGCGCCCCAGCGCTCTGGTTGCAGGAACAGTTTGCCGCTTTCGCCGCCAACTTCATCCGCTGGGCGGCCCACTGGCTCAGTAGGCAGAGCTACCAGGAGCCGCGGCAGTGGCTCCAGCCGCTCGCCGCCAGTGTCAAAACCCTGGTGCAGGTGGCTGCGCACACGCCTGCCACCGTGGAATGGCTGCCTGACGGCTGTTTGTTAAGGTTCACTGACGAGAGCCTGTATGCTGGCCGAGTGATCCAGACCGGCGGTTGCGCCTTCCAGCTCAGCCTGCCGATCTTCCAAAATGTCGATTCTGGCCCGATTTCTACGAATCGGGATCTGATTGTGCAATAGTTACGCTAGCGGTGCGGAAGCGTATCTTCTGGCACGACATGGTCGAACGGGTTCTCCACGGGTAAGCCCTCGGCACGCGCCGCTTCCAGGAGGCGTCCGTCGCCGCT
>DAOUAT010000119.1:0-4918 GCA_034433275.1 Anaerolineae bacterium
ATGAACAGCCGCAGGCCGATGTTCGCCAGCCTGGCCTGGTTCACCGGCGCCCAGGCGTGCGGCCAGACGATCTCGACCCGCGCATCAATGCCCGCCCGGTCGGCCGAGGGCGCGAGGGATGGCGTCGGAGTCGCCGCGCTGCCGCGGCCGAACGCCCATACGCCCGCGGTCGCGGTGCCGATCAACGCGCCGCCCGGCGTCCCATAATCCACGGCGATAGCCTGGGCCAGGTTGTCGCCGACGCCCGCGGCCACGTTGGTCCATGTCTCGCCACCATCGCCGCTGCGGTAGATGCCGCCGCCGTTGCGCGTGGCCCACAGCACGCCCGCGGTGCGCTCGTCCGCCGCAAAAGCCAGCACGGTGCTGCCCGGCGGCAAGCCGGTGTTGGCCGGCGTCCAGTCGCCGCCCCCGCGCCAGCGGTAGACGCCATCATCCGTGATGCCCGCACAGAGCGTGAACGTCGGCCCCGGAGCGGCCGCCAGCCAGCGGATATCGCGGCCGCTCGGGCCAATGCCCTGCCAGCTCCGCCCGCCGTTCAGGCTCTCGAACACCCCGTCGCGCCGCGCGATCCACACGTGCGCGGCGTCGGCCGGATCCACAACCACGCCAACGACCTCTTGTGTCTGCTGACTCTCGCCGGCAACCACGGGTATCGCCTGCCAGGTGGCGCCGCGATCGGTGCTGCGCAGCGCCGGCCGGCCGCCCAGGTACAACGTGTTCGGGGCCGACGGGGCAATCGCCAGGACGCTGTGTCCGCTGAACGCCAGACCGCTCACCTGCCAACTGACGCCACCATCGGTGCTGCGGAAGAAATGCTCCCAGGATGCCAGGAAGAGCGCGTCAGGATCATTCGGATCCAACGCCGCGGCCGTGATCTGCACGGCCGGCAGACCTTGCGCGGCCGGCGTCCAGTTCTCGCCCCCGTCGCTGCTGCGCAGGAGCGGTGGTGGCGCGAAGCTGCTCCCGATCAGCCTGGCGTCGCTGAACGCGTACACCAGCCCCGGCCGCCCTGGGTGGGTGAGTAGCCCGCCGATCTTGCTGTTGAAAGGCAGCCCGCTGCCATAGGGCTGCCACAGCGCGCCGGCATCCCGACTGACAAAGAGGCCGTGACCGGCCGCGGCCAGGATGATCGCGGCCGCACCGGGAGTGCGGCCGGGCAATACCAGGAAATCGGCCACGGCGCCGCTGCTCAGAGGCCCCTCCAACGGTTGCCAGGTTGTGCCGTTATCCGCGCTGCGGAAAGCGCCGCTGGATGTGTTGAGCACGAAGACGCCTCCCGGCAGCGCCAGCAACGCCTGTGGTTTGAAGCCGGCCGGCAAACCCGTCGTTGACACTTTGCGCCAGCTGGCGGCTGAGTCGCTGCTCCGATACACGGCCGGCGCTGCAGCGCTGCCCCCTTCGCGCACCCACAACAGGGTGTCGGGCTGATCCGGCCGCTGCGCCAACCGCGCCTGGCGCGCCTCGGGCAGTGTACCTTCATCGGGACGCGTTGACACGGCCCATGTCTGGCCCCCGTCGGCGCTCGTGAAAACATCGCCGCCGTAAGTCAACAGGAAGAGCCGCTGCGGGTCTGTGCTGTGAGCGAACAGGTCAACCAGAATACTGCCGGGCCGCTGCTCATAGCGCAGCGCCTGGACCGCCGTCCACTGCCCGTTGGCATAACGATACACATAGCTGTTGGGGTATTTTTCACCGGCGCTCACGCCCAGGTAGAGGGCGCTCCGATCCGCATTGCGCACAATGCGCCGGATGACCAGGTCATTGCGGCCCAAGGGCGCCTGCTGCCAGTTCGCGCCGCGATCGCGGCTGCGCCACAGCCCGTAGCGCCGAGTGAAAGAATCGCCAGAGGCTTGCACCGCCGTGAGCAACTCATCGGCCACCGGATCGACATAGACTGCGCTGATCGTGCCGGGCGGCAGATCGTTGGTCGCGGGCTGCCAGGTCGCGCCGGCGTCCGTGCTGCGGTAGAGGGCGTGCGCGCCGGCGCCGCGATAGCGATCCAACCACTGGGTCTCATCGTCCGCGCGGTTGACGCCGGCGATGGTCGCAGCATAAAGCGTCTGGCCATCAGATGCGGCGACCAGGTGCGTGAGCGGGCCATCCGGGCCACCCAGCGCTTGCCAACTGACCGGCGGGGTCTGGGCGGCGACAGGCGTGCGGCCGAGCAAGGGCGCCACCAACACGAGTGCAAACAGGAGGTTCCGGAGGCATAACCGGGGGCACATGCGTTTGTCCTCACTTCGAGCCACGAGAGCTGGCGCATCAGGAATTTGACCGTAAGTCCTTGAGGCACATTCTATCATAACACATCCAGAAGTGCGAACAAGATCGCCAGAAACGCAGCAAGGGCCCTGGCTGACGTCTTCGGTCACCAGAACCCTCGCCACGTTGTTTCCTGCCCACGCAGGGGAACGGCTCATTTGATCGCGTACACTACCTGGATCTGGGTGCTCAGGGTCAACTCGCCCGGCTCGACCGGTGCGCCGCCGCCCATCGCCTTCGCGGCCTCCATGAACACGGGCGTGCTCCCGCCGACCACTTCACTGACAGACATCACGCTGCCCACCGCCACACCGTGCAACCCGGCCAGCGCCTCGGCACGCGCCTTGGCATCCTTCGCCGCGTTCTCGCGGGCCTGGGCCTCCAGCGCCGCTGGATCAGCTACCGAGAAGTTGATGCCCCAGATGTTGTTGGCGCCGGCTTTGACAGCCGTTTCCAGCACCTCGCCGACCTGCTCCAGGTCGCGGATGGTCACCTGCACCATGTTGCTCACCCGGTAATAGCCCGGCATCTGCTGATCACCGCTGGCGCCCTCGCTGCGCGGGGCGGGCACATCGGTGGGTGTGCGCTCAAAGTAGACCGAGAAGTTGCTGGTCTGGATGTCCTTCTCCGCAATGCCCAGCGCCTTCAGCGCGGCCAGCAGGGCGGCCATCCGCTCCTTGGCCTGAGCCATCGCCTCATCCACGGTGGGCGCCGTCACCTCGACGCCGACGTTCGTACCGGCAGTGTCGGGCTGAACCTTCACCTCGCCGCGGCCGATGACGGTAATGGTGCGCACGGGGCTCTCGCCGGCCGCAACCGGCGCAGCGGTGGCCAGGGGTGCGCAGCCGCTGAGCACCAGGCTGCCGACCAGCAGCAGCGCCATCACAGCAAACAGAACGTTAGAACGAACGGACAACATTTGGAACCTCCATTCAGGATTATTGGCGTTTTTCGTTTGCACGACCCTTCCGGGCGGCTAACTCCCCGTATGACGCCGAGGGCCTGAAGAAGGTTCCAGCCCAATTATTCAATCGTTCAATTGAACTGCGGGACGCGCTCATCCAGGCGATCTGGGCCGCGCTGCACTTCCCACGGATAGACGATAAAGCGATCGGTGATGGCCGCATAATAGTCGGGGCCGGTCCCGCGGAACAGATTGCTGCCGGGCTTGTAGTGGAGCACCGCGGCTTCCGGCACACCACCGGCCGCCGCCACGCGGCCTTTCACAGTGGTAATGGTGCGGCCATTGGCCCAAATGTCATCCACGATCAGGATGCGCTTGCCTCGCAGCAGGGGCTCGTCAGGGAACTGCAGGAAGGTGGGCCAGGCCAGGCGCGATTGTCCTGTGCCTGGGAACTGCACCGCGGCGGTCAGGATATACGTGATGTCCAGCGCCTCCGCGATCAGGCCGCCGGGCACGATGCCGCCGCGGGTGATCATCATCAGCGCGTCGTACGGCCCGCGCAGTTGCGGCAGCAGGTAGTCAATCAGTTTATCCACATCCTGCCAGACGAGAAAATCCGGCGGGCTGGGGATGGGCGGCATGGTCATGGTTCAACTCCTCTCTCTGTTCATAGAGAGCCCGGCCGCCAGGACGGCAGTTGGGCGCGCAGTTGGGCGCCGAGGTCTGCGCGCTGGGCGGGCGTCAATTCCACCTGGGGCGGGCGGACCGCGGTTTCAGGCAGGTCGGCGACCTCGGCCAGGGCAGCCTTCGTGGCGGGCTGGAGCGGATAGCCATCCAGCACGCGGCGGGCCGCGCTGAGCCGGGCCTGCGCGGCAGCCCAATCCTGGCCGGCCCACGCGACCTGCTGGGTCGCGGCGGCCAGGTCAGGGAAGACGTTCGCGGCCGCGGTGATCGAGCCGGCCCCGCCTGCCGCGCACGCCTCGGCCACGCGGTGGTCGTTGCCGGCGAAATAGGCCAGCTGCGGATAGGCGGCCCGAAAGTGCGCGGTCTGCGCCGGGTCGCCGGTGGAATCCTTCAGCCCATAGATCAGCTCGCCGTGGCTGGTCAGCAGCCGATCCAGCACCCCGTCGCTGATGGGCGCGCCCGTGGTCTGCGGGATGTGGTAGAGTAGGACGCGACCGCCGGGGGGGACCGCGGCGTCGAACAGGCGTTGGAACCAGACGACGACCCCGGCCTCGGGCGGCTGCTTGAAGTAGAACGGCGGCATCACCAGCACGGCATCCGCAGCGCTGGCGAACGCGTGCCGGGTGAGCGTGATCGCGTCGGGCAGCGCGGCCGCGCCCGTCCCCACCACCACGGGCATGTCACCGGCCGCAGCCAGGGCCGCCTCGACCACCCGTTGCCGCTCGAGCACGCTCAAAGATGCGGCCTCGCCGTTGGTGCCGCACGGGACAATGCCCGTGAGGCCGTGGGCGCGCAAGTAAGCGATGTGCCCCAGGAGCCACGGGTAGTCAATCTCGCCGTCGGCCGGCCGAAACGGCGTCACGATCGGCGCAAACACGCCGCGCAAGTCACGCATGGACAAATCTCCGAGAGTGAGTCAGCGAATCAGCGAATGGAAATCAGGGAACTACTGGCAACCCTGGCCCACGCATCACGCATCACGCACCAGGAGCGCGCGCGCGGGCGCGCCGTCGCCGGCCGCGATGCGCAACGGGAGGCAGATGAGCTCCCAGGGGCCCGGAGCCACGC
>DAOUAT010000120.1:0-1793 GCA_034433275.1 Anaerolineae bacterium
GCCTGCGCGGGCAGCGGCTCGGTGATGCCCAGCGCGTTGTGTTTGGCAGCCACGAATTCATAGGCCGCGGCCAGGTGTTCCCCGCGGGCCTGCCACGTCTCGGCTGCCAGCGCGCGGCGCAGGATCGGCGCCAGCGCCGGCCCGGCCTCCAGCCGCATGAAGGCCGTGCCGAACCACTTCGCGTAGGGCGCGTAACGACGCTCCATCAGAAAGCAGAGCAGCACGACATCCCGCGCCAGCCGGCCGGCGATGATGGCCGAGCCGAGCTCGTCGCCGGCGTGACCGGCGCGGCCCATCAGGTGCTCCTCCTGGCCGATGCGAGCCCAGCTTGCCGCCAGCAGGTAGCGCCAGACGTCGTGTGGGTAATACGCGAAGCGCGCCAGCACGCTCGTAAGCCCGATCCCGTCGTGGTACACCGTCCCGCCCGCGAACGTACGCAGCCGTTGTTGGGGAAATGATAGCCAGTCGGCCACGGTGAGCGGGGCCTGCGGGTCGCAGCCCAGGTAATCGCGCGTGAACCCGGCCACGGTGAACAGATCGACGCGGTGCTCGACCGGGCCAGCCTCGGTGGCTTGCATGTGTCGCACGCCCGGATCTTCGGGGACCGGCTCCGTGAAGTTGGTGGGGTAACCCAGGAACCTGTCCGGTAGCCGCCAGCGGAAGGTCTCGTGGAGCGCATGGCTATGACGTTCGTGATCCGCCTCGGCCAGGAACAGCATGGCGCGCGGCCCCCAGTGGTGATCGGCCGACATGGGGGTATCGAAGCCCAACACCTCGGAGCCGGGGCCGATCAGCGCGGCGCTGTGGGGCAGGCCGGGGAATTCGGCGTCCAGCACGGGCCGCACCGCCTCCCAGTAGAAGCGGCGGCACAGCTCCAGGCCGGGGATGAACTCGCGGTCCTCAGGCATCCCGACCGTTGGACGCGTCTGGAATGGAGGCTCTAGCCGGTCACCGGGCATTTGAGCATCATGCGGGAGACCGGCGAAAGCCTCCAATCCGGATATTTGTGGGATTTGCGGGCGGTCAGTCATCATGTTGACAAGTATGCTTACGAAGTATATACTGCAAGTACATCATCCCAGGAGGCTACCATCATGTCTACTACAGCCCCTATGCAACGGATCATCGTCACCATGCCGCCGGACCTGCTGTCACAGGTCGAGGCGGTCGCCGAGAAGCTGCACTTCAGTCGCAGCCGGCTCATCCGGGAGGCGGTCGAGCAGTTCGTCGAGGCCGAGCGCCGCCAGGAGTTGCGCGAGCTGCTGAAGGAAGGGTATCTGTACCGGGCTGAAGAAAGCCGTCAACTGGCCCAGGAATTCTTTATTGCAGAGAAGGAAGCCTGGGATCGCTACGCGCCCTGGGAGGAATAGAGATGGCAAGAGAGCATCGCCGTGGGCAGATCTACTACGCCAATCTCGATCCTATCGTCGGACATGAGCAAGCAGGCTATCGCCCTGTGTTGATCATCCAGAACGATACAGGCAACGCGTTTTCTCCTACGGTTATCGTCGCTGCGCTGACCACGGCCTTGCCGCCGAAGCCTTACCCGACAGAGGTTCGGGTCTCCACGGGTACGGCTGGCCTCACGCAGGACTCTGCAATCAGGCTAGACCAGATCCGAACCATTGACAAACGTCGCCTGGAGCGTTACGTGGGCCAGTTGGACTCAACAATAATGCGCCGGGTGGACGAAGCCATCAAGATCAGCCTGGGTTTGACGCCGGTGTGAGCGCCTACTCGTGCAATGCCTGCGTGATCAGCCCCGCCAGCCGCGCCGCTGATGCGTTGTCGGG
>DAOUAT010000121.1:0-12453 GCA_034433275.1 Anaerolineae bacterium
GTCCGCGTGGCGGTAGTCGGCCACGAGGTCGCCCGGGGCCTGAGGGGGGACGGCTGCTCTGCGTCGAGGCATGGGGTTCGCTCCGGTTTGGCACAGCCTCTTGCCCAAAAGAACAGGAGAGGGCATCAATACGGGCGCAAGTATAGCATGTCACATGGAGGGGGCGCAAATGAGGTGAGGGCTAATACCTCATCCCCTCAATATACTCCATAGACTGATGCCGGAAATACGTGTCGTACAACGTCGCGTAATGCCCACCGGCCGCCATCAGGCCATCGTGGTTCCCCTCCTCGATGATCCGACCGCGATCCATCACGATGATCCGATCCGCCGCCTTGACGGTGGACAGCCGGTGCGCGATGACGATGGCGGTGCGGTCGTGCATGAGAACATCCAGGCCGTCCTGGATCTGCGCCTCGGTGAAGGGGTCCACGCTGGCGGTGGCCTCGTCCAGGATGAAGATGGCCGGGTCTTTCAGCACCACCCGCGCCAGCACTACGAGCTGGCGCTGCCCCATCGAGAGGCTGGCCCCGCGCTCGCCCACGTCGGTGTCGAGCCCCTGGGGCAGGTCGGCCAGCCACTCGCCGGCCGCCACGCGCATGGCCGCGGTGCGCACCTCATCGTCGCTGGCGGCCGGCCGGCCATAGCGGATGTTCTCCCGCACCGTGCCGGAGAAGAGGAACGGCTCCTGCGGCACGGTGCCGATCTGCCCGCGGTACGCGGCCAGGTCCAGCCGGCGAATGTCGCGGCCGTCCAGCAGCAGCTCGCCTTCCTGGAACTCGTAGAACCGCGCCACCAGGCGACCCACGCTGCTCTTGCCCGCGCCGGTGTGGCCCACCAGCGCCACCGTTTCGCGCGGCCGGATGGTCAGGCTGAAGTCGGGCAGCACGATCTCGCCGCCCCGCTGCTCCTCGACGTTGGGCGTGTAGGTGAAGCGGACGCGGCGAAACTCGATCTGGCCGGTCAGCCGGTCGGCCGGCTCGGCCGCAGCCTGGGCCACCTTCGGCTCCGCGTCGATCAGTGCGAACACCAGCTCGGCCGCGGCCAGGCCATCCTGGAACTGGCTCCAGAACGACGCGATGTTGGTCAGCGGCCACCAGTAGAAGCCCACGGCCTGCATGAACAGGTACCAGTTGCCGGGGGTGATCGCGCGGGCGCCCAACGTGGCCAGGCCGCCCAGGTAGACCAGGAGCGCGATCCCCAGGCCCGACGACGCGCCCAGGATGGGGAAGATGCTCATCAGCGTCAGGCCGCGGCGCAGCCCGACCGCATACGCCTGGCGATTGTTGGACGAAAACGCCTGGTAGATGGCCCGCTCCTGGCGGAAGCTCTTGGCGACCACGATGCCGCTGACCGATTCCTGGATCTGCGCGTTGATCTTGGCCGTCACCCGCCGCGCGCGCTGCGTCACCCGCCGGGCGATGCGCCGGAAGCTGAGCGCGATGGCTGCTGCCGCTGGCGCCATCACCACTAGCAGCAGCGTCAACCCCGCGCTGATGTTGGCCAGCCAGATCGTCAGGAAGAGGATCAGCAGCACCTGGCTGATCAGGTTCGTGGTCAGCGTCACGACTTCGGACAGGTCTTGCGTATCCGAGGTGATGCGGCTGACGATCTTGCCGGAGGGGTGCTCGTCGTAGAACGACATGTCGTGGCGGATGGTGGCGGCGAAGACGTCCTCCCGGATCTTCAGCACCACGTCGCCCACCACTCGGGCCGAGAACCACTGCTGGATGAAGTTGAAGCCCCACGCTGCCATGCCCAACAGCAGCACCCCGGCCGCCAGCAGCAGCATCCCGGTCGTGGAGGCGTCGCGCGCCACGATGTCAATCCCACTGGCGATCAGGATCGGCCCACCGCTGCCCGCGGCCGAGTTCAGGGTCAGCGCTGCGGCGATCAGTGCGATGCGGCCGCGGTGCGGCGCGAAGTACGCCAGCACCCGGCGCACCAACTCCCGGTCGCTGTATTGGCGGTCGTATGCCTCGCTGTCGAGGCCGTCAAGAATGAAGCCCATATTTTAGTTTATCCACATCTCGCGAATATCCGGCAATAATCCCCACTCCGCGCCAACAACTCCTCGTGCGTCCCCTGATCGGCCAGCTCGCCCCGGCGGAGCACCAGGATGCGGTCGGCCCAGCGGATCTGGCTGAGGCGGTGGGTGATCAGGAAGGTGGTGCGTTGGCGGCTGATGCGGCGCATGGCGCGCTGGATCTGGTCTTCGGTGGCGCTGTCAATGGCGCTGGTGCTGTCGTCCAGGATCAGGATGCGCGGGTCGGTGAGGAACGCGCGGGCGATGGCCAGGCGCTGGCGCTGGCCGCCCGACAGGGTGACGCCCCGCTCGCCCACCTCGGTGTCGTAGCCATCTTTGAAGCTCATGATGAAATCGTGCGCCTGCGCGGCCTGCGCGGCCGCCTCGACGTCGGCGTCGGTCGCCTGGGGCGCGCCGAACGCGATGTTCTCGCGCACCGTGCGGGAGAAGAGGAACGGGTCCTGCTCGATGGTGGAGATCTGCGAGCGCAGCGACTCCAGGCTCCAGCCGCGCACGTCCATCCCATCCACCAGCACCCGGCCCGCGTCTACGTCAAAGATGCGGTTGATCAGCCGCGTGAGGGTGGTCTTGCCGGAACCGGTCTGGCCCACGATGGCGATGGTCTCGCCCGGCCTGGCGGTGAAGCTGATGTGCTTCAGCACCCCGTCGCAGGCGTCGGCGCCGTTGTAGCTGAAGCAGACATCATCGAAGACCACCTCGCCCCGGATGGGTTGCGCCACGCCCTGGGGGTTCTCGTCCAACTCGGTCTCGGTGTTGATGGTCTCCAGGATGCGCCGCGCGCCCGCGATGCCGAGCTGCACCAGGTTGAAGGTGAAAATCGAAATGAACGTAGGGAAGCGCAGCGTGCCCACCAGCCCCAGGAACGCGATCGCCTGGCCCAGGGTCAGGCTGCCCGCCCGCCACAGCAGCAGGCCGTGGAGCAGCGCGCCGGCCCAGGCCAGGGTGAAGGCCAGCATGGGCCAATATTTGGCCTGGATCTCGCCCTGCTTCACGAAGAGATCGCGCACCTTGCGCGCGTTGCCGGTGAACTTCAGCCACTCGTACTGCTCCTGGACGTTGGCCTTCACCACCTCGATGCCGGAGATGGCCTCGGCCAGCCCGGCGTTCAGCGCGCCGAACTGTTCGCGGATGCCAAAGCTGACCGGTTTCAGCCGCCGGTTGTAGTCGTAGATGGTGATCGCCATCAGGAGCAGGAAGATGCCGGGCACCAGCAGCAGCTCCAGCTTGAGGCGGGCGATGATCACGATGGGCACGACGATGGCCATGGCCGAATCCAGGATCAGCATCAGGCCGGGGCTGAACATGGCGTTCAGCGAGCGCACATCGTTGGTGGCCCGCGCCATGATGTCGCCGATGCGCTGGCGGCCGAAGAAGGTCTGGCTCTTGCCCAGCAGGCTGATGTAGAGTTCGTCCCGCGCGTCCCGCTCGATGCGCTGCGCGACGAACTCCACCGCGTAGTTGCGCGCCAGGCCGGTGAGGCCCTGGCCCAGGGCGGCGCCCAGCACCGTCAGCGCCAGCCGCAGCAGCGCCTCGGTCGCCCAGCCCGGCGTCGTGATCAGGTCGAACCCGCGGCCGATCAAGACCTGGATCTGGCTGTAGAAAAAATTGTTGAGGATCGCGGCCAGCAACGCGGCCAGCGGGAAGCCGGGATAGCGCGCCAGGTGCGACATGATCCAACGCACCGGGCCGGAACGGTTGTAGCGGTGCTCGTGGTCGAGGCGGAATTCACGTTTCGTCATGAGGAGCAATTATACCGCAGTTGGGGCCATCTGTCATTCTCAGGCCAGTAACCTTGGCGCTCAATCGAGGGATGTGTTAGAATGGCTTGTGCTATGATCCACCGGGCCACATGGTGTACCGGTCCATCTTGAGGAAATACCCGTGTCCGATTCCGTTCAACTGCAGGGCACGATTATTGTGCCGACATATAACGAGCGTGAGAATCTGCCAGCGTTGGTCGCCGCTATCCAGGCGCTGCCCGCTCACATCCGTATCATCATCGTTGACGACAATTCACCTGATGGCACTGGCGCGTTGGCCGATGAGCTGGCGGCACAGCATCCTTCGGTCTCGGTGATCCATCGCTCCGGCAAGCTTGGTTTGGGCACGGCTTATGCGGCCGGGTTTGCCCAGGCGATAGCTGAAGGTGCGGAACAGATCCTGACTATGGACGCCGACTTCTCGCACGATCCGCACTATCTACCGGCGATGTTGGAGGCCAGCCAGCGCTACGAGTTAGTCATCGGCTCGCGCTACATTCGCGGGGGCGGGGTGCGCAACTGGGGGCCGGAGCGCAAGTTGCTCAGTTGGGGGGCCAACGCGCTGGCGAAGGCACTCCTTGGGTTGCACGCCCGCGATTGCACTGCGGGTTTTCGCTGCTACCGGCGCTATGTGCTGGAGAAGGTTGACCCGGCCTCTATCCGGGCAAATGGCTATTCTTACCTGATCGAGATGTTGTACCAGTGCCAGCGCGCGGGATTCGCCATCGGCGAAGTGCCGATCATCTTCGCGGACCGGAGGCTGGGCCAGTCGAAAATCTCTCAAAACGAGATTTATCGGGCAGGGCGCACCGTGCTCCGCTTAGCGCTGCGTCGCATCGGCGTCTCTCTGCCGCGCTGGTCCGCGTCACACTCGTAGACCGCTCATTGCACACTGGAGGCAAGAAGTTCATGCGCAACCAAGGCTCCAGCGCCAGCTTAATCGAACTGGCGCTGATCATCGTGCTCATCGCGATCATCATCATGGCCATCCTGCTGATCATGGGCGATGACCTGCGCCTGTGGGTGATCAACACCATCCAGGGGCTGTTCACCGGCGGCCAATAACAGCGACACACACCGATGGCTGCGGATCCCATCTTGCGGAGGATGACACGGCCACAGATCGGGCGCTGGCTGGCGGATGCTGGCCGGGCGCTGCTAGATCTGCTCTACCCGCCGCGCTGTCCGGGATGCGGTCGTCTGGGGGTCCTGTTCTGCCAGGCTTGCCTGGCCCGCATCGAGCCGCTGCCAGCGTCAGGCTGTCACCGGTGCGGTGGCCCGGTCGGGGCGCCTGGCCTATGTGCAGCTTGCCGCGACACGCCGTCGCACCTCGACGCCATCTTCTCGGCCGCTGTGTTCGCGCACCCTCTGCGCGATGCCATCCACGATCTGAAATACAACAGCGGCCGGGCTCTGGCAGCACCCTTGGGCCAACACATGGCTGCAGCCTGGCTCGACCGTGGCCTGGCGGCCGATATCATCGCACCGGTGCCCTTGCATCCTAGCCGCCTGGCTGAGCGCGGCTACAACCAGTCGGCCTTGCTGGCACGCGTACTGGCGGCTGAAGTCGGCGTACCCCTTGATGAGCGGCTCTTGATCCGCCACCGGGCCACAGCCCATCAGGTAGGACTGGGGCAGGCTGAACGGACGAGGAACGTGACAGGCGCGTTCGCCTGCCGGGGCGCCGCGGCCGGCAAACGCGTGATGCTGGTGGACGACGTCGCCACCACCGGCGCGACGTTGGAGGCGTGCGCAGTTGCGTTGCGCGAAGCTGGCGCCACCAATGTGGCTGCACTCACCCTGGCGCGGGCGCGTTGGCCGTCGGGCCAGGCGGCTGCCCCGGACGCGTTCACCCAATAAGAGCAACCCGGACCTCAGATTAGGTATTTCCGCTAACGTAGATTATAATAATTCCCGTCCTGAAACCGGACATCTGGGCTGAGAGTGCGACTTGGCTCAAACAACAGCCAAGGAGATTCTCAGTGGTTTTTTCTGATCTGAACCTGTCCCCGCGCCTGGCGGCCGGCGTCGCCGCGCTGGGCTACCTCGAACCGACGCCGATCCAACGGCGCGCCATCCCGCCCATCTTGGCCGGCAACGATGTCATGGGCCTGGCCCAAACCGGCACCGGCAAGACGGCCGCTTTCGCCCTCCCAATCCTGCAGCGCCTGGAGAACGGCCCGCGGCGCCGCGTGCGCGCGCTGGTCGTCGCGCCCACGCGCGAGCTGGCCGAGCAGATCCATCAGTCGTTCGCCGACCTGGGCCGGCAGACCCTTTTGCGCAGCACCGCCATCTACGGCGGCGTAGGCATGGCCGCGCAAACCCAGGTGCTGGCCGCAGGGGTCGAGATCGTGGTTGCCTGCCCCGGCCGGCTGCTGGATCACGTGCGCCAGGGCAACGTGGACCTGTCCGGCGTGGAGGTGCTGGTGCTGGACGAGGCCGATCGCATGTTCGACATGGGCTTCCTGCCCGATGTGCGCCGCATCGTCCGTGCGCTGCCCCAGCGCCGCCAGACCCTGCTCTTCTCCGCCACCATGCCCGACGATATCCGGGACCTGGCCGGCGAGGTGCTGCACAACCCGTTGACCGTGCAAGTGGGCCACGCGGCGCCGGTCGAGACTGTGACGCACGCGCTCTACCCGGTGGCGCAGCACCTGAAGACCGCGCTGCTGAAAGAGCTGCTGCTCGCCACGGGCGATGGCCCCGTGCTCGTCTTCACGCGCACCAAGCACCGTGCCAAACGGGTGGCCCAGCAATTGGCGCAGGCCGGCTTCCAGGCCACCGAGCTACAAGGCAACCTGTCCCAGACCCGCCGGCTGGCTGCGCTGAACGGCTTCCGCAGCGGCGAGTACCGGATCCTGGTGGCCACTGACATCGCGGCGCGCGGGATTGACGTGGCGGGCATCTCGCACGTGATCAACTACGACATGCCGGAAACCACCGACGCCTACACCCATCGCATCGGCCGCACGGGCCGCGCCGAACGCACAGGCGAAGCTTACACCCTGGTGACCGCAGATGACGACGTTGACGTGCGTGCGGTCGAGCGGGTATTGGGCTACAAACTGGAGCGCCGCAGCTTACCCGGGTTCGACTACCAGGCCGCCCGGCCCGCGCAGGATCAAGAGTTTGCGCGCGGCCCACGTCCGCCGCAGAAC
This sequence comes from Anaerolineae bacterium, assembly GCA_034433275.1. Lineage (GTDB taxonomy): Bacteria > Chloroflexota > Anaerolineae > CG2-30-64-16 > CG2-30-64-16 > DAOUAT01. The sequence goes on from DAOUAT010000121.1 coordinate 6,966, forward strand.
GGGCGCGCGCCGCGCCCCAGCGCTGGCCTGGCCAACGCCATCGCATCGGCGACGGACCCCGCACAGCCAGCAGCGCCGTTCACTCAGCGCCAAGCGCCGCGCCAGACCACGCCCCCGCCCCGCGGACGCACGCCTGCACCGCAAGGCGGGCATGTCCAGCGCAGATCAAGATAGCGCGTGATTTGTCGGCGACGCGGCCAAAGGGGGTGTTTCATTTTCGGCGCAAGCGAACATCCTGAGCGGGTTTGCAAGCCAAAGTGCCTAACGAATAACGTCCAGTCGAAGCCTGTTCTGAGTGAAGTCGAAGGGGCTGCGGCCCTCCTGTGACCGCTCCGCTCCTTCGACTGCGCACTGCGGTGCTCCGCTCCTTCGACTGCGCACTGCGGTGCTCCGCTCAGGATGCTTCACTACTTTTGTCTCAAGCCAGAAACGCACCTGCGGCGAAAATTCATGTTGACTTTTCGCGCGAGTGGGGTTACAATGGGTTCACTCACACGGATGTCGGTTGGCTTGGCCTGACTTGTCCCCAAGGTGTAAAGCTGCCGGAGTCCTATCACGTCGCACGAAAAGGAGACGACCTCATGGAACTCACCATCACGGGTAAGAACCTCGAGATCAACGACACGATCCGTAACTACGTCGAGAAAAAGATCGGCCGGTTGGACCGTTACCTGCCGAACATCCTCGACGGCCGCGTCGAGCTGACCGTGGACGAAGGCGCCCGCGCAGCCGGCGACCGCCAGATCGCGCAGGTGACGCTGCGCACCAAGAAAGTCATCCTCCGCGCCGAGGAAGCGTCGGCGGATATCTTCGCTTCGATTGACGCGGTCTTCGAGAAGATGCAGCGCCAGGTGGACCGCTACAAGGGCAAGCGCTGGGCCAAGCGCGGGGAATCCGTGGAAGTAGCGCCGGAGCTGACCGAGGCTGCGGAAGAAGAGATCGCCGAGGAGCCCGTCAGCGTGGCGCGCGTCAAGCGCTTCCGCATGGTGCCGATGGACGAGGAGGAAGCGATCGAGCAAATGGAACTGCTCGGCCACGATTTTTATGTGTTCTACAACGTTCATCAAAGCCAGGTCAACGTGATCTACCGCCGCCGCAACGGCGAATATGGACTGATCCAGCCTGAACTGGCCTGAACATAAACAAGTTGGGTGCTGGACTGTTGTCCAGCACCCAACCTCCACCACCCTGTGAAAACCATCCTCTTCGTCTGCACCGCCAACATCTGCCGCTCGCCTATGGCCGCGGGCATCATGCGCCGCCGCATCGCTGAGCTGGGCCTGGCCGACCGGGTGCAGGTCGCGTCGGCCGGCGTCTACGCCGAGGCGGGCTACGGGGCCAGCGCCAATGCCATCACGACGTTAGGCGGCCGTGGCATGGACCTGCGCGAACACCGCTCGCAGCCCATGACCGTGCGCCTGCTGGCCGAAGCGGACATCGTGCTGGTGATGGAGGAAACGCACCGCCGCTCCCTGTTCTATCTGGCCCCGCAACACCTGGCCAAGGTCTTTCTGCTGACGGAGATGTCCGGCGGCTATGAGGATGTCGCGGATCCCTACGGCGGGCCGTTGGAAAGCTATGCCATCACTGCGGATCTGTTAGAGAAGCTCATCGAGGCCGGCCTGCCCAAGATCCTGCGCCGGATCGGCGTCACGCCTCCGGCGGGGGCCGCAGCAGGTACCAGTGCGGCATGAAGCCATAGTAAAACCCCAGCAAGACAGCCAGCTTCAACCCCAGCCAGCCATCCCGATACCCCTCCAGCCGCACGTAGCGCCGCCAAACCTCACGCAACGGCTGGCGGATGAACTTGTGCGGCCACGGTTTCACCCCCCGCTGGCGCAAGATCGCGCTCTCCAGCCGCGCGTAGCGGCGCTGCTTGGCATGGAATTGCGGCCAGTCGTCGTAGTTGTAGTGGATCATGACGTTCTTCAGCTCGCCCGCGGGGCCATCCAACAACACCACCTCGTGGACCGGCCGCGCCGGGTCGTAGCGCGCCCGGTCACGGCGCAGCAGCCGGAGCTGATAATCGGGGTAGAATCCGCCGTGGCGCACCCGCTGGCCCGCGATGAAGTTGTGCCGCGGCGTCCACCAGCCCACCTCAGTGCGCGTGGCGATCACCGCCCGCACCTCGGCCGCCAGCTCAGGGGGAATGCGCTCATCCGCGTCCACGAAGAAGATCCATTCGGCCTCCACCGCCTCCATGGCTGCGTTGCGCTGGCCCGCAAAGTTATCGAATGGCCGCTGGATCACCTCGGCCCCGGCCGCGCGCGCCATGTCCACCGTGCCATCGGTGCTGTAGGAGTCGGAGACCACGATCCGGTCGGCAAAGCCGAGGGTCGCGATGCAATCGCTGATATGTTTGGCCGCGTCCTTGGTGAGGATGATGGCGGCAAGTTGAACGGGATGAGTAGAATCTGTCATGGGGATCAGGCCTGCTTCAGCAATTCGGCCCACGCTTTGCGATGCTCAATACGGGCATTGACGCGATCCAGCTCAACACCGACTTCGCGCAGAAACGCGACCCGCCCATCTTCGCCAAAAAGGATCAGGATGCCCAGGGAGAAATCGGCGAACCGGACCACATACACATTCTGACCACTGACAAACTCGCTGGTGATCCGGGCCTCAATCGCATCAAGCGCCTGTGCCTGCTTGCCCTGTTCGGCCACGAAAAGCAGCTCAGAAATGTGCCGGGCACGGGCTGCATCCAACTTCGAATCCAATTGCACCAACGTCAGCTCACAATCCTTGACCTCGACCAGCAACACGATCTCGCCACCAAACCAGCACTCGATATCGGCTGACATCCCGGAGGGCAGGTCTGCGACGTTGACCTTCTCGCGCTTCACCTCGTCGAACAAGCCGAACCTGCGGCCAATCGTGCGGAACAAAGCGGTACACGGCCTCCATGCGTTCTCCGCCGGATTTTGCAGCCAGGTATTGCTGGATCAGTTGGTTGGTGCGATCAAGGCTGATCCTATTTGGCGTGGGGTAGACCACGGCAACATCAGCCAGCATGCGATAGATCTCGAATAGCACCTGGTCGAACACGGAACGAACGAAGCCAGGATCGCCGCTCATCTCAACTGCATCCAACACCGCCACCAGTTTATCCCCATCCGCTTTGTTTTTCTGCGCGGTCCGAAACTCGGCCGTGACGCCGGGGACGCGAAGCGGGTTGTTCACGTAGGGTTCCGGGGAGCCGCCCAGCACGCGCTCATTAGCGCGATCAAAGGGCACGATCACGTCATGTGCAACGGTGCGCGCATCAAAAGCGCCAGGACTGGGGAAGCCCGCCTGAATCGCGCGTGCATCAATCGCGGGGTTGGCTGCTTTGGCCAGGAGTTGCGTGGGCAAAACGTAGTGATAGGTCAAAGCTGGACTACGGAGGCAGTCTCGGATCAGGGGAATCAACTCATGATCTTCGCCGAGGGGTTCTGGCGGGGCGTCGGGTACTGCCTCTTGGAAACGAGCCTGGATTTCTGCCCAGCGCTGACCTAGATAGACGCTGCAAGTGTATACAAGGCCCTGGTCTTCCCGCGTTTTTCTAGCCATGAAGGTTCAATTCCTCTGGTTCAGTAGTTCGTCCACAGCACTTCAGTGCGTTCCGTCTTGATGCTGTGTGCTTTCTTAGCGCCTTCTTCGTGGACGTTCCAACCCCGATACAGGCTATCCATTAGCGTGCAGTGATAACTGGAAATCGCGACCTTGCCTTTGACCTGCGAGAGAATCTTGTGCAACTGCACATGCTCGGCATCGGTCATTTCGTACTGATACGCCTTCGCGTCGCCGCGCGCGTCGTGCGGATAGGGAGGATCGCAGTAGAAGAGCGTATCCGGGCTGTCATAGCGCTGGATCACGTTGATGGCTGTGTCGTGCTCGATCTGCACCCGCAACAGCCGAGACGCGATCCACTCCAGCCCTTCGACGCTGCCTAACCAACGTGAGACTGCGCCGGCCATGCCGGCGCGGCTGGTCTGTAAACAATTGGCCCAGCGCCCAATAGACGCCGTCTGCGCCAGACCAGTGCGCACCTGCCGCGCGCGTACGAAAAAGCGCCGGGCTTGCTCCAGCGAAGTCAGGTCATGGCCGTTCCCATTCGTCTCGATGGCATCCATGAACTCTTCACGAGCGAAGGGGGTCATGCCGATGGCGTAAATCAAGTCATCCTTCTGTTCACGGAGCACGCGGAAGAAGTTCACAACCTCGCCATCCATATCATTGTAAGTCTCAACCGGGGAAGGTTCTCGGTTCAGCAAGACCGCGGCGGAACCCCCGAAAGGCTCGCAATAGTGATGCGCTTCCGGTAATAACCTGAGCAGCCAATCCAGGTGGCTGTACTTGCCGCCATACCAGCCAAAAGCGATTAACTTGCGTGCCATATCCGCCACTCTGAAATCATCTCTAGTCGAGTTTGGAATCTCCGTTCATATCTTACCATACCTGAGATAGCGGTCAAAGCTCATCACAAGGCAAACAACCGCCTAACTTCTTCTGCCGCGGCTACCCGCACAGCCGCTTCTTGGACGCTAATCTCGCCCCGCCTGGCAGCCGAGCGCGCCCGCGCGGCCTCAACCCTCATGCCCAGCGCCACGATCCACCCGGCCAGGCGGCGGCGGGTCGGCCCGTAGAAGCGGTCATACAGCCGCCGCCGGCTGCGCCACAGGTTCTCGAAGGACTGCGCCCGAAACTGGCGCGTGCTGGCCCCGCCGTGGTGGATGACGTGCGCCGTGGGCACACAGTAGAACGGCCAGCCCGCCCGTTGGATGCGCCAGCACCAATCTACCTCTTCGGCATACATGAAGTAGCCTTCGTCCAGCAGCCCAGCGGCCTCGATAGCCTCCCGGCGCACCATCAGGCTGGCGCCCAGCGCGAAGTCAATGGGGAACGGCCGGCCGGCGTGGTACAGCCGCCGCGAGTAGCGGCCGTTCAGCCATGAATCCAACAGCCGCCGCGGCCGCGGGGGGAAGAGATCGAACCAAAGCTGCAGCAGCCCCGGAAACGTGAACGCGCCGTGCTGGAAGCTGCCATCGGGATACTGGAGCTGTGCGCCGACGCCGCCAACCTGCGGATGCGCGGCCAGAAAGCCAACCATCTGCCCGATAGCGTCGCCCATCGGCTCCGCGTCGGGGTTGAGGAGGAGGACGTATTGGGGATTGGGGATTGGGGATTGCGGACTGCGGATTGCGGATATCCCCGTCTCCCCATCTCCCCATCCCCCCATCTCCCCATCTCCCCCGCTCCCCGGCTCCGCAAACCCCAACTCGCGCAGCACCCGATTGTTGCCGCCGGCAAAGCCCAGGTTCTCGGCGCTGGCGATCAGGCGCGCGTGGGGGAACTCGCCCGCGGCCATCGCTGCGCTGCCGTCGGCCGAGGCGTTGTCAATCACCCACACGGCCGCGTCGATCTCGGGGCTGCGCGCCAGGCTGGCACAAGTGGCAGCCAGGCACGCGCGCAACAACTCGCGCACGTTGTAGCTGACGACGAT
>DAOUAT010000122.1:0-7373 GCA_034433275.1 Anaerolineae bacterium
CATCATGAAAATCCTCATCGCAGTTGACATGGAAGGCATCACCGGCGTCGTCCACGGCGACCAAACCGATCCGAGCCACCCTGAATACGACCGTTTCCGGCGTTTGATGACCGGTGACGTGAACGCGGCGATCCGCGGCGCTTTCGCCGCCGGCGCCGACGAGGTGATCGTCAGCGACGGGCATTGGAACAACCGCAACATCCTGATCGAGCAGCTCGACCCGCGCGCCCGGCTCAACACCGGCGGTCCGCGGCCCTTCTCCATGGTGGAAGGCATTGACACCGGCGTGGACGGCGTGCTTTTCGTGGGCTACCATGCGCGCGTCGGCACGCCCGATGCGATCCTGGATCACACCTGGTCCACCGGCCGCGTGGCCGGCCTGTGGCTGAACGGCCAGGAGACGGGTGAGATCGGCCTGAACGCGGCCGTCTGCGGCCACTTCGGCACGCCCGTGCTGATGATCTCCGGCGATCAGAACGCCTGCGCCGAAGCAGTCGCGTTGATGCCTGGGATCGAACCTGTCGTGGTCAAGCGCGCCACAGGCCGCACCTCGGCCGAGTGCCTGGCGCCGCACGAGACCGCGTTGCTCATCGAGCAGGCGGCCGCGCGTGTGGTGCGCGATCTGGAGAGCGGCGAGACGATCCCCCCCTTCCGCCTGGCCCCGCCGATTACCGTGACGCTTGAGTTCATCCGCTCGGAGATGGCGGATGCGGCCGCGATCATGCCCGGCGCGCAGCGGACCGCGGGCAAGCGCGTTGCGTACACCGCCCAGGATATGCCGGAGGCGTATCGCGCGTTCCGGGCGCTGGTTGGGTTGGCGAGCAGTTGAGATCAATGATGCACATCGTTGACCTTCCGCCAAACGATGAATCCGCCATCCATCAAGCCGCCGAGCTGCTGGTGATCGGCTTCCGCACGCACTGGCCCAACGCCTGGCCAGACATGGCCGCCGCGCTGGACGAGGTGCGCGAGGCGCTGGCGCCGGACAAAATCTGCCGGGCGGCGGTGGATGACGATGGGACGGTGCTCGGCTGGATCGGCGGCCTCCCCAATTACGACGGCCATGTGTGGGAACTGCACCCCCTGGTGGTGCGGCCCGACCGCCAGCGCCAGGGCACCGGCCGGGCGCTGGTGGCCGACCTGGAGGCGCAGGTGGCTGAGCGGGGCGGCCTGACCCTGTGGCTGGGCACTGACGACGAGGATGGCATGACCTCGTTGAGCCAGGTTGACCTGTATGATGACCTCCCCGGCCACCTGGCTGCCATCCGCGACCTGAAGGGCCACCCGTTCCCGTTCTACCGCAAGTGCGGCTTCGTGATCGCCGGGGTCGTGCCTGACGCCAACGGGCCGGGCAAGCCGGACATCCTGATGGCGAAGCGGGTGCGGCGATCCGAGGCCACAAACAACTCACTTCCGCCCCTCACTGTCCAGCCGCCGCACCCATAGCCGCTCGCCATCCGTCACCATCTCGATGATCGCATCGGGCGGGACGCGCGTGGCGCCGCGCTGTGTGAGCAACTCAGCCACATCCGGCGGGTAGGTGGTCCCCTCCGGCCAAAGGATGACTTGCGGCGCGGCTACGGCCAGGAAATCGGCTGTGGGCCAGGCGCCGGTATCGGGGCCGGGCGCGCACAGCACGGTCAGCCGCAGGTCGGGCGGCCCCGTCGCCAGCAAGGCGGCCTGCCCGGCGGGCGCGATAGCCGCGGGCAGCAGGGTGCGGAATTGGCCGTAAGAAACCAGGATGGCCGGCGCGCCGCCCGCGTCCAACCGGGTCAGCGTGACCCCATCGCCCAGCCGGATCTGCGCGCCGGGGGCCAGGTCCGCCGGGTTGAGCGCGCGGCTGCCCGGCCAGAGATCGGCCACCTCCGGCCCCAGCGCCAGGTCCACGGTGCGGCGGCCGGCCAGCAACGGCCGCGCGGCCACGGCCAGCGCCGCACCATCCCCGCGGCCATCCCAGAGCCAGGCGCGGCGGCCGCCTGGCGTCACCAGCAGCGCGGCCGCGCCTTCCCCGTCGGCCGCGGGCAGGAGTGTGACGTGCAGCCGACCATCGGGCCGCGCGGCCAGGAGCATGCTCGCCAGCCAGACCGGCGCGATGGCCCCGGCCGCCCACGCCAGCGCCTTGCCCGGCGGCAGCGTCGTCCACCCGCGGCGCCGCGCCTCACGCCACAGCAGCGTCCCGATCAGCACGGCGTAATAGACCAGCGCCAGCACGCGGCCGACCGCGCCCGTGTCCACCGACGCGAACGGCACGGCCGCGGTCAGGCGCACGACAGCAGTGGTGTACGTCAGGAACAGCCACGGGATGACGGCCAGGATGCGGCCCAGCGGCTCCCAGGCCAGGCCGGCGGTCAGCGCGGCCATGCCGCCCCCCATGATGGGCGGTTGCGCGGGCAGGATGAAGAAGTTGGTCACCAGTGAGATCACCGAGAGCCGGCCAAAGGTGTAAACAATCAGCGGCAGGGTGGTCATCTGCGCGGCCAGGGTGACGATCAACCCATCGTTGAGGAAGCCGCTGATCCGGCCGGCCGCGGCCGCGGGCAAAACGCGCGCCAGCAGCCGTTCCAGGCCGGCGCCCAGGGGCCGGGTGAACAGGATCAATCCCAGGGTGGCCAGGAAGCTGAGCTGGAAGCCCACATCCCACAGCGTCAACGGGTTGATCAGCGTCATGGCCAGGCCCGAGGCGCACAGCGACACGAACGCGGTGCTCTGCCGGCCCAGGTAGATGGCGAAAATGTACAGGCCGCCCATCAGCCCCGCGCGCAACGCGGCCGCGTCCGCGCCCACCAGCAGCACATAGAACGCGATCAGCGCCAGCGCAGGCCAAACCGCGCGGCGCCGGCCCAGCAACCGGCTCAGGCTGCCCATGATCACCCCAGAGAGCAGCGCGATGTTGCTGCCGGAGATCACGATGACGTGGGTCGTGCCGGTGGCGGTGAATGCCTCGTCCACGTCCTTGGGGATGCCGCTCTCGATGCCCAGCAACATGCCGTTGGCAAGCGCGGCCGCGGGCTCGGGCAGGATGCGGTTGAGCAGCGCGGCCCCGCGTGCCTTCACACCGTAGACGAAGGCCCAGAAGGGCTGGCCCTGACCCTCGGCCACCTGCTCGACCCGCGCGCGGCGCAGCAGGCTGTGGATACCGCGTTGGGCCAGGTAGCGCCGATAATCGAAGTCATCCAGCACGGGCGGGGTCACGAGCTGGCCGGCTGCCTGCAGCCGGTCGCCGTAGTGGTATTCGGGGAAGCGGGGCGCCTGCACCAGGACGTCCCCGCGGACGCGCGCGGTCTGCCCGCGCACGGTAATCGCCTCGACGCGCAGGCGATACTGGATGCGCGTATCGCGCACGTCGGGGAAGCCGATCACCACCCCTTCCACTGAGGCTCGCACCGGGTCGGCCTCAGTGCCGTTGAAGAAGGCCACGTCGCCGGGGACGGGACAGGCTGCGAAGGGATGCGCGTGGTAGCGCCACAGGCCCAGGGCCGCGCACAGCCCCAGAATGAGCGCCAGGCGCGCTGCCGGCCGGCGACGCGCGAGCAGGGCCGCCAGCAGCAGGCTCCCGCTGGCGGCCGCCAGCGGCCAGCCGGGCGTCGCGCAGCCGAGCAGCCCCTGCTGCCAGGCCCACTGTCCCAGCAAGATGCCGAACGCCCAGGCGATGGTGAGATAGACGAGGGTCATGCGTTCCCCCTGGCCGCGCGCGGTGATCGCGCCCTGGCCGCATGGGGGGAGCAACCCGGCGCGATTGCCGAGTCGTGCGGTGACAGGATTTTCTCGCGCCTATTGTCGCACAGATCGTGCGGCTGTGCAAAGCGCGTCAGTAATTTGCACTTGTTGAAAGCGCGCTACGCGCCTTGCCAGCCTGACCAGAGGGCGGTATACTTGCTGCGTGATCTCCTGAGGAGGATTGCCGGATGGCGCAAGAAGACACCTATGTTCCCAAGGTTCACCGCATCCAGCGGACACTGGGCCAGTACCCCATCCTGGGTGAAGCCATGCGCGAGCGCATGCGCCAGGAGATCTTTCGCCGCGGGGTGATCAGCCGCGACGCGTTTGAGGCGGAAGTCAAAGAGAAGGCGGTCCAGTCGCAGGCGCGCGAGGGGATCGTCAATCCCCACGCCGAAGAAACGGCCGAGATCTGGGAACGCCGCCTGGCTTTCGTCCGGGCTCAGCAGACCGAGTTTTACTTCGCGTTCAACCTGAACCCGCAACTGTTCGAGGAGATCGTGCGCGAGGTCCTCTCCCGCCGGCCGACCGCGGACCAAATGCTCTCCCTCAACCCGGAGATGGCGCCCCTGGAAGGCCTCTTCTTGCAGTTGGAGAGCTATGCGCTGCTGCCACTGGAGGAACAGGCGCGCGTCCGGCATCACGTGCAGGAGGTCAAGGTCGTGCTGATCAAGGCGCTGATCAGCGACGACCTGGAGTTCGTACGGATCGCCAAGGAATACCTGGAACTGGATGACCTCAAATGGATCCGCAACCACCGCATCGGCCGCGGCAAGATCGGCGGCAAGGCCGCGGGGCTGGTGTTGGCGTGGAAGATCCTGCAGCGCACCGTGGCCCACGTCAGCGAGAAGCGCGAGCCGGTGCGCCTGGCGCTGCCGCAGACTTATTTCGTCGGCGCCGATGTAAGTTACGAATTCCTGAGCGACAATGGCCTGGTGGTGTACCTGAACCAGAAATACAAGGACATCGAGACTATTGCTTGCGAATATCCGGAGGTGTGCGCGGCCTACGCCCGCGGCCGTTTCTCACCCGACATCTTCGACGAGTTCCGCGAGTTGCTGACACTGGTGGGGCGCCAGCCGTTGATCGTGCGCTCGTCAAGCCTGTTGGAGGACAATTTCGAGCTGTCCTTCGCCGGCATGTACGAGAGTGTATTCTGCCCGAACCAGGGCACGCCCGAAGAAAACCTGGCCGCGCTCATCGCGGCGATCGCGCGCGTCTATGCCAGCGTCTACAACCCGAACGTACTGCTCTACCGCAAACAGCGGGGGTACCTGGATTACGACGAACGCATGGCCGTGATGATTCAGGTGGTGCAGGGCGATCGGTATCGCGGCTTCTACTTCCCGTCAGTGGCCGGCGTGGCCTACAGCCGCAATCCGTACCTGTGGAACCCCAAGCTGCGCCGTGAAGATGGCTTCGCGCGGCTGGTGGTGGGCCTGGGCACGCGCGCGGTCGAACGGGTGGGCGAGGATTATCCGCGCATGGTGTCTTTGAGCCACCCCACCCTCCGGCCGGAGAAAAGCGCCCAGGAGATCCGCTACTATTCGCAGTACTACATGGATGTCATCAACCTGGAGACGAACCAACTACAAACGGTCCCGGTCAACGAAGCGCTGCGCGGAGACTATCCAGGACTGCGCCTGATGGCGTCGGTGGCGCACGATGATTATGTGAGCCCGATCATCATGACGGACCACAGCCTGGACGCTAACGCGCTGGTGATCACCCTGGATGGCTTGCTGGATCAGACCTTGTTCCCTGGGCAACTGCGCGAGGTGCTCAAGGCGTTAGAGCTGGGCTACGGCCGGCCCGTGGACATCGAATACACTGTGGTCTTGGGCCGTGAGTATCCGCGGCCCACCGTGGAACTCCATCTGCTCCAGTGTCGCCCCCAGAGCGGCGTCACCACAGCCGAGCGGATCCGCATCCCGGAAAACATACCGCAGGCCGACATCTTGTTTGGCACTGACAAGCTGGTGCCGACCGGCCGCGTCGGCAAGATCGCCTACATTGTTTACGTGCAGCCGGAGCAGTACGACGCGGCCTCGCCCAGCCAGAAACTGGAGCTGGGCCGGCTGATCAGCCGCATCAACCAGCGGCTTGACGGAAAACGGTTCATCCTGATGGGTCCGGGCCGGTGGGGCAGCTCCAATTCCGATCTGGGGGTTAAGGTCGGCTATGCCGACTTCTACAACACACGCGCCCTGGTCGAAGTCGGCTGGGCGCAGGGGAAGAACCGCCCCACCCTGTCCTACGGCACGCACTTTTTCCAAGACCTGGTTGAGTCCAACATCTACCCGTTGGCGATCTATCCCGGTGAGCCGGGCAACCCGTTCAACCAGGATTTCTTCGCCTCAGCCACCAACGCTCTGCCGGTGCTCCTGCCGGGCGACGCCGCCTTCGTGGACTACGTGCAGGTGATCAATGTGCCCGCGACGACCGGCGGCCGGGTGCTGGAGCTGGTAATGAGCGGTGATGAGGGCCGCGCAGTGGCGTTCTTGACCGGCGCCAGCAATTGATGTTCACGAAAGGCCAGCATGGGGCAAATCATTGATCTCACTTTAGACGCCATCGCCCACGGCGGCGAGGCTATCGGCCGGCACGCGGGCAAGGCCGTGTTCGTGCCCTACGCCATCCCCGGCGAGCGCGTGCGCGTCGAAATCATCGAAGAAAAGGAGCGTTGGGCGCGCGCCCGGCTGATCGATGTGCTGGCGTCCAGCCCTGACCGGGTGCCGCCCCCTTGTCCGCACTTCGGCCCCGAGCTGTGCGGTGGCTGCCAGTGGCAGCACATCGCCTATGAACGCCAGGCCGAGCTCAAGCAGGCCATCGTCGCCGATCAGCTCCGCCGCCTGGGCCGGATCGCGAGCCCACCCGTTGCCGACATCATCGCGCTGGCCGATCCTGAGTCTGCCGACGACGCCCTGACCTTCCTGGATTACGGTTATCGCAATCACACCCAATTTGCCATCACGGCCGATGGCCGCGTGGGCTATCGGCGCGGGGGCAGCCACGCCGTGCTCGCCATTGAGCGGTGTCTGCTGCTCGACCGGCGCCTGGATGACCTGCACGCAGCCCTGGATGTCGCCTGGCCAGAGCTGACCGGGATCAGCCTACGCGCGGGGGTCAACACCGGCGACGCCCTGATCCTGTTCGAAGCCGCGGGCGACGAACAGCCGGAGCTGGAACTCGACCTGCCGGCCGCCTGTGCGGTGCTGACGCCGCGCGGCGTGCAGCCGTTGGTCGGTGAGCCTTACCTGTTCGAGGAGGTGGCCGGCCGGCGTTACCGCGTCTCGGCCGAGAGCTTCTTCCAGGTCAACACGGCCGGGGCCGCGGCGCTGGTGGACACCGTGCTGGCCTGTGCCGCCGTCGCGCCATCCGATGTGGTGCTGGACCTGTATTGCGGGGCCGGCCTGTTCGCCCTGGCGCTGGCTGAGCAGGCCGCTGAGGTGGTTGGCATTGAGTCATCGCCCTCGGCCTGCGATGATTTCGCGCACAACGCGGGGGAGCAGCCCAACGTCACCTTGCACGAAGGCGCGGTCGAACAGGTGCTGCCAGCCCTGATCGCTGAGGGGCAACGCGCCGATGTGGTCGTGCTGGATCCCCCGCGCGCTGGCGCCGGGCCGGAGGTGCTGCAAGCAGTGGCGTCCCTGGGC
>DAOUAT010000123.1:0-7037 GCA_034433275.1 Anaerolineae bacterium
GCCCATTCGCTCAGGTTGGTCTTGCCCAGGATGATCGCGCCGGCCGCGCGCAGCTTGGCCGCGATCGTGGCATCCTGGCCGGGCCGCGAACCGACCAGCGCCAGCGAGCCGGCGGTGGTCTGCATCCTGTCCGCGGTGTCAATGTTGTCCTTCAGCAGGATCGGGACGCCGTGCAGTAGGCCCCGGGGGCCGCGCTCAGCGCGCTCGCGGTCCAGCGCCGCGGCGATCGCCAGCGCGTCCGGATTGACCTCGATCACGCTGTTGAGCCGCGGGCCGGCCTGGTCGAGCTCGCGGATGCGCGCCAGGTAGCGCTCGGTCAGCGCCACCACGGTCAGGTCGCCCGCGGCCATGTGGGTTTGAATCTCGTGCAGAGTCAGCTCTTCCACGGTTCAGGGCTCCTTTCAAAGCCTCCAGTTCGGCGGCGGTCAGATGGCGCCACTGGCCGGGCTGCAAGCCGGTCAGACTAAGCGGGCCGATGGCGACGCGCACCAGGCGCAGGGTCGGATGGCCGGCGGCCGCGGTCATGTGGCGGATTTGCCGCTTCTTGCCCTCGTGCAGCACGATCCGCAGCCACGCGGTCGGGATGGTGGGCCGGTAGCGGATGGGGACGCTGCGCGGAGGCAGATCAGGTTCCACGGGCAGCAGCTCGACCCCGGCCGCGGCCAACAACTCACCCTTCACGGGCACGCCCGTCCGCAGCGCGGCCAGGGCTTCGGCCGAGGGGATGTTTTCCACCTGGACGAGATAGATCTTGGGCAGCTTGTGGCGCGGGTCGGTCAGCCGGTGGGCCAGGTCGCCGTCGTCGGTGAGCAGCAGCAGCCCCTCGCTGTCGTGATCCAGCCGGCCGGCCGCGTAGACGCCGGGCACGGGCACGTAGTCGGCCAGGGTGGGCCGGCCTTCGGGGTCGGTGAAGGTGGAGAGCACAGCGTAGGGTTTGAAGAACAACACGTAGCGCATGACGGCATTTTAGCATGAAACGCGCGGCAAGGCTACTGGGCATTTGACCTCACCCCCCTGCCCCCTCTCCTGAACACCGGAACAGCGGCGGTGTTCAGGAGAGGGAGAGGCAGTCGTTGCACGCACTTCCCCCTCTCCTGGCGGTCTGCTGTCCACCACCAGGAGAGGGAGGTAGGGGGGGTGAGGCCCTGATTGGACAGAGCGGGCATCTTCCCATAAAATGTAGGGGATGCATCTGAGACCAGGTGGGCGGCCGAAATATCCCAACCAATCAAAACCAAAGAGGGCATTGATGCGCACGACACACAAGGTTTTCATCATATTGGGATTGGCCGTGCTGGCGGTGCTGGGGATAAGCCTGATTCGCAGGTGGCTTCCACTGGCAATCGCTGCCGGACGAGCACAGCCCCCCGAAAGCGACACGCTTTTCTTTGCCCGTGGCTCACAGGCGAGCATTCAGTGGGTGGCGGCCAGCGAACCGAGACGGCTGGCGGAGCAAGCTGCATCAGCAGCCGCCGAAGGTATTCAGATTGATGCCGCGAGGTGTGACATCTTCGGCTTGCACGACTCTCCCAACGGCCGCTGGATTGCTGTCGGCGTTGGCTGCGAGGCGAGTTCTCACACGCTGCTGCTCGAAGTTGCCACGGGCCAAATGCACCCGGCGGAGCCAGCGCCCTGGAACGAGAGTTTCTTCCTCAACTGGGCCCCTGACGGCGATTCATTCCTATTGCGCGTAGACCCTATCGGCGACGACCTCATCCTGTTGGTGAACGCGAAGAACGGGCGGTTCGCGCAGATGAACACGCCGCCGTTCACCTACGACGTCGCGCTCTCGCCGGACCTGCCTGCGCAGGCAGGCGGCCAGCGGGTGCTGTACGCCATCAGCCGGGGGATGGGCTTTGGCAGCGAGGTGTGGCTGATGGATCGGGACGGGCGCAATAGGGAACAAATCATTGATGACCCGGCGCACGTCATCGCCTATCCCCGCTGGTCGCCGACCGGGGATGCCATCGCCTACATTCGTATGCTGGACAGCAACACGCCGTTCACCGTGGGCGAGTTGCTGTTGGCCGATGGGAACGGGCGCAACGAACGGGTGATCGGGCCGGCGGACGCCGGGCACGGCTACCCGCCGGTGTGGTCGCCGGACGGGCGCCAGATAGCGTTCGTGGCGCGGGAGAACCCGGAAAACCGGCGGGCGGATGTGATAGCGTCGGCGCTAGAGAGCAATATCTACGTTGTGGATGTGGCATTGGGTGGCGTGCGCGCGTTGACAGCGTTTGAGGGCGCATTGACCGAGGAGCCGGCCTGGTCGCCGGACGGGGCGTGGCTCGCGTTTGGCACGGATGCCGGTGGCGGGCCTGACATCTGGCTGGCAGAGGCGGCAACAGGCGCAGTGTACCAGGTGACGCAGAATGCGTATACCCGTTGCCCGATATGGGTGAGGGGGCAGAGATGAGAAGGGGTGCTCAATGAGCAAGAACCGTCTTCTGATGACCGTGGTATTGATTGTGACAGTGGCCCTGGCAGCCTGTATTCCGCACTCTCTCACGACGTCCCCTGTATTGACGCTGGATTCTCCACTTCCATCATCTACGCCATTGCCTTCTCCGACCTGGACCCCGACGGCGGAACCGAGTCCAACGCCCACGGAAACGCCAGTCCCCACCCCGACAGAGACGCCGGTTCCAACACCTGTGCCCTTGTACACCGGCGGAGTCTGGGAATGTTGGGACAGAGGTCAAAGCGTCCCCTGTCTGTATGATGCCTCTCTGTCCTTGAAGCAGATGACCTTTGTATCCGACACAGAAGTGTGGGCGGTAGGGGGAAATGGATACATTGCGCGGTGGGACGGTTACACCTGGACGCGGGTGGAGAGCCCGACGGATAGGGGTTTGAACGACGTTTTCTTTCTCTCGCCAGACAATGGTTGGGCGGTGGGCGAGGGCGGCCTGATTTTGCACTGGGACGGGAAGGCGTGGTTGGTGGTGAGAGAGGCGCGACCTCTTAACCAATTTATAGGCGTCCCGAGTTGGAACACTGTTGCCTTTTCAGACTCTGATTACGGCTGGGTTGTGGGGAATACTTCCACCGAAGGGGGAGTCTTTGCGAGTGCACTGTATTGGGATGGCACAGGATGGAAGGAGCCACTAATGACGCCAACATTTGCAGAAGTTCGTTTTCTTTGGGATGTTACGCTGTTTAGTCCCCAAGACGCTTGGATAGTGGGCGAGGGCGCCGGTGGGCTCGTGCTCCATTGGGATGGAAGCAACTGGCACACAGTTCCCAATCCCTTCGACTCGCTGAACTTTGGGAGATGCTGGTTATACTCCATTAACGCTCTCTCAAATAATGACATCTGGGTGGCTGGGATATTCTTAGGGGGAGTAGGAGTAAACGATAGAGGGCTTGTTATTCGTTGGCGCGGCACAGAATGGATAGATATGCGATTGCCAGAGACGGGATGGGTAAACTCTATCTTAATGCTCTCGGAAGACAATGGCTGGGTTGGAGGTGCGGAGTTATTTCACTGGAATGGGCAAGAGTGGGAAAAAGCAGCCATACCATCTGTTGACAGAATTGTAGATATAGAAAGCAGCCCCAGCGGAGAAATTTGGGCATTGACTCAGCATGGGGCCTTTCTGCGCTTGAGCTCAAAGTAAGGAGGTGAGAGATGAGCGAACAACAGGAATTCGATGGTAACATAGATCCGCAGTTGGGCAGTGAGCTAACAATTCTGCGCTTGTCAGCGTGCCATAAACTTGTCGCGTTGAGTGTGGTAGCGATAAGTGGTTTGTTACTCGCTTTCTTACTCGTCTCTCATCCCACAAGTCTTTATGCGCAACCTATATCTGGCCCTCATGCCCAATTTGCGCGGTTCCTTCAACCTCCATACTATGGGACGGTAAGATTAAACTCGGTGTATGACCATGAATATCCTCTTTACGGGGCGGAGGTAAATGTTGATCCTGTGAATGCCTTCATTATAACCTCAACGGTCAGACATTACGATGGTACGCGTTATTGGAATTTGGCCTATAGCGGTCACAACGGCATTGATTATGACCTGGATTATGAACTCGTTCGCGCTTCAGCACCTGGCAATGTTGCCTACGCCGGCTGGCGTGACCCGGCCAATCATCAAGCCGGAGAGGGACTCTACGTACGTATCCGCCACAGCAATCACTACCACACAATCTATGGCCATATGAGCGTCCTGCGGGTGCGCACGAACGAGGAGGGCATCTGCGGGGGAGGGGAGTTTAGTTGCATCCTTGGCATCAGCGGTAATACGGGCCACTCGACCGGTCCTCATCTCCATTTTGAACTTGAACCTCCTGGCAGTACCGCCTCTGTCAATCCATATGGTTGGATTGGGGGAGCAGGGAATGACCCCTGGCAGAATTGGTCGGGTCTTGCCAGCCACGACGTTTGGTTGCGCTATCCCAGCATCACCAATGGCAATGTCTACCCTTCTGGTGCGCCGCTCACTGCCCCACCCATCAACGAGCACGAGCCGGGCGCATTCACGGTGGACGACGGCGATACAGGCTTTGTCGAGAATCCTGCCAGCTGCTGGACGGTGGACAATACAAGCGGCTGGGCCGGCGACCATCGCTGGCGAAATGCGCCCGCTCAAAATCCGGGCAATTGCACGGCCACCTGGAATTTTCCAGGCACTTCCGGCCGTTATAACGTCTTCGTCTACGTCCCCAATAACCACGCTGCCACCGACGCCGCGCAGTACACCATCCGCCACACCGAATCGCTTGACCGTCCGTGGAGCAAGCAGAGTGCCTGGGCCGCGGTGGATCAATCGGATTATCCCAACCTCTATCACTCTTCGTCCTGGGTCTACGTCGGCACGTACTATTTCAGCAACCAATATGGAACAGACTATGTGCGGCTGGAATCGACGCCGCTAAATCCGGTCGCTGACACCATGATGGCGGCCGACGCGGTGCGGTTCGCGCCCGTGCGGCATCGCATCTACCTCCCGCTGGTGATGAAGTGCTATCCGGCGATTCTGCCAGCCACCCCAGTGCTGAACGCCATCAGCAATCCCACCCGCAGCCCCAACTACGCCGTCAGTTGGCAGCCGGCCTCCGGGGCCGCGACGTATACCTTGCAAGAAGCCACCAATCCCAACTTCACCGGCGCGGTGACCGTCTATACCGGCGCCGGCGACTCGTGGGCGGCGACGAACAAGCCAGTGGGTACCTACTACTACCGCGTGCGGGCAACCAATTGTGCCGGTAACAGCAATTGGAGCAGTGTGCGATCTACCACCGTGTCGCCTCCGGGTTGGGTGACCATTACGAGCCAGAACTTTGAGGGGGCTTTTCCCGGCAATTGGATAGTGTGGGATGACAACGGAAGCAATTACGGGGAGTACTACTGGGGTAAGCGCACTTGCCGTCCTTATGCTGGGAGTTATAGCGGCTGGGGCGTAGGAGGCGGTGCTCAGGGAGTGGCGTTGAGTTGCGGGAGCAACTATCCTCACAACGCAAATGGCTGGATGGTGTATGGCCCGTTCGATTTGCAGGATGCGCTTGCCGGTGAACTGCGGTTCAAACTGTGGCTCTATACCGAGCTGCAAAACGACACGGTCTTCTATGGCGCTTCGACGAACGGGACGAACTTTTACGGCTACGCCACCTCTGGTAATACCCAGGGTTGGGTGGATAAGAACTTGGATTTGGCGAGCGTGCCGACAGTGGGCAACTTGTTGGGACGTTCTCAAGTATGGGTGGTGTTGGCCTTTTCCAGCAATGGCTCAACCGCGTATGCCGAGGGCGGCTACGTGGACGACGTAGTGCTGCGCCAGTGCTATCGCGAGTGCCCAAGTGGGAGCAGCGCATCCACCTCTGGGAGTGGACAGAATTTTGAAGTTTCGGTGATGGTAACGCGGCAGCGTGGCGAGGACTTGGGTGCGCCGATCGTCGGGCCACAACCCTTCGTGTCTCCCTTGTCAACGCCGGATCCGTTCCGTTCGCCATTGCCTGTGCCGCAGCCATAGACAAACTATTTCGGAGGAAACTCATGAAGACACTCGGTCACATTGCCGTGTATCCCGCCCCCGATCAGAAGATCGCGCGCCTGGCGCAGCTGGCCTATAACTTGTGGTGGAGCTGGAATCCTGACGCCCAGGCGTTGTACAACAACATTGATCCCGGCCTGTGGAAGCAGGTCAACCACAATCCGGTCAAGTTCCTGCGGCTGGTGAGCCAGGGCAAGCTCGACCGGGCCGCGGCCGACGCCGGCTACCTGGCCGATTACGCCGCGGTGCTGGCCCGGTTCGATGCGTACATGCACCCCAAGCCGGGGACAACATGGTATGCGCGCGCCCATGCCGGCCTGGGCGACCGGCTGATCGCTTACTTTTCCGCTGAGTTCGGCCTGCACGAGGCGCTGCCGATCTACTCCGGCGGTCTCGGCATCCTGGCCGGCGACCATTGCAAGACCGCCAGCGATCTTGGGCTGCCGTTCGTGGGCGTCGGCTTCCTCTATCCGCAGGGCTATTTCCAGCAGCGCATTGACAACGACGGCCGGCAACAGGCGATCTACGAGAAGCTAGAGTTCGCCGAGGCGCCCGCGACCCCCGCGTTGGGGCCGGACGGCCAGCAGGTGGTCATCTCGGTGGACCTGCCGGGCCGCAAGGTGTTCGCCAAGGTCTGGCGCATCCAGGTGGGCCGGATCCCGCTCTATCTAATGGACACCGACCTGGAGCAGAACGCGCCGGCCGACCGCGAGCTGTCGGCGCGGCTCTACGGCGGCGATACGCAGATCCGCATCTCGCAGGAGGTGGTGCTGGGCATCGGCGGCGTTCGCGCGCTGCGCGCGCTGGGCCTGAAGCCGGCGGTGTGGCACATGAACGAGGGCCATGCCGCGTTCTTGCAGCTGGAGCGCATCCGGGAGTATGTCCAGGACGCGAAGCTGCCGTTCCAGGCCGCGCTGTGGACGGCGCGCAGCGATGCGCTGTTCACCACGCACACTCCCGTGCCGGCCGGCAACGACTCGTTCGCCTTTGATCTGATGGATCGCTTCTTCGGCGACTTCTGGGGCCGCATTGGGTTGGA
>DAOUAT010000124.1:0-12216 GCA_034433275.1 Anaerolineae bacterium
TCCAACGGCCATCGTCGTCTTGCTTGCTCCGCAGCAGGGCGATGGCGTCCGCCATGCGCTCGTCGCGCGGCGCGTTCACCCACCGGAAATAGTCCACCCCGCGCAGGAAGTCGTAGTGCCAGCGCGGGGGGAAGGTGATGCGGGCCATGGCCGGGTCGGCCACCTGACCGGTGCGGTGCGAGCGATAAAGCCGATGAACCAGCAGGAACTCGTGCGCACGCGTCGTGGCATCACGCAGCCCGCTTGCCTGGGCAGGATAGGCCAGCGCGTACTCGTGCAGCCCTTCCAGCACCGAAATCGTGGTGTGAAACGACCCGTGCGTTGCGCCTTTGGGCCGCTCGCAGTTCCAGCCGCCGTCGGCCATCTGCTGGCCCAGCAAGTGTTCGACGATGCGGCCCAGGCGGTCATCGGCCAGGCGGAAGTAGGCCAGCAGCGCCAGCACCATGCCGGTGACGCACGTTTCGCTGTGCTTGAACGACTTGAATAGGTTGATGCCGCCGTCGCGGTAGAAGCCGCGTTCCAGCAGCAGCTCGCAGCCTCGCCGCGCCTGCCCGTTGTCCGGCGGCAGGCCCAGGTGTCGCAGGAGCAGCAGCGTATAGGTGGTGGAGATCCACTTCGGGCCGTAGAGCCCACCGCCCCACATGCCGCTGCTCAGGTCCTGCCGGGCCAGCAGCCCCGCGCCCCAGCCCTCAGTTATCACGCGGGCGCGGTCGGGCTCGTAAGCGTCCGGCGGCTCGTCCAGCAGGTCGCGCCGCACCTGCCAGCGGATGGCGGGATCGCCGGCGAGGAGCCAGGTGAGGGTGGGGTCGGTGGAAAATGACACGCTTGTCTCTGCTCCTCATATTGCTCCGATGGTGGAGATTCTACCACACCCCAACCCAAACAAAAACCCTCCCGCAAGCGCACGCCTGCGGGAGGGTCGTCTACGCGCAGACCTGACAGGTTTCCGAAACCTGTCAGGTCTACTGTCAGGCCTTCTTCGGCGCGTGCTTGATCGCCGCCTGCGCCGCGGCCAGCCGGGCCACGGGCACGCGGAACGGGGAGCAGCTCACGTAGTTGTTGCCGATCAGGTGGCACCACTCGATGGAACTGGGGTCGCCGCCGTGCTCGCCGCAGATGCCCACTTCCAGGCCCGGCCGCGCCTTGCGGCCCTCTTCCACGCAGATATCCATCAGCCGGCCCACGCCTTCCCGGTCAATCGTCTGGAACGGGTTGAAGGGCAAGATGCCGTCTTCCACGTACTTCAGCAGGAAGTTGCGCTCGGCGTCGTCGCGACTGTAGCCGAAGGTCATCTGGGTCAGGTCGTTGGTGCCGAACGAGAAGAACTCGGCCATGTCCGGCCCGGCGATCTCGGCCGCGGTGACGGCCGCGCGTGGGATCTCGATCATGGTGCCGAACTTGTAGTGGACGGTCGTCCCCTTTTCGGCCATCACGGTCTTGGCGATCCGCTCCAGCTTGGGCTGGATCACCTTCAGCTCATTCACGGTGCCGGTCAGCGGGATCATCACTTCGGCGTGCGGGTCGAAGCCGCGCAGCTTGACATCACAAGCGGCCTCGAAGATGGCGCGCACCTGCATCTCCACGATCTCCGGCATGACGATGCTCAGGCGGATGCCGCGCAGACCCATCATCGGGTTGGATTCGTGCATGCTGCGGATGGCGGCCAGCAGGGCTTCCTTCTCGGCCAACCCTTCGGTCTCACCCTTGACACGCATGGTGATGATCTCTTCGAACAGCTTCTCCTCATCGGGCATGAACTCGTGCAGCGGCGGGTCAATCAGGCGGATGATCACGGGCAGGCCGGTCATCGCCTCGAACAGGCCGTCGAAGTCGCTGCGCTGTGAGGGCAGCAGCTCGTTCAGGGCTTCGGTGCGGGTCGCGCTGTCCTTGGCCAGGATCATGCGCTGCACGATGGGCAGGCGCTCGACCTCGAAGAACATGTGCTCGGTGCGGCACAGGCCGATGCCCTGGGCGCCGAACGCGCGGGCGCGACGCGCGTCCGCGGGGTAGTCGGCGTTGGCCCACACCTGCAGGCCGCGGGTCGGCGAGTTGTTCTTGCCCGCCGCGCGAACGCCGGGCGCGGACGCGATCTCATCGGCCCAGCCCAGCAGGGTGATCAGGTCGGTCTGCTCCTCGAACTTGGGCGCCACGGTGGGGATCTGGCCGACGAACGCTTCGCCGGTGCCGCCGTCCACGCTGATCCATTCGCCTTCCTTGACCACGACGCCATCAGCAGTCATGGTGCGGGCGGCCATATCAATCTTGATGGAGGCCGCGCCCACGACGCACGGCTTGCCGAACTGGCGCGCGACCACGGCCGCGTGGCTGGTGGCGCCGCCTTCGCTGGTCAAGATGCCCTTGGCCGCGATCATGCCGTGTACATCGTCCGGCTTGGTGAACGGGCGGACCATCACGACCGGCCCTTCCTTGGCCTTTTCCTCGGCCAGGTCGGCGTCGAAGTAGGCCCGGCCGACGGCCGCGCCCGGTGACGCGTTGACGCCCTTGCCCAGCAGCTTGCCTTCCTTGGCCGCGGCCTTCTTGGCGGCCGGGTCAAACTGCGGGTGCAGCAATGAGTTAACGTTGTCCGGGGTCACACGCATCAGGGCTTCCTGCTCGCTGATCAGCCCTTCGTTCGCCATGTCCACCGCAATCTTGATCGCGGCGGCCGCGGTGCGCTTGCCGTTGCGGGTTTGCAGCATCCACAGCTTGCCGCGTTCGACGGTGAATTCGACGTCCTGCATGTTGCGGTAGTGCGTTTCGAGGACGTTGCAGATCCTGGCGAATTCTGCATAGGCTTCGGGCAGGTCCTTGGCCATCACCGCGACCTTCTCGGGAGTGCGGATGCCGGCGACCACGTCTTCGCCCTGGGCGTTGATCAGGTACTCGCCGTAGACGGACTTTTCACCAGTGGAGGGGTTGCGGGTGAACGCCACGCCCGTGCCCGAGGTGTTGCCCATGTTGCCGAAGACCATGGTCACGATGTTGACCGCGGTGCCCAGGGTTTCGGGGATGCCTTCGTGCTTGCGGTAGTCCACCGCGCGCTTGCCCATCCAACTGCGGAAGACGGCCTCGGTGGCCAGGCGGAGCTGCTCGTAGGGATCCTGGGGGAACTCGAAGCCCTTGTGCGCCACGACGATGGCCTTGTACTCGCCGGCCAGGCCCTTGAGGTCTTCGGTGTTCAGGTCGGTGTCCAGCTTGGCGCCGACCCGTTCCTTCAGGCTGTGCAGTGCGTGTTCGAATGCGGTGTCGGGGATGTCCAGCACGACCTTGCTGAAGCCTTCGATCAAGCGGCGGTACGCGTCCCAGGCGAAGCGCGGATTCGCGGTCAGCGCGCCCAGGCGTTCGACGGTGACATCGTTGAGGCCGATGTTGAGCACGGTGTCCATCATGCCGGGCATGGATTCCTTGGAACCCGAGCGGCAGGAGACCAGCAGCGGGTTATTCGGGTCGCCGAAGCCCTTGCCGGTGACCTGCTCGGTGGCCTTCATCGCGACGACTTCCTGCTCCCACATACCCTCGGGGAACTGGCGGCCCGCGTCGTAGTAGGCGTTGCACGCCTCGGTGGTGACGGTGAAGCCGGGGGGAACCGGCAAGCCGATGCGCGTCATCTCGAAGAGATTGGCGCCTTTGCCGCCGAGCAAACCCCGGACGGCATCCCACACGCCGCCGACCTGCTTTTCGGCCGCTTCGATCTCAGTGAAAAGGTAGACCCACTTCTTGGACATTGAAATAGAACCTCCTATTGACTCGGCCCGTGCGGGCAGTGCTTTCCTAAAAGACAGACGAAAGCCCGCTGGACGCGGGCTCCATAACCTTTGCGCAAGATTATAGCGCGAAAGAGGTGGTTTGGCAAAAACCACCTCTTGTTGGGCGCGTTTCACGGTGAGGGCAGAAAGCGAGAAGGAGAAGACTGACCGGATCCAAATACCGCGCTGGGCGTCAGCTCGACGCACCGGGCCGCGTGATCCGATCAATCCGTCAGGTCAGGAGGGGGTTAATCGCTCCAGCGGTCGTCATCGAGCGATTCTTCTTCGTCCTCTTCCTCGTCTTCCTCGAAATCCTCCCAGCCCTCTTCGCCGAGCTCCTCGATTTCCAGGTCCTCGTCCTCTTCGTCTTCCCAGGAGAGGTCTTCGTGTGCGGGCAGATCGAGCTCGTCCGCGGCTTCTTCAGGGATCTCTTCGTAGGTGGCGCAGTAGCCTTCGCGGTCAATGCGGATCTCTTCCGCACCGCAGACACCGTTGTCCCAGTTGACGCAGTCAGCGAGTTTACAGAAGACCTTGACGCTCATCCCTTCCTCCTTGTTGAGGCCCATGGGGCAGTGAACATGGTCGCGCAGGCACGCGCCGCGCGGTGCTTGTGGGCGGGAGAATGCCACAATTCGCGCAGACGCGCAAGTTTGGCTTTACAGCCCGTGCCGCGCGCAGGCCGCGTCGAGGATGGCGTTGATCAGCTCGTTGTACGACATGCCGTCCGCGCGGGCTTCCAGCACCAGGTCGCTGAGGCCAGGGTAGAGGCCGGGCAGAGGGTTGATTTCGAGGATGTACGGCTGGCCGCCCGTATCCGCGTCCAGGCGAAAGTCCACCCGCCCCACATCCGTGCAGCCGGTGATGCGGAAGACGGCCGCGGTCAACCAATTGAGCCGCGCTACCACGCCGGCTTCCAGCGGCGCCGGACACAGATAGCGGAAATCGCCGGCCCACTCGGTCTTCATGCGATTGGTGTAGACGCCGCCTTCGCTCTCGGGGTATTGTGCGAAGTCCACTTCCAGCGGCGGCAGGAAGCGCAGGCAGTGCAGGACGCGGCGGGCCATGGCATCGTCGGGCAGACGACGGGCCACCGGCGGCCGCAGGTTGCCGATCACGCCCACCGTCACCTCGCGGCCGGCCACGAATCGTTCCACCAGGATCGGTTGGTGATAGCGCGCGAGCTGCTCTGCCAACTCGGCCCGCAGCTCGGCCTCGTTGTGGATGATGGAGCGCGCGCTGACCCCCATGCCGGTGCCCTCGCGGCTGGGTTTCGCGAAGAGGGGAAACCGCAGATCGTCATCCAACGGTTCGTCAACCCGCTCGAATACCTGGAAGGCGGGGCTCGGCAGGCCATGAAACGCCAGCACCCGCTTGGTCATCGGTTTGTCCAGCGTCAGCGCCAGGGTCAGCACGCCGCTGCCAGTGTAGGGGACGCGCAGCATCTCCAGGATGGCCGGCACGTGGGACTCACGGCTGTCGCCCCAGTGCCCCTCGCAGATGTTGAAGCAGATGTCAGGCTTCAGCTTCGACAGGGTCTCGACCAGCGAGAGGTTGCCTTCCAGGAAGGTGGCGCGATGGCCGCCGGCCTCCAGCGCGGCGCAAATGGATTCCACGGTGACGGGCGAATCCAGATCATCCCAGGCGTCGGCGGGCATCCCCGCGTACTTGGGCGCGTTTTGCTTCAGGTTCGCCAGGACGGCGACATTGAGACCCATGCGCTGTGCTCCTGTGGGGCGCGCAGGCTGCGGATGGCCTGACCGCCCAACGGACGCGAGAACCGGTCCATCCGTTGGGCGGCTATCCGATCTGTTGCCCCGGCGTCACCCCGGGTGATGCCCGTTATCGTTCCTGGCTGGCGCGGCAACGGCGGCCGGCGGCGCGAGCTGGATCCACGAGATCGCCTCCGCCGCGGCCGTGTCTGCACTGGCATCCCGCCGATGCGTGTCGTCAAAGCCTTCCGGCTTGATGTGCGCGGCCGCGCCCGCCAGGAGGCCGTGCACCCCCTGCGAGCGGGCCTGGTAGTCCGGCAGCAGGGTCTCGGGCCGCGCCGCGGTGTGCCCGGTGTAGTCGTTAGGTTCATCGTAAGTGGTGATGAACCCCTCGAAGTTGCGCAGCACCACCTTGCCCGGCGCTTGGCTGATGAGATATTGCGGCATCACCGGGATCTTGCCGCCGCCGCCGGGCGCATCCACCACATAGGTGGGGATGGCGTAGCCGGAGGTGTGGCCGCGCAACCCTTCGATGATCTCGATGCCCTTGCTGACTGTCGTGCGAAAATGGCCGGCGCCCGCCACCAGATCACACTGGTACAGGTAATACGGCCGCACCCGGTTGCGCACCAGCTTGTGTACCAGCTCCTTCATCACCGCCACTGAGTCGTTGATGCCTGCCAGCAGCACGGTCTGCGCGCCCAAGGGGATGCCGGCATCGGCCAGGCGGGCCAGCGCCTCGGCCGCTTCCGGGGTCAGCTCTTTGGCGTGGTTGAAGTGGATGTTCATCCACAACGGGTGGAACTGGCGCAACACGGCCACCAACTCCGGCGTGATCCGTTGAGGCATGAACACCGGCACGCGGCTGCCCAGCCGGATGATCTCCACGTGTTCGATGGCCCGCAGCCGGCGCAGAATGTCCTCCAGCACCTTCGGGGGCAGCACCAACGGGTCGCCGCCACTCAACAACACATCGCGCACCTGCGGCGTGCGGGCGATGTAGTCAATCTGGCGGTCGTAGTGGCCCCGGTTGAACTGCGCACTGGGATCCCCCACCAGACGGCTGCGCGTGCAATACCGGCAGTAGCTGGCGCACTGGGTCGTCACCATCATCAACACCCGGTCGGGGTAGCGGTGCACCAGCCCCGGCACCGGGCTGTGCGCGTCCTCGTTCAACGAATCCACATACATCCCGTCAAAGGCGATTAACTCCCGTCCCGTGGGGATGACCTGGCGGCGGATGGGGCAGTTCGGATCGTCGGGGTCAATCAACGATGCGAAATAGGGGGTGATATCCACCCGGAAATGGTGGCTGCGGCAGCCTTCCTCTTCCTCCGGGGTGAGGTTCACAATCTGGCTGAGCTCCTCCAGGCTGTTGAGCCGGTGGCTGAGTTGCCAGCGCCAATCGTTCCACTGCGCGTCGGGCACCCCGGCCCAGATGGCCGCGCGGCGCGATCCGTTCCGTTGGGGGGGTTCTTCTTTTGCGATCTTCAACTCGTGTGTAGTACTCATGCTTAACCTCACAGGTCAGGTTTCAAGGCAAACAAAAGCCCTGCGACCAGATCTCAATGGCAGCCGTGGCCTCTTGGCTTGGCCAAAGAGGCGCTTGAAAGCGCTGCGGTCGCAGGGACAGTTGGGTTTAGCTGTTTTGTCGGGCCCCACCGGCCTCAGCCCCCCGTGAAAAAGGGGCCTGCTGGTGGTCACCCAGGTTTAAGACGTTAGGTTAACCTTTTTACTCTCGGAATTCTACTTTTAAGTATACTACGAGATGGTGCTGATGTCAATTTCGGGCACTTTTTTTGGGCCATACTGCCCAGCCTTTTGTTTGACACGCGGCGCGGCCTGTGGCATACTTTCTGCGTCAATCGAACAGCCATAACGACTGTGAACCGGGCAAGTAGCGGCGCAGCGGGCATCCAGAGAGTCCCGGCAGGTGTGAGCGGGGCAGCTACGGCGCTGGCGAATGGGCCGGGGAGTCGGCACCGGAGACGCCACCGTTATCACGGCGTGCGATGGGCTGCGCAAGGAGACAGCGAGATATCGAGACCTTGAAGGTCCTCTGTGGCGCATCCATCGGCCGAGTGGGGCCGGCGCGCCGGCCCAAGCAGGGTGGCACCGCGAGGTCATAGCGCCTCGTCCCTAGTGAATGCTGGGGGCGAGGCGTTTTTCATTATGTGAGGAGTGAGAATCATGGACAGAAAACGTGTCCTTACCGGTGATCGGCCCACGGGCCGGCTGCACCTGGGGCATTACGTGGGCAGCTTGCGCAACCGGGTTCGGCTGCAAGACGAGTATGACTGCTATTTCATTATCGCTGACTTGCACATGCTGACCACGAAAAACACCACCGACGATATCGCGCTGGTGGCTGACAACGCGCGCGGCATGGTGCTGGATTATCTCAGCGCGGGCATTGATCCGGCCAAATCTACGATCTTTCTCCAGTCGGCCGTCCATGAGACCTACGAGCTGGCGCTGCTGTTTGGCAACCTGGTGACGGTGCCGCGGCTGGCGCGGCTGCCCAGCATCAAGGAGATGGCCCGCGCGGCGCTGATGGACGAGGAGACGATCCCGTTCGGCCTGCTCGGCTATCCCGTGCTGCAGGCGGCCGACATCCTGCTGCCGCGCGCTCACCTGGTGCCCGTAGGCAAGGATAACCAGGCGCACGTGGAGATCACGCGCGAGATCGCGCGGCGCTTCAATAACTTATACGGCGAGGTTTTCCCCATCCCGGGTGATCTGGTGGAAGGGGACACCCTGCCCGGCACCGACGGCCAGGCTAAGATGAGCAAGTCCATCGGCAACACGATCTTTCTGAGCGATGATGCGAAGACCGTGACCAAAAAGGTACACGGCATGTACACCGATCCCAGCCGCATCCGGGCCGACATCCCCGGCAACGTCGAAGGCAACCCGGTCTTCACCTATCTGGATCACTTTGACCCGGACAAAGCGCTGGTCGAAGAGCTGAAGACCCGCTACCGGGCCGGCAAAGTGGGTGATGTGGAGGTGAAGGAACGGTTGGCCGGCTCGCTGAACGCGTTCTTGGAACCCATGCGCCAGCGGGCCGCGCACTACGCGAGCCAGGGTGGCCTGGTGGATGAGATCATCTACCAGGGCACTCTGCGCTATCGCGAGATCGCGGCCGCAACCCTGCGCGAGGTCAAGAAGGCGATGGGGCTGGCCGGGGTTTTCAGCCGCATCGCACGCAAGGCGGAAGACCGCCAGAAGAAGCTGGCCAAGACGGAAAAGGCGGCCCCGGCGTGATGATGTTAGCGGGTCGGGCAACGGCGGCCGGCACCGCCCGTTATGCCGCGCGTTTCACACAGGAGGACGCCGGCGCACTGGCGCCCGGCCATTATCGCACGGCGCTGGGCCTGACGCTCTCGTCCATCGGCGTCGGGACCTCTTTGGGCGAAGCCACCGACCAGGTGGATGCGTTGTATCGCCGCGCCCTGGCCGAGGCGGTGCGTGGGGGTTGTAACGTGCTGGACACGTCAGCCAGTTACCGCGCACAACGCAGTGAGGTGGCCCTGGGCCGCGCGCTGGCCGATCTGACGGGGTCCGGTGACTTCAGCCGCGATGAACTGGTGATAACGACCAAAGGCGGCTTCATCGTCTACCGGTTCGACAGCCCGCCTGACCTGGTGCAATATGTCTACGACACCTACATTGCATCCGGCGTCGCCGAGCCGAGCGACCTGGCCGGGGGCATCCACTGCATGACGCCCGCGTTCCTCAGCCAGCAGATCGCCTGGAGCTTGCGGGATATCGGCCTGCGCACGGTGGACATCTACCTGATCCAAAACCCAGAGGCGCAGCTGCCCTATGTTGACCGGGCCACGTTTCGCAATCGGCTGCAACTGGCGTTTGCCAGGCTGGAGGAGGAGGTGGCGGCTGGCCGGATCGGGTGCTACGGTGTTTCTACCTGGGAAGGCCTGCGCAAGGCGCCCATCGAGTCTGGCTACATGAGCCTGGAGATCATGGTGGGCCTGGCTGCTGAGGTCGGCGGGCCGGGCCACCATTTCCGCGTGCTCCAGATGCCGATCAACGCAGTGATGTTGGAGGCGGTGACGTTGCGCAACCAGCCGTGCCGCGGCCGCGTGTTGACCCCGCTAGCGGCCGCTCAGGAGCTGGGCATGATTGTGATCGCCAGCGCCGCGTTCGCCCAGGGGCAGATGTCACCCCGCGCAATAGAGAGCCTGGCTGGCGCGTTCGGGGAGCTGGCAAGCCTGCCGCAGCGCGCCGTGCAGTTCGTCAGATCGCTGCCCGGTGTGACGACGGCGTTGGTGGGGACAACCAGCGTCGAACACCTGCGCGAGGACCTGTCAGTAGCGCGTTGGCCGCCCGAGTCCGCGCGTGCCCGGCGTCTGGCGTCAATGCGCACACGCTGAGAGGCTCAGCCATGAGGAAATTGGATGCGGTGCTCTTCGACTTGGGGGACACGTTGGTGGACCTGGGTGAGGGGCGCGGTAGTTATGAGGCGCGCGTGCTGGCGCGCGCCAGTCATGTGTATGATGTGCTGGCAGTACGGGGCCTGACCTTGCCCCCACGCACCGCATTTTGCGCCGCGCTGGCAGAAGACAGCGAGGCGCGCTATCACGCGGCCCTGGTTGACCAGCAGGGCATCTCCATTTTCGAAGTGATGCGCCTTTTTCTCCGTGGGCAAGGCCTGTCGGCCGATGATGACGTGGTGGACGCGGCCGGCGAGGCGTATTGCACGGGCGGTGACGGCGTGCCTTCGCCGCTGCGGCCGGGCGCCCTGGCCGTGTTGGCCGAGCTGCGCGGGTGGGGGTTGCGTCTGGGCGCCATTTCCAATACGGTGCAGACCGCGCGCTTCATGCAGCCTGCGCTGGCCCGCCGCGGTTTGGCGCCGTTCTTCGATGTGCTGGTGCTCTCCTCGGAGGCCGGGGTGGCCAAACCCCATCCAGCCATCTTTCGCGCCGCGCTAGACGTGCTCGGCGTCGCGCCGGCCAACGCAGTCTACGTGGGGGATCGCCTGCTGCCGGACGTCGCCGGCCCGCAGGCCATCGGCATGCGCGCCGTGCTGATCGAGGTCGGCCATCGCGCCGAGACGCATCCCGCCATCGCGCCGGATGCGCGCATCGCCGAACTCGCTGAGCTGCCGGCTGTGCTCCGGCGCTTGTTTTCTGGCTCTGAAGGAACATGAACACACTACCTGAGCTTGACCTGGGGCAGCTTGTGGAGCGCCTGGTCGCCTTGCTACGCACCCCAAGCCCCACCGGTGACACTGCTGAGGCGTTGGCGCTGGTGGCTGGCTGGCTGCGGGAATGGGGGCTGGCGCCCGCGTTCACCAAGAAGGGCGCGCTGACCGTCACCCTGCCCGGCCAGCGCAGCGATGCCCCGCGCGCGGTCACCGGCCATGTGGACA
This sequence comes from Anaerolineae bacterium, assembly GCA_034433275.1. Classification (GTDB taxonomy): domain Bacteria; phylum Chloroflexota; class Anaerolineae; order CG2-30-64-16; family CG2-30-64-16; genus DAOUAT01. The sequence goes on from DAOUAT010000124.1 coordinate 10,848, forward strand.
CCCTGGGCGGCATCGTGACGCAGATCAAACCCAACGGCCGTCTCACCTTCGACCGCCTCGGCGGGTATCCCTATTTCGCGGTCAACGGCGAATACTGCACTGTGCGCACGGCGTCCGGGGCCACCTGCACGGGCACGGCCGTGCTGGTCAAGTCTTCGTTCCACGTGTACCGCGAGCCGGTGCGCGACCGCGAGTGGAAGATTGACGAGATGGAGATCCGCCTGGACGCCCCCACCAGGTCGGCCGCGGAGACGCGCGGCCTGGGGATTGAGGTGGGAGACATCATCGCCTGGGACCCCCGCACGGCGGTTACCGAGACCGGTTACATCAAGTCGCGCCACCTGGACGACAAGGCGGGGGTGGCCGTGATGCTGGCCGCGTTGGCCGCGCTGGTTCGCGCCGGGATCGCGCCCGCGCAGCGCACCACATTCCACTTCAGCAACTACGAAGAAGCCGGCCACGGCGCGGCTGCAGGCATCCCAGATGACGTGGCCGAGCTGGTCGCGGTGGACATGGGCGCGCTGGGCGAGGGACTGCAGGGGGACGAGCATTCGGTCAGCATCTGCGCCAAGGACAGCGGCGGGCCGTATGACCTGGCCCTGCGCCGCCGACTGGTGGCCCTGGCCCAGGCGCACGACATCCCCTTCAAGCTGGACATCTACCCGTTTTACGGTTCGGATGCTGAGGCCGCGGTGCGCGCGGGTGGCGATTACCGCATCGGCCTGCTGGGGCCGGGGGTGGATGCCTCGCACTCGACCGAGCGCACCCATCGGGACGCGTTGCTGGCATCTACCCGCCTATTGTTGGCGTATCTGATGGAGGTGTAAATGATGAACCCGCCCAAGAATTATCTCATTGACATGGACGGCGTCCTGGTGACCGGGGGCACACCAATCCCGGGCGCCGATGCGTTCCTGGCGCGGTTGCAGGCGCGCGGCGCCAGGTTCCTGGTGGTCACCAACAACCCGCGCTACACGCCGGGCGACTTGGCGCACCGGCTGCAAGGGAGCGGGCTGCACGTACCGGCGGAAAACATCTTCACTTCAGCGATGGCCACCGCGCGTTTCCTGCAGACCCAGCGGCCCGACGGCACCGCCTTTGTCATCGGTGACAGCGGCCTGACCTCGGCGATCCACAGCGTCGGTTACGTGATCACTGACCGCGACCCGGATTATGTGGTGTTGGGCGAGGCCGGAACCTACTCGTTGCAGGCGTTCACCCAGGCTGTGCGGTTTATCGAGGCCGGCGCGCGGTTCATCGCCACCAACCCCGACCCCAACGGCCCGGCCGAGGGTGGCACAGTGCCGGCGTGCGGCGCGATCGCGGCGTTGATCGAGCGCGCTAGCGGCGTGAGCGCGTTCTTCGTGGG
>DAOUAT010000125.1:0-9556 GCA_034433275.1 Anaerolineae bacterium
CTGGCTCGAGGGGAATCGGGTTGTTCATGGTCGCCTCCGATCGGGGTTAGACCGGGATTAGACCTGACAGGTCTCGAAGACCTGTCAGGTCTGGCTCTGCGATCAGGATTAGACCTGACAGGTCTCGAAGACCTGTCAGGTCTGGATCTCCGATCGAGCTAGACCTGACAGGTCTCGAAAACCTGTCAGGTCTGGATCCGTCAGGTCTGGATCCGCACGGTAAACGTCGCGCCGGCGCCTGGCTCGCTCGCCACGGTCAGCGCGCCGCCGTGGGCCTGCACGATGTCGCGGGCGATGGCCAGGCCCAGGCCCAGGCCGGGCGGGTAGCGCCGGCCGGCCGGCACGCGCGCGAACGGCTCGAAGATGCGCGCCTGGTCGTCGGCGGCGATGCCAGGGCCGGTGTCGGTCACGCGGCAGTACCAGCCGTCTGCACCTACGCCGCTGGTCACGGTCACCGCGCCGCCCCGGGGGGTGAACTTGACCGCGTTGCTCAGCAGGTTGCCCAGCGCGGCGGCCAGCCGGTCGGGGTCAATCCGCGCCTGGGGAAGACCTGACAGGTCTCCGAGACCTGTCAGGTCTGGCTCGGTCAGGTCTGGCTCGAGACCTGTCAGGTCTGTCGTCCAGCGCAGGCCCGCCGCGCTTGCGGCCGCGGCCCACGGGGCCAGTACGGCCGGCAGCCAGGCGTTCAGGTCTACGGGCCGTAATGCCAGCGCCAATGGCCCGGCGGTGCGCTCGCGCAGCGCGGTCAGCTCGTCCAGCAGCCCTGCCATGCGAACGATCTCGCCATCCATGCCCTGCAGCAACTCCGCGGCCAGGGGCGGGTCGCCGGCCGCGCCGTCCAGCAGTGCGCTCGTCGCGGCCCGCAGCGCGGCCAGCGGCCGGCCCAGCTCGTGGATCACGTTGGTCAGCAGGCGGCTTCGAGTCTCCTCTTGACGGTGGACGGCCGCGCGGTGGCGCGCGCGGGCCAGCAGGAAGCCTGCCAGCGCAGCGCCCAACAGCAGGCCGGCCTGACCGATGGCCGACGGCCGGTTGCGTAGCGTGCGGAGCATCATCCCTCCTCACCAGACCTGACAGGTCTCGAAGACCTGTCAGGTCTAGGCTTCCTCTTCGATCAGCTTATACCCCACCCGATGCTCGGTGATGATGCGCAGCCCATGGCCCGGCGCGCGGGCTAGGGTGCGGCGCAGCTCGTTGATGGCCACGTACACCACCTGGCTCTGGCCGTCGAAATCCGGCCCCCACACTTGGCGCAGCAACGACTCGATGGAGCGCACCTGGCCGAAGTCGGCCGCCAGGGCATAGAGCAGGTCGAAGGTGCGCGGGGGCAGGTCGAGGGCCCGGCCTGCGATGCGGACGGTGCGCGCCTTGGGGATGATGGTCAGCGGGCCGGCGGTGACGGGCGCCAGCGCGGCCGAGGCTTCGGCGCAGGTCGCGCGACGCAGGACCGCCCGGATGCGGGCCACCAGCCGATCGGTGTCAAAGGGCTTGGCCATGTAGTCGTCCGCGCCCAGCTCCAGCCCCAACGCCTCGTCCTGGCTGCTCCGCCGCGCGGTCAGCAGGATGACGGGCAGCCGGAGGTCGTGCTGAAAGATGCGCATCGCGTCCAGCCCATCCATGCCCGGCAGGCCGATGTCTAAAAGCACCAGATCGGGCCGTCTCGCGCGCGCCTGGGCCAACGCCTGGTCCGCGTCCCCGGCCGTCTCCACCTGGAACCCCTGGTGTTCCAGGCTGTAACTCAGCCCCCGGCGCAGCAACGGGTCGTCGTCAACAAGGAGGAGTGTGTCAGACACAGCAATATTTCCTGAGAGAATGTCGTGGGGCAGAGTATATCACGGCCGGGGCAAACAAGAAAATCTGATTTCGGGACGCGGACAGGCACAAACCAGGTTTCTCCGAGAAACCTGGTTTGTGGGAATCACGCCACCGCCAATTCCGGCAGCGCCATCTGCTCGTACGCGGCGGCCCGCTGCTGGCGGAACTGCTGCGTGTAGAGCTGGTAGTAGTGGCCCCGGGCGCGCAGCAGCTCGGCGTGCGTGCCCTGCTCCGCGATCCGGCCGTCCTCGATGACCAGGATGCGGCTGGCCCGCTTGATGGTGCTCAGACGGTGGGCGATGACGAAGCTGGTGCGGCCGGCCATCACGGCCTCCATGCCCCGCTGGATCAGCGCCTCGGTGACGGTGTCCACCGACGAGGTGGCCTCGTCCATCACCAGCACCTCGGGCTGGGCCAGCACGGCCCGCGCCAGGCTGATGAGCTGCTTCTGGCCCACCGAGAGCCGGCCGCCGCCCTCGCCCACCTCGGCGTTGTAGCCGCCTTCCAGCTTGACGACGAAGTCGTGCGCGCCCGCGACGCGCGCCGCCTCCTCCACTTCCGCGTCGGTGGCGTCCAGCCGGCCGTAGCGGATGTTCTCGCGCACCATGCCCGAGAACAGGTGCGGCGTTTGCAGCACCACGCCGATGCGGGAGTGGATGCCGTGCAGCGTGTAATCCCGGTAGTCCCGGCCGCCGATGCGGATGCTGCCGGCCTTGGGCTCGTAGAAGCGGCACACCAGGTTCACGATGGTGCTCTTGCCGCCGCCGGTGGCGCCCACCAGCGCAATGGTTTCGCCCGGCTGCACCCGCAGGTCGAAGTCGCGCAGCACCGGCTTGTCCGGCTCGTACCAGAAGTCCACATGGTCGAACGCGATCTCCCCGCGCAGGGTGCCGGGGTCGAACGCGCCTTTGCGGTCCGCCACCTCCGGCCGCGCGTCGATCAGCGAGAAGGAGCGCTCGGCCGAGGCGATGGCGTTCTGCAGCTCCGAGTAGACGCGCGCCAGATCTTGCACCGGCCACATCATGAAGGTGACGTAGCCGACGAACGCCTGGATCGCGCCGATGGTCATGCCGCCGACCGTGGCGCTCAGTCCGCCGTAGAGCACGATGGCGCCCACTGCGAACGCGCTGATGAGCTGCACCACGGGCAGGAACAGCGCCGAGAGCCACGCGGCCCGGTACGCGGCGCGGTACATCTCGCCGGTGAGGCCGGAGAACTCGCGCAGGTTGGCGTCCTCGCGGCCCAGCGCCTTCACCACCCGCACGCCGGTGATGTTCTGGTTGAACTCGCCGGTGATCTTGGAGTTGATCTTGCGCACCTGCCGGAACTGGGCCAGGATGCGCTTCTTGAACTGCACGGCCACCACGATCAGGATCGGGATGGTGATCATCACGATCAACGCCAGCCGCCAGTTGATGAACAGCATGAAGCCCATGGCGCTGACGATGTTGAAGACCGCCCACGTTACATCCAGCATGCCCCAGGTCACCAGTTGCGCGATGCGCTCCGAGTCGGAGGTGACGCGCGACATGATCCAGCCCACCGGGGTCCGGCCAAAGTAGGAGAAGGAGAGCTCCTGCAGGTGGTTGAACATCTTCTTGCGCAGGTCGTACTGGACGCGCTCGCCCAGCACGCCGGCCAGGTAGATGAAGCCCAACACGCCCACCGCCTGCACCAGGATCAGCCCGCCGTAGACCATCAGAATGCCGCGCAGCGCGACCGGGTCGCGCGGGATGATGGCCTCGTCCAGGATGCGCTTGCCCTGGTAGGTGAACACCGAGTCCAGCAGCGACACTAGCGCGATGGAGAGCATGAAGCCCAGCACCCAGCGCCAGTGCGGCTTCACCAGCCCCAGGATGCGCCACAGCGTCCGGCCGTTGAATTGGGTGGTGAATTCTTCTTCTTCGAATTCGTCGTAGTCTGCCATGATAGTACCCCTATGAAAGCCACGAATTGCACGAATTCACACGAAGTTCTCTTTTCGAATTCGCGTAATTCGTGTAATTCGTGGCAAGAAGCATCATCGTGCTGGTTCGTGTCCATTCCCCGAAAAGCTGGTAAGCTCCTCGGCCAGCTCATCCTCGATCCGCGCCTGCAGGTCGTAGATCTGCCGGTACATGCCGGGCTGGGCCACCAACTCATCGTGGGCGCCGCGCTGGACCACCTCGCCCTTGTCCAGAACCAGGATCTGATCCGCGTTCATCAGGCTTTGCACCCGGTGGGCGATGATGAAGGTCGTGCGGCCTGCCATCAGCCCCTCCAGCGCGCCGCGGATTTCGGCCTCGGTCTCGGTGTCCACCGACGACGTCGAGTCGTCCAGGATCAGGATGCGCGGGTCCTTCAGCACCGTGCGGGCGATGGCGATCCGTTGCCGCTGCCCGCCCGACAGGGTGACGCCTTTCTCGCCGACCAGCGTCTTGTAGCCCTCCGGGAAGGCCGCGATGCCGTCGTGGATCGCGGCCGCCCGCGCGGCGGCCTCCACCTCCGCGTCCGTCACCGGCCGGTCCACGCCGTAGGTGATGTTCTCGCGAATGGTCTTGGAGAACAGGAACGGCTCCTGTTCCACGATGCCGATCTGACTCCGTAGGGTGGCCCTGGGATAGTCCTTCAGCGGCGCGCCGTCCAGCAGCAGTTCGCCGCCGGTGTACTCGTAGAACCGGGGCAGCAGGTGTACCAGGGTGGTCTTGCCGGAGCCGGTGGATCCCAGCAGCGCGATGGCCTGGCCGGGCTTCGCGTGCAGGGTGATGCCGCGCAGCACGGGCGCACCCGCCTCGTACTCGAAGGCCACGTCCCGGAACTCGATCTCCCCGCGCAGGCTGCCGTTGGGGCGGTGCGCGCCCTCGGTCAGCGGCTCCCGTTCCTGGCTGATCACCTCGACCACGCGCTTGAACGACACCAGCCCCCTGGAGGTCTCCACGATCAGCCGGCCCAGGTTGCGCATGGGCCAGATGATCCAGGTGAGCAGGCCCACATAGGCCATGAAGGCGCCGGGCGTGATGACGCCGTTCATCGCCATCAGCGCAGCGATCGCGTAGCCGAAAATCATCTGCGCGCCGCACAGGGCGTCCGTAGAAGGCCAGTACAGGGCGTGCATGATCACGAGCTTCCGGCCACGGATGAATTTCCCCCAGTTCTCCCGCTCGAATTTCTCGCGCTCATACGCCTGCCGCGCGAACGCCTTCACCACCCGCACGCCGGTCAGGTTTTCCTGCAGCACGGTGGACAGCGTCGCCTCCTGCTCCTGGTACGCCTCATACGCCTTGGAGATGCGCTTGAAAAAGAAGTAAGAGATGATGATCACCGGCACGACGACGATGACCGACAGCAGCGCCAGCCGCAGGTTCAGCCGAGCCACGGCCGTGAGGTTGATGCCGAACAACAGCACGATGCGGCCGATGCCGATGGCCTGGTCCGCGAAGAAGCGCCGGATCGTCTCCACGTCCGAGGTGCTGCGGGAGATCAGCTCGCCCGTCTGCGTATGGTCATGGTAGGTGAAGGTGAGCCGCTGGATGTGGTCGTACATGTAGTTGCGCAGCCGCTGCGCGACCCCTTCAGCGGTCTGCGCAGCCAGCCGGCCGCTCATGAAGGTGAAGCCGCCCTCGGCCAGCGCCAGCGCGACGAACCCCAGCGCGACCGCGATCAGCCGGCCGGCCGGCCAGCCCTGGCCCAGCACGTGGTCCACGAAGTAGCGCAGCAGCAGGAAGGTCGCGGTCTTGGCCGTCGCGCCGACCGCCAGCGTGACCGTGGCGCCCAGGTAGCGCCAGCGGAAGCCGGTCATCATGCGCCACAGGCCGGTCAGCCGGCTGACGGAGACCGCGTTTTTGAGATCATAAGTTGTCGGGACAGTTGTTGCGGACATGGTTGTCCTCCACAAATTCGCACTGGTTCTGCACGGGAAACCATAGCGAAGCACCCTGAGCGGAGCGCCGCAGCGCGTAGTCGAAGGGTGCGAAGCGATTAATCGCGGTGGGCAAACAAAAAGACCACCAGCCGGGCGCATCGTTCGCCGGCTCGTGGCCTGGGGTTGGCAGGGAGGGGATTAACCGGCTCTGCTAAGCCAGGACAGGGAGCGGCGAGCGTGCACGACGCTTGCTGATGAGAGCCATATTGGTCATGTCGCCCGCCTCCTTTCGTAAGTTCGCGCCCAGCAGTTGGGCGTGAACTGTTTATACTCTACTTGTGTGCGCCTGTCAAATATGGGGCGGGTGTTGTTGGTGTGCTATAATTCCAGATACGAACCAGCCGCGCTGGGGTTGCGTCCGCCACACAAACCAGGTTTCTCCGAGAAACCTGGTTTGTGTGGCGGGATTTCGGAACACACTAATCGCCAGGTGCGTCATCAGACCCATGAAGCACTCTCGACTCATCCTGCTTGCTTTGCTCTCGGTGCTCATGTTAGCAGCCGCCGGTTGCAGCGGCGACGCGTTCTCGGCTGCTTATCTTGAGGCCAACCGGGCCAGGCTCGACCAGCCCGTTGACCCGGCCGGCGCGCCGCGGCAGTTCGTGGTGCAGCCCGGCTCGACCGCGCGGGCCATCGCCGAAAACCTGGCCGGCGCGGGCCTGATCGCGGATGCCCGGTTGTTCGAGGCGTATGTGCGCGCGAATGGTCTGGCCCCCCGCTTGCAGGCTGGGACTTACCAGCTCAGCCCCAGCATGACCATCCCGCAGATCGCGACCGCGCTGCAAAACGCCCGCGCACCGGAGATCGTCGTGCGCGTGGGCGAGGGGTGGCGGCTGGAGCAGACGGCGGACTTCCTGAGCCAACGCACGCCGTTGGACGGGGCGGAGTACAAGCGGCGCGCGCTCACGGGCGACCTGGCAGGGCTGGACGCGTCCGGCTATGGCTTCCTGGCTCTGCGGCCGGCCGGGGCCAGCCTGGAAGGATTCCTCTACCCAGACACCTATCGCCTGCCTGCCGAGGGTGCGATCGAGCTGGACCTGCTGGCACGGCAGCTGGACAGCTTCGGCGAGCGGGTGCTGCCCGCGTGGGCTGCGGCGCAGACGGCCGGCGCAACGACCCTGACCCTGCACCAGGCCCTCACCGTCGCCAGCATCGTGGAGCGGGAAGCCGTGGCCGACGACGAGCGGCCGCAGATCGCAGCCGTGTACCTGAACCGTGTGGCGCGCGGCATGAAGCTCCAGGCCGATCCCACGGTGCAGTACGCGATGGGTTACCAGCCAGAGAAGAAGCAGTGGTGGAAGACGCCGGTGTACCTGGAAGAGTACGCCGCGGTGAATAGCCCCTACAACACCTACAAGGTGACCGGCCTGCCGCCCGGCCCCATTTGCAGCCCCAGCCTCAAGAGCATCCAGGCCGTGTTAGCGCCGGCCGAGCACAACTATCTGTACTTCGTGGCCGAGCCGGGTGGGACGGGCCGGCACGCCTTCGCCGAGACCTACGAGGAGCACCTGGAGAACGTGCGGCGGTATCAGATGGGGACGCCGTGACGGGTGTCAGGATGGTCGCACCGACCTGTTTTGACCTGCGAGGCGCTTCTGGCTATACTGTGCCCCATGCGTTTGATCTTCTCGCGAGACGCCCATCCCGGCACGTGCCTGAGTATCGTTCTGGTGCTCGTGGCTCTTTGGGCGCCGGCCACGTTTGCCAGCGGGCCGGGCGGCCACGGGTGCAAAGAGGGGAATTTGATCCCCAACTGCGGCTTCGACACCTTCTATCCCGACGCACGGGGCCAGATCCCCAACGGGTGGACCCCCTTCGTGCTGGCCGGCAGCCTGGCCTACGATCCCAGCCCTGATACCTACTGGGGCGCGCCGAGCCTGCGGATGTGGTCCGACGGCGACATCTTTGAAGCTGGCATCTGGACTCAGGTGGGCGGGCTGACACCCGGCGCTACGTATTACGCCTCCATGGGGTGGGGGGCGCCTGATGATCCGGCCGACTCTTTTGAGCGCCGGCTCGGCATTGCCCCCACCGGCGGCGCCGATCCCAGGGCGCCCACTGTGGTCTGGGGACCGCCGTTGCGCGGGCCAGGCAAGGTGCTCAACGACAGCAACCCCGGTTTTCACAATATTGATGTTAGTGCGGTCGCGCGTTCATCCACCGTAACCGTATTCGTCTACGTGAACCACAACTACTCCACCGGCCAGAACGAGATATTCATTGATGCCGTGGGCCTCTATCTCGATCCCAACCAGCCGGCCCAACCGCCACCAACCGCCGTCCCGCCCAGCCCGACCCCCGCGCCGCGGGCCCGAGCAGCGGCCCCGCGGCCGGCCGCGACCGCAGTTCCGCCGACCTTTACGCCAACGCCGACCGCTTCGCCGACCCCCACGGAGACCGCGCCGCCCACGGCCACGTTCACCCCCACCATCACGCCCACACCGACCCAGACGGCCACACCGACGGCGACACCCACCTCGACACTCCCGCCGCGGCCTCGGGCCACGCTGGCGCCGGCCGCCAGCGTTCAGGCTCGCTCCGGCGGGGCTGTGGGTGATTCGCGCGGCCTGCTCTGGGGCGGCGTCAGCGCGCTGGGCGGCGCCGGGCTGCTGGGCCTGGCCTTGGCCGCCACCCGCCGGCGCCTGGGATAAAGGTCAATCTGGGAATTACGCGCGGTCAGCTTATTCGCTGCCGCCCGCGGCTCGTTCGGCCTCACGCTGGGCCATGGCCTGTTTCGCCAGGTACGCCCGGCGCTTCTTGTCCGTCTCCCAGTTGAGCGACTCGTCCCCGGCCTCGATCTTGCGCGCGAACACCAGGAACGCGCTGTGTCCGATCATCCGGTCTTCCGGCCGCAGGCGTTCCGGCGCTGGCTTCCAGGGGCGCTCCAGGATCTCCTGCATAGTGATGTCGCCGAAGGGCAGCGCCTTCAGGCCGCGCAGCAGTTCCGTGGCCTGACCTACTGTGGGCACCAGCGCGCCGAAAAAGCCACTGCCTTTCAGCGCGTGCCAGGCATGGTTCAGAAAGTACCATGGCTCGCGCAGGTCCAGAAACACCGCATCCACCCCGGTCTCATGGAAGCCGCCCATGATATCCTCGTTGTACAGGGTGACATAAGGTAAAAGCCCCAACTCGTCCAGGTTGTTCCGGGCCATGTCGAACGATTCGGCGCGCGTCTCATAGCTGTAGACCTGGCCGGTGGGCATGACGGCGCGGGCCAGCACCAGGGTCAGCCCTGCGCTGCCGGTGCCCGCCTCGATCAGCGTCCGGCCGGGATAGAGGCTGAGGCGCATCACGATCTGTGCCGCGTCCTTGCTGTAGATGATCTGGGTGGTGCGCGGCAGCTCGTGGATCAGATCGTGGGTGGAAGGTTCCAGCGCCAGGATGGCTGCACCGTGCTGCGTGTAGACCGTGCGGCCCAGCGGCCGGCCGATCAGCTCGTCGTGGTGGATCGAGCCTCGGTGCGAGAACCACTGCGCGCCGGGCGCCAGGCGGATCAGATAATGTTTGCGGTCGGGACTGACCAGCAGGACCACATCCCCTGCGTTGGCGACGGAAGACATAATAGCATCACCTACTTTTGATTTCGCTTGGAAATTGTCGAAAGGCGGGTCGGAGCAAGCGCCGCAGCTATTGATTATATGTGAGGGCCCTGTCGTGTGCTAATTCAGCCGATGCGCCGCGCCAGCGCAGGAATTCCAAATGTAGCTGTCATTCTGAGCGGGTCTACAGTTCAACACCCGTTGCAGCAAGCCTCTAGCGAAGAATCTCCGTGTCGTGCGCCCAGACTCTTCGCTGGGGGCGCGCCGTAGTGGACTTTGGCTGGCCAACCCGCTCAGAGTGACA
>DAOUAT010000126.1:0-6426 GCA_034433275.1 Anaerolineae bacterium
GGGGTCGTTGTATGATTACGGGGCGCGCTTCTACTCGCCAGTTTTGGGACGGTTCATCAGCGCGGATAGCATCGTGCCACGACCGGGCGACCCGCAGAGCTTGAATCGGTACACGTACGTGCTGAACCAACCGCTAAACGGGACCGATCCTGACGGCCACTGCTTCCCGTTATGTACTGCTCTGGCAGGCGGGGCCATCGGTCTCTTCGTCGGTGCTGCCTCTGCCGCGCTGCCGCAAATGATCGATAATGTGCGCAGCGGGGACCCACTCATGGCGAACATCGATCCGGCCGAGGTGGGCAAAGCTGCGGTAGTGGGCCTTGTGTCTGGAACGATTTCTGGGGCGACCGCCGGCGTCGGAACCGGGTTAGCAGCGACAATCGCTGTGGGCGCCGCTACGAATGTGGTTGCCGGCCAAGCAGCCATTGTCACTGATAATGCATTGAGCGGTCGTCTCATCACCGCCGGGCTAGGTGATGTTAGCAATATGGCGAGAGATGCCTTGTTGGGGGGAGCAACGGGAGCTTTGAGCCATGGGGCTGCCGCCCTCTTGCGCCCCAGCAAGACCATTGCACGGGAGGGTATTTATGAATTTGACGATCTTCTGAGCCCGGGACAAAAATACGTTGGTCAATCAGGAAATATTCCAGAGCGTCTACAGCAACATGTGTCAGCAGGCCGCTTGGGTCGGATCGAGGATGCGAAGACGACGCAAGTAACCGGCGGGAAATTCATGCGCGAGATCGCGGAGCAGGATCGGATTAGCGAACTTGGGGGTGTGCGTCGTGTCGGCGGCAAGACATCAAATGTCAAGAACCCAATTGGCGTGGCCAGAGAGGCAGCTGCCAGGGCAAAAGGGCTTAAGTACCCCATACGCCACTAGAGCACCGGTCAAGTAATCGTCATGGCCTCAGATTGGGCCAATAACGACGCTGGAAACCGTCTTTTCCAGATCAAAATGCCTCAAGATCGTCCTCTTGAGAGGCATTCATCGCGGGGTGCTGATTACTTGACCGATGTTCTAGGAAGTATCAGCCTGCTTCGTCACAGAACACACAACAGCGAATGGCCTCTGCGCCAGTGAGCAGTCTGTGCAGCCGTAACACCGCCTTGAGTTGAGGCATGAATGAACACGCCCAGACTCAAAGCGACGTCCATGATTGAACATGAGTGCGAGTTTATCCTGCCAAGAGAACAGCCCCATGGTAAGTTTTCTGTGATGAAAGAACGCCGCCCCGCGGCGTGGCCGGCCAACCCGATAACCGAGTTAGAAGGAGTGCGGATGTAATGTCGACGCTTCTTATAGGCCCGAAGTACTTCTCTGAGGGCGCAAGTAACAAAATCAAGGTATACGAGGGTGATAAGGTCAAGTTTCAAGTTGATGGGCTTGAAAACCTGTATAGTCCTGGTTCCAAGCTACTACAGCGCTTCGCGACAGACATTGATACTGTAGAGGTAGGATTCTGTGATATCTCTGATCTCAACTTTCTGCAGCACTTGCCCAATATCAAGCGCATCTGGATACTAACTTCCTATGTGAGAGATATAAACGGCTTACGATACGCGTTGCGATTACGCAGTCTCGCGATCGAAAGACCCACATGTCGGATGGATGTACTCGGTGAAGTAACCAACCTGGAAGAAATACATCTTGACACTTGGCGTCCCGGTGCAGCGAGCGTATTTGGCTTAGCCAAGTTGAGGACGGTGGGGTTCGGGCGCTATCCATACAAAGATCTTGATCCGATGCGGAGATGGACGCAGCTAAATGAATTGGGCTTGGCCTATGGTGATTTAGAAAACCTTAACGGCATTCCACATGGAGTGACCATCCTAGAACTTGCCCAGCTTAGGAAACTACATCACATCAACCACATCAGAAACGCGCACGGGATTGAGCGGCTGATTATTCAGGGATGCAATAACTTAACATCTCTTGCAGGAATTGAGGCATGTAGCGCACTCAAAACACTATCAATTTTCAATTCTAGAGGCCCGGTAGAGAATCTTCAGCCAATTCGCGGATTATCTAGCCTGACGTATCTGGCCTTGACGGATTTCGTTGGGATATTGAAACCCGATGAGACCATCCTTGACGACATGCAGCAATTGGAAATGCTTATCATCTCGAAGAAACTGGGAATACCCGCGGAACGACTGCGGCGAATGTTGCCTACTACCGAGATAAGAGTGGTACGGTAGATCATCACCGGCGGCGGTGAAGTCGCGCGGCAGCAGTAGCGCGCAGCCTCCCCTGGGGGGACTTCCCATTCGGCGCGTCGCGGGCCACCAGAGGCACATTACCAACCGATCGCAGGTTCACCGGCCAGCGCAGCGAGGAGATGGGGCTCGGGTCGTTGTATGATTTCAACGCTCGTTTCTATACTTCGCACGGCCATAAGTTGCGCTTTTCCGCTTAAGCGCAAAAGCGCAGTTTGCGCCCGTGAGCAGTATATTCGCCCGCGCTGGGCCGTTTCCTCAGCCCGGACAGCATCATCCCGGAACCGAGCAACCCGCAGGCGCTGAACCGCTACAGCTATACGCTGAACAACCCGCTCAAGTACACGGATCCGACGGGACACTGGGTCGAGACCGCTTTCGACGTGCTGTCGTTGGGCATGACGATCAACGACATCCGGCGGGAGGGCCTCACCTTCTTGAATGCGGTGTCGCTGGTCACAGATGTCGCCTCGGTGGCGTTGCCCATCGTGCCGGCGGGCGCCAGCCACGCCATCCGCGCCGGGAAAGCCGCCGCAAAGGTCATCAATGCGGTGGACACCGCCGGTGATGCGGCGAAACTGCTGAACGCGGCCGACAATGCGGCCGATGCGGCCAAGCTGGTCAATTCGGCTGATAACGCGGCGGATGCGGCCAAGCTCAACCCGTTCGAAATTCCGTGCAGTTTCGATGCTGGCACACCGGTGCTGACGCCAGGCGGCCTGGTCCCGATCCAAACGCTGCAATCCGGCGACCTGGTGCTGGCCTACGACGAGGCGACCGGCGCCACCGGCGTCTACACCATCACCGGCCGCGCCGCGCACCTCGACCCGGCCATCGTCACGCTGACCATCGGCGACGAGACGATCGCCACCACGCCGGAGCATCCCTTCTACACCGCCGCGGGAGAGTGGGTTCCCGCCGGCCAACTGGCCGTGGGCGACCGCCTCCGCCGCGTGGATGGCGGCGACGGGCTAATCACCGCGCTGCGGCTGGTGGCGCGGCCGGAGGTGATGTACAATCTCACGGTCGCGGGGGCGCACACCTTCTTCGTGGGCGAGGAAGGGTGGTTGGTGCATAATGCATGCAACCCCTTTGGCCGTCGTGGAAGCCCGGCACACCAAGCGCGTATCCAACAGGCTGAATCGAAACTCAATAACGCGGGTTGGACTACAGAGTCGGGTGGATCACTACCTGAGCGACTCGAACGTTTACCAAATGGGAGCAATCACTATCCCGATTTGGTTGTGTCAAAAGGCCAGGATCGTGTGGCTGTTCAAGTCGGTCGAGCGACAAAGGTGGGGCCAATTGCTCGCGAAACTCGCGCCCTTGCCGATTTGCGAACTGGCAAGTTCAAACATGTATGGTTTCTGAAGTACCGGTAGAGCCAATTATGAACCAATATTCTGCAATCAATTCGCATCTGGATGTTTGGCAGCGAATCGGCCGGGGACGCAGTTTCGAATTCGTTGCTACTGACCAAGAGATTCTTGCTTGGCTCATTAGTTGCCTGCCAGTGGATTTCGCTCCATATACACTCGTAAGCACCAATATGGTGCAACAAGGGAAGTCCTTCGTTGAACGCACATCGCCAGATCAAGTCGACAGATTCCTTGAATTGAAGGGCGAAGGGAAGGATAGCGTGACCGAGTTTTGGATCTGGTCTCAATCACTTACACCAGATCTGGAACTCAAATCACACGCTACGGTAACAAGACAACTCGCATTCAATGGTTTAATTCGACTGTCGCATGGTCGGAGACTCACGGACTATACGCTCCCAGAGCGGCCCATAGCAGTTTGGCCCTCTGATCTGGTCATGGTCGACCGTGTTTTAAATTCGCTGACGGGAGAGCTGCGCCACTACGACGACTATCTGCGGATCTACAGGGCACTTGTCAGAAAAATGAAGGAACGAACTGTCTACCGCTCGATACTTCGCTTTCGGTCAGGCGAAGAGCGGGAGGCGACCAAAACCGAGGAGCTGAACTGGACAGAAGGTGCGAAAAGGCTATATGATGCCGGGACTCCGTTCAATGCGATACGCCCTGGATCGCGCCTTGGAGGATAGTTAGAGCCAGACCAGTCATCCCCCAAGTAGACAATAGCGCACCGGCCGCGCCGCGCACCTCGACCCGGCCATCGTCACGCTGACCAGCGGCGGCGAGACGCCCGACACCACGCCGGAGCATCCCTTTTACACGGCGGATCGCGGCTGGGTGGCGGCGGGCCAACTGGCGGTGGGCGACCGCCTCCGCCGCGTGGATGGCAGCGACGGTGTGATCACCGCGCGGCGGCTGGTCGTGCGGCCGGAGGTGATGTACAATCTCACCATCGCGGACGCGCACACCTTCTTCGTGGGCGAAGATGGGTGGTTGGTGCATAATACGTGTCCGATCTATGGGAAAGCACAGGTGACGAAGGATCCAAGCCACGCAGCACGAAGCCAGGCACAGGCGTCGCGTCTGTCCAATCAGCCGGATGTGGCGTCGAAGTGCATCTTAATCGCACCCTGAGTTCGGCTACGGGTGGTCAGGTGAAAAGCGGTATGCGACCTGATGTGACGGCGAAGTATACGGACGGCAGTTATCGCCTTTATGAGTACGTCAGCCCTTCGCAGAGTCTGAAAAGCCAGTATACTAAAGTGCAGAAGATGGAACAGCTACTGCAGAAGGCCGTGATCTCGGCCCGGCCTGGGGTGGTGCGAAGATGATGCCAGTGCAGTCCATCTGTATGCCTATCTACTGCAAAGGTTTTCACATGAGCCCTTGGGGTAAGGAAGCGGTGATAGTGGCGGAGTCGCTCGCTCAGGTTCTTGGGATAAAATTTACCCACGTAGTCTGTAGCCACGATCTCGGTAAGAATGCTCCGCTACGTGACCGACAAGACTACCGGTGGAACGACCATAACCGAAGTAGACTCGATGCCTTGTTGGCTATGACATCTCCGTCGATCCTGACGTTCACGGCAAGCGTGTCGCCACAAGCGTATCCCCACACCTGGATCTGCATGGCCGAAGGCATTCTGTATAGCATTCTTTACATCGAGTGTAGTGCTGGGATCTGTAGCTTCCCCGAGAAGCCATCCGAGGATTTCAGGCGGTATGTGGAGCTGCTGTCCCATGCCAGCCGATTGTGTGATGCGCTCTACGGATTCGTGACGCAGATGCAAGCAGACTCCTGGCCGGCCTTCCATTTCACTACTGATTGGGAGGTGCCAGATATGACACCCAAAGAGGCTGAGGATCTGGATATCTGGTATGAGCAGCGCGATGATTACTGGCGTAAAGTGCGCGGGGTTTACTGGGGCAACCTGTTGAGCGCCGCGCACCTATCACAGCTTGGAGGCGCTGCCACATTCGCGCGTAACATCGCCGCGATCGTTGGAACAGATCTAGTGGCTCGATTAGACGATGACAAGGTGTTCTTCATGTTGCCGGACATGGCCGATTCGCGGATTGCAGTCCAACGTTTGTTTGCCAGCGCGGGCCTCTTGATGCAGGCGCCGTCGAACAACGAGGCCCCTGAATACCGCAGAAGTAATGCTCGACGCGATGCAGCCGAATTGGGACCAGATCGAACGGTGACGAACATATCGCAGCAACGTCAGAAGCGCGAAGAATGAACCACCACTGGCTCAGGTATCCTGGGCCAGTCTGTTCTCTGGCGGTCAGCGCCCGCATCCAGGAGAACGCCAACAACGTCGCGACCCTCCGGCAGAGCTTTGCAGCCGCCAATGTGGCCGGCCAGACGCACAACGACAGAGTCAGCTACGACTCGCTGACCGGCAAGTTCGACCTGGGGCGGGACGGGGTCAGCCTGGGAAGGTGAACCGACACCACGCCGTTGCAGAACGGCATCTTCGTCCATCGGCCGCTTTTTGCAGGCGGATCCGCTCATCCCGCAGATGGCGAATCCGCAGGCGCTGAACCGTTACGCCTATACGCTGAACAATCCGCTGCGGTATACGGATCCGACAGGGCACTTTTTCATCCCCATTGCTGCTATGGCAGTTACTGGCGCTATTGGTATGGGCGCGGGTTTCGTGGGTTCTGTGGTCGGTCAAGTTGCTGGCAATCTGATCGCAGGTGCATCGTTACTCTCGGTTCGCTCATTTCTAGGGCGGGTTCGCAGAATTGGCCGGCAGTTCGGTATAGATCGTGACCGGGTAGTCTAACAACGCAAGGATCTTATGTTGCACTTCCGACAG
>DAOUAT010000127.1:0-1718 GCA_034433275.1 Anaerolineae bacterium
GAGAGCGGCTAAGGCCAGCAGGAGGCTTGCCAGTTCGTGGCCTGCGGCTGAGGCTGCGGCAACGGTGGCCTCGGTGAGGTGATAGCGCCGGCAGGGGGGATCGGCCGCCCACAGCAATTGGTCATAAGTGGCATAGCGGCCTAACACCGCCTGCGGGTGGGGCGCCGTCCAAATGGGTGCGGCGATCTGCCAGGTTTCCGGCGTGGGCTGCGTCAACTGTGCGCCGCTATCGGCTGGCGCGCGGGGCCAGGCCGGCGGCGCCGCGTCGGGCTGCGCGGTCAACAGCCGGCGGCCGGTCTCGGTCAGCAGGTAGGCGGCCGGTTCCGGGGAGGCATCAACGACGGTCACAACGCCCCAGGTGAGCAGTGCGCCGGCCAGCAGTTCGGCGACGTGGCGATCCAGCGTGGCCAGGTCGGGCAGGTGGGCGGCAAAATAGGCGCTGTAGTCGGCGGCCTGGCCCAGCACCGCGCCGGCCAGGTCGGCCGCGCTGAAGGGTTCCGGCTGCCGCGCCAGATGATCCAGCAGCAGGCCGGGCCAGGGCGGCGGCAAAACGGCGTCGGGTTGGGCATAGGCCTGGCGCAAGGAGAGCGGAGCGTCCCGCCAGGCGTGCCACAGTTGCGCCAGGCGGTGGGCGGGGGGGTGGGCCAACCATGCCCAGCCCGTTGGCGTCACACGGCTGTCAGCCACCAGGCCGGCGGCTGCGGTCAGGAAGGCGATCAACCGGAGCCGGGGGGATTGTTTGTGGCTCCGGCGCTGTGGTGCGGGGTCGGGCTGCAGAAGGCGCCGGTTGAAGTCTGCGAGCTGGGCGGGCGCCAGCCAGCGGCCGTGCAGCAAACTCAGGTCGGGGTGCGCCAACAGGTAGCACAAAAACTGGCCGACATCGTACACCAGCGCGGCAGCGCGCGCACTGTCCGAGTGCGGATCGGCCGCGGGCAGGGCTGCGGGGCGGGACGGGGCCGCGAACGCGGGTAAGAGATCGGCGACCAGGGCCAGTCGGGCGGCGCGCGAGAGCGGGGCCGGCGGCACGGCGCAGAGCAATCCGGCGTAATACAGCTCTTCACTGACGGACTCGGGCGCTTCCCAGGGTGGGGGTTGCCAATGGCGGCCGGCCGCCGCGCGGCGGATGGCGCCGAACTCAGCGAAGAAGAGTGCGGCCGGCAGCTCACCGGCCTGCGCCAGGCGATGAGCCGCGGCGTGAGCGGCCGGAGAGAGCCGGGTCAGCAGCGCCGCGCGCTGATCGGTCTGCTGCCAGGCTTGGGCCACGGCGTCGATCCAATCCGCCTTACGGTTTTGCCCGCGCGTGCGGACGCTGAGGCGCGTGGCGATCGCGCGCAGATCGCGGTGGGGCAAGGTCAGCAGGTGCTCGTGCAGGGTTGGCATAAGGCTTTCGGCCAGCACAATGAGGTGTGGCGCGTCAAGCGGTTGGCGCGTTTTTGCTTGACACATCACTGGTAAGGCAGTATAATCAAACTTGCTGGTGAAAGTCAACTTGCGCGGTGTGGCGCGCAAAAACCGGTCAGGTTTCGCCCGAATGTGCAGGCCAAGCATGATAGCAGACCCCCTGGATATTGTGGTGGCGCCGCGCTGCAACCCAATGGGCAGTGGCTTCACTCGCCGCGTTTCATCAATGTGGCGCGTTTGGGTGTCTGAGGAATCCGAATCCCCGTCAGGGGACTGAAACGTAGTAGGCGTACTTAACGCCCGACCAGTCGTCGCCG
>DAOUAT010000128.1:0-3222 GCA_034433275.1 Anaerolineae bacterium
GATAGTCCCTCTCTCACGGGGGACCAAGAACCAGGGGAAAAGGCACCTGCCTGTGTTCTTCCGCGCTCGTCCGCGTCCCATCAAGGGGTCAGATTGGATCAGGTGTGCGCGGCGGTGGGATGCACCGAGGGGCCAGTGAAGGCGCTGGCAGCGCGGGGGTGGGTGGCGATCACGCCGGGCGCCGGCAAGGGCGAGCCGGCGACGGTGACGCTGGCGCTGGCGCCGGCGGCAGTGACCGATGCCATTGTCGAGTTGCGCGGCGCGGGGAAGCACCGGGCGGTGCTGCAGGCGTTGCTGGCCCACGACGGGCCGGCGTGGATCGGCTGGGTCTACGCGGAGACCGGCGCCGATCTAGACACGCTACGCGACCTGGAAGCCGCCGGGCTGGTCACCGTGGCCGAGGAGATGGTCTGGCGCGATCCGCTGGCCGGTTACGAGTTCAAGCTGGACCGGCCGCCGGAGTTGACCGAGGACCAGGCGCGGGTGTGGGAACGGGTGCGGGAGCGAATTAGCGAATCAGCGAATCAGCGAATCGGTGAACCTCAAATCAGCGAATCGGTGAATCTCGAAGGTGACGATTCGCCATCCGCCATCCGCCATCCGCCATCCGCCATCCTCCTCCACGGCGTCACCGGCTCGGGCAAGACGGAGATCTACCTGCGGGCCATCGCGGAGGTGTTGGCGCGCGGCCAGCAGGCGGTCGTGTTGGTGCCGGAGATCGCGCTGACCCCGCAGACCATCCGGCGCTTCGCGGCGCGGTTCCCCGGCAAGGTGACGGTGTGGCACAGCGAACTGGGCGAAGGGGAGCGGTTCGACGTGTGGCGGCGGGTGCGCACAGACCACCCGGCCAGCCAGGTGGTGGTCGGCTCTCGCTCCGCGCTGTTCCTGCCCTTCCCCAGCCTGGGCGTGATCGTGCTGGACGAGGAGCACGAGCCGTCGTACAAGCAGGAGCGCACCCCGCGCTATCACGCGCGGCCGGCCGCGGTCGAGCTGGGCCGCCTCACCGGCGCGCCGGTGATCCTGGGCAGCGCGACCCCGGCGCTGGAGACCTACTACGCAGCCAAGCGCGGGGAGATGGAGTTGCTGGCGTTGCCGCAGCGGATTCGGGCGGGGGAGTGGGGGAACGGGGGGACGGCGCCAGTGCAGACGGGCATGTCGGGTACACCCGACAACACAGTCCATGAGAATGTCATGCTGAGCGGGTCAACAACTCAACACCCGTTACGACGTGACACCAGCGAAGCATCTCGACGTGACCAACGAGACCCTTCGCTGGATTTGAGCTGTGACTCCAGTGGTGTTGAAAACCCGCTCAGGGTGACAGTTGGGACGGAGCGATCATCAGGCCCAATCACTATCTCCGCCGAGCTTCCCCCCGTCCGCATCGTAGACATGCGGCAGGAGCTGCGTGCGGGCAATCGGAGCATGTTCAGCCGCGCGCTCGCCACCGGCCTGCGCCACGTGCTGAACGCGGGCCAGCAGGCGATCCTTTACCTGAACCGGCGCGGCACGGCCAGCTTCGTGCTCTGCCGCGACTGCGGTCACGTGGAGGCCTGCCCGCGCTGCGCGGTCCCGCTGACCCTGCACGGCGAGGGTGAGATGCTGCTGTGCCACCACTGCAACCGGCGCTACCCCGTGCCGACCGCCTGCCCCAAGTGCGCGGGCCGACGCATCCGCCACTTCGGCGCGGGCACCGAGCGGGTGGAGGAGGCGGTCAAGCTGGAGTTCCCCGCCGCGCGCACCCTGCGCTGGGATCGGGACGTGACCGGCGCCAAGGGGAGCCACGATGCTATCCTGTCGAAGTTCGTCGCGCACGATGCCGACATCCTCATCGGCACGCAGATGATCGCCAAGGGCCTGGATCTGCCGCTGGTGACGCTGGTGGGGGTGATCGCGGCCGACACCGGCCTGTTCCTGCCCGATTTCCGCGCGGCCGAGCGCACGTTCCAACTCCTCACCCAGGTGGCCGGCCGCGCGGGCCGCAGCACCCTGGGCGGCGAGGTGATCGTGCAGACCTACCATCCCGACCATTACGCGGTCGTGGCCGCCAGCAACCACGACTACGAGGGCTTCTACCGCCAGGAGATGGCGTTTCGCCGCGAGCAGGGCTACCCGCCCGTGCGCCGGCTGGCCCAACTGGTCTATCATCACGGCCAGCGCGACAAGGCCCAGGCCGAGGCGATCCGGCTGGCAAAGGCGCTCCAGGCGACCATCGCCGAGCACGCCCTGGCCGAGGTTGACCTGATCGGCCCCGCGCCGTGCTTCTTCGCCAAGCAGCGGGGCGAATACCGCTGGCAGATCGTGGTGCGCAGCCCTGACCCCGCCGCGCTCCTGCGCCGCGCCGCCGTGCCGTTGGGCTGGCGGGTGGATGTGGACCCGGTGGATTTGTTGTAGTTGGGCCGAAGGTAGGACGCGGACGAGCGCGGATGAACGCGGATGCGGTTTTGAAGTGTCTTGGATTCGAGGCTTTAGCCGGTTGCATTCGTTAACGGAAGTACCGGATGACCCTAAAGGGGGCTTCGCACAGCCTCGAATCCAGCTCGGCAAGTCCAGGTTTTTCGCATGACGCATTCGAAGGTGGATTTCAGTGACATCAAAACGTTGGAACCTGCTCCTATTCATGTTGCTCCTCGTCGGGCTGGCCTGGATCTGGGTCAACCGGATCCCCGGCGGCGCGGCGACCGCGTCCGCCGGGCTGCCGCCCGCGCCGGCCGTGGGCCATCCCGCGCCCGACTTCAGCCTGAACGCGCTGTCGGGCGAGCCGTTCACCCTGTCCGAGCTGCGCGGGACGCCGGTGGTGCTGAACTTCTGGGCCACCTGGTGCCCGCCGTGCCGCGCCGAGCTGCCGGAGCTGCAAGCTGCCAGCGAGCGGCTGGCCGGGCAGGTCGCGATCCTCGGCGTGAACCAGGCCGAGGCCCCAGCCGATGTGGGGGCGTTCGTGACCGGGCTGGGCCTCTCCTTCCCCATGCCGCTGGACGTGAACGCGGACGCCTCCCGCCTCTACGCCGTGCGCAGCCTGCCCACCACCTTCTTCATTGACCGCCAGGGGGTCATCCGCCGCATCCAGATCGGCCCGGTGACCGAGGCGACGCTGGCGCAGATGTTGAAGATAATTTACCCGTGAAAGAGTGACTTCGGGGACGGAGGGAACTCAAGGAATTGAGGGAACTCGGGGAACTGAGGGAATTCTGGGGGAATTGGGAGGTGGGGATGTTGCCGGTG
>DAOUAT010000129.1:0-19578 GCA_034433275.1 Anaerolineae bacterium
GTTGGAATTCGGGTGGCTTAATGCCGATCTCATCCCTCTCCTTGCCAGCTCCGACGGCCGCTTCGTCGCCGGCCGGGACGGCGTTAGCGCCATCCACGCCACCGGCGATCGCAAGGTCGAGTTCATCGCGTTTAGTGATCACACCCTGGCCTGCGTCACCTCCGCGCTGGGCTACCCGGCCTATTACCCCATCCACCCGGTGGCGTTGGAACGACCGGTGGCTGCGGTGCTGATGGACCTGGATGGCACCAGCGTCCACAGCGAGGGCTTCTGGATCTGGATCATCGAGCGGACCACCGCCAGCCTGTTGGATGCCCCCGGCTTCACCCTGGAGCCCGCTGACCTGCCCTTCGTCTCCGGCCACAGCGTCTCCGAGCATCTGCAATACTGCATCGCCAAATACTGCCCCGATAAGACCCTCGAAGCGGCGCGTGGCCTTTACTTCGATCACACCCGGCGTGAGATGCAGGCGATCCTGGAGGGCCGCGGCCGCGCCGATGCGTTCGTGCCCGCGCCGGGGCTGAAGCCGTTCTTGCTGGCGCTCAAGGCGCTGGACATCAAGATCGCGTTGGTGACCTCCGGCCTGTACGAAAAGGCCTGGCCGGAGATCGTGGCCGCGTTCCGGGCGATGGATTTGGGCGACCCGCGCGAATTCTATGATGCCATCATCACAGCCGGCTTCCCCCTGGGTCAGGGCGAGCCCGGCACCCTGGGCGAGCTCTCGCCCAAGCCGCATCCCTGGCTCTACGCCGAGGCTGCGCGGGTCGGCCTGGGCATCCCGTTTGAGCAGCGCAACTCGGTGCTGGGCATCGAGGACAGCGGCGCAGGGGTCTGCGCTATCCGCCTGGCCGGCTTCCCGACGGTGGGCATGGCGGGGGGGAACATCATCGAGAGCGGAACGCGGACGTTGTGCCAGTATTACTGTGAGACGTTTGAGCAGGTGTTGGGTGTCATAAACGGGGTGTAGTGTCTGACGATGGGATGCTCTGTATGACTGCAAGGCAAGCGGGTGACAGGCTGTCCCTGGTCAGAGATGCACTTGTAGACGCAGGAAAGTTGATGTATAGTTGTTATCAATCTCAGCACAATCGGAGGCCAGCTCATGAATAAGATTAAGCGTGACTTCACTACCCTGGTCCTTGCACTTATCCCCGTCGCCATCGCCATCAACATCGCCATCGGCCAGATCATCGTCTTGCTCAAGCTACCGGTCTATCTCGACTCGATTGGCACCGTGCTGGTCGGGCTGCTCGCCGGGCCGTGGGCGGGGTTGGTGACCGGCGCCCTGACCAACCTGATCTGGGGCCTCAGCGGGTTGAACCCGGCCTATACGCCGTTCTTTTATGTCGCCGCAGCCATCGGCCTGCTGGCCGGCATCTTCGGCAACCTGGGTTGGGCCAAGAAGCTTTGGCTCTGGCTGGTCGGCGGGCTGATCACCGGTCTGGCCGCTGCGCTCCTGTCGGCGCCGGCCGCGGCCGCGATTTACGGCGGCGTCACAGGCGCAGGCACCGACCTGATCGTGGCCTTCCTGCGCGCCTCGGGCGCCAGCGTGATCCAGGCAGCTCTGGGCCAGGGCATCGTCTCTGATCCAATAGATAAGGTGGCGACTTTTGCGATAGTCTGGCTAATCGTGGTCGCCCTGCCGCTGCGGTTCCGGGCGCGGTTCCCGCGGGCCAAGAACCTGCCTAAGTGAGCGTATTCTCCCTCTACGTTGACCGCAACAGCGGCCTGAACCGCCTGAACCCGATCACGACGCTGGCGCTGCTCGGGTTCTGCCTGGTGGCCGGCCTGGCGTTGCCTGGCGTCTGGGCGCCTTATGCCGTGTTTCTGCTGGCGCTGATGCCGCTGTCGGCCTGGGGCCGGGTGCTGCGGCCATTTCTGAACGCCGCGTTCAAGCTCGCGTTGCCGTTCGCGCTGTCGGTGTTCTTGATCCAAGGCCTGTTCTGGACGGGCGGTGCGCCTATCGCGCACCTGGGGCCGCTGTCCCTGAAGCGTGAAGGGCTGATTTTCGCCGCGCAGAGCACGGGGCGCATCCTGGCCGTCCTGGGCAGCTTTTTGCTGCTCTCTCTGACCACCCGGGCCGACGCGCTGATGATCGCGCTGAGCCAGCGCGGGGTGCCGAAGAGCCTCACCTACATTGTCCTCGCCACCATTCAAATCGCGCCGCGCTTCCAGGCCAAGGCGAACACCATCCTGGACGCACAGCGCGCCCGTGGGTTGGAGACCGAAGGGGGGATCGGCCGCCGGGTGCGCGCCCTGACGCCCTTGACCATACCACTGGTGCTCGGCAGCATCGTAGACATCGAGGAGCGGGCCATCGCGTTGGAAGCGCGCGCGTTTTCTCGCGTTGGCCCCAAGACCAGCCTGCTGGTGCTGCACGATTCGCGACGCCAGCAGATCGGCCGCTGGCTCCTGGTCGGGGGGATGATTGCGGCGATCGCCTTGGGGATCATCCTGCGGCGCTGAATCCCCCCCCGGGCGCCATTCGCAGATTCGCCATTCGCTCATTCGCATGATTGACATCCAGGACCTCACCTACACCTATCCGGCCAGCGAGACGCCGGCGCTCAACGGTATTGAACTGCAGATACCGGAGGGCCAGCTTTGCGCTGTGATCGGCGCTAACGGCGCAGGCAAATCCACCCTGTGTTATGCCATCGCCGGCTTCGTGCCCCATTTCTACGGCGGTACGCTCCAGGGCAAGGTCGCAGTGGCGGGCCGGGATGTGGCCAAGTCCTCGCTGGCGGAGTTGGCCGGTGAGATCGGCCTGGTGTTCGCTAATCCGTTCAACCAGATCACCGGCGCACGTTTCACCGTGCGCGAGGAAGTCGCATTCGGGCTGGAGAACCTGGGCGTGCCGCGCGACGAAATGTTGGCGCGGGTGGATGCCGCGTTGGCGCTGGTGGGGCTGGCCGGCATGGGTGACCGTTCGCCCTACGCGCTTTCCGGCGGCCAGCAGCAGCGGGTGGCGTTGGCGTCTGTCATCGTGATGCGGCCGCGTGTGCTGGTGCTGGACGAGCCGACCTCGCAGCTCGATCCCGTCGGCACGCGCGAGGTGTTCGAGACGCTGGCCGGGCTGGCGCGGACGGGCGGGACCGCGGTGGTGTTGGCGGAACACAAGCTGGAATGGATCGCGGTCCATGCTCAGCGGGTTGTCGTCCTTGCTCATGGCCGCATCCTTTTGGACGGGCCGCCCGACCAGGTGCTGGCCTCGGCCGATCTGGCCGATTATGGCCTGGCGCCCACGCGCTACACCCAGGCCGCCGGCCTGGCTGTTGCGCGTGGGCTTGCAACGACCGATCGGCCGTTGCCGGTGACGTTGGCGCAGGCCGTGCGCTTTTTTGACCGCGAACGATAGCACGCAGCGGCGCTGATTGTGCGGGGTGTAGCGCAGCCCCTTGTGGGCGATAGGCCGGGCGCGAGGCCCCAAGCTACACATCATAACCACATCCGCGGCGTGATAGCCGTGGCCTACGCATCACGCATCACGTATTATCATGAACATCACCATCTCCGACCTCCACTTCACCTACCCCAGCGGCGTCGAGGCGCTCCGTGGGGTGAATCTCGCCATTGCGACAGGGCAGGCGGTCGCCGTGCTGGGCGAAAACGGCGCAGGCAAGACCACGCTGGTCAAGCACCTCAATGGCCTGCTGCGGCCGACGCGCGGTCAGGTGATGGTGGGTGATTGGGATACGCGGCAGCACACCGTGGCGCGGCTGGCCGGCCGGGCCGGTTACGTCTTCCAGAATCCTGACGACCAGCTCTTTGAGCGCAACGTGCGGAGCGAGGTGACGTTCGGTCCGCGCAACCTGGGCCGCACGGAGGCCGAGGCCAGGCGCGACGCCGCGGATGCGTTGACGCTGGTGGGACTGGAAGCGTGTGCCACCGCCAATCCCTACGATCTGCACTTGTCACAGCGCAAGCTGCTGGCCCTCGCGACCGTGCTCGCCATGCGCACGCCGGTGGTGATCCTGGATGAGCCGACTACTGGCCAGGACGCAAGCGGGATCGCGCGCATCAGCGGCGTCATCGAGATGTTGAAAGCCGCCGGGCGCACGGTCATCGCGATCTCCCACGACGTAGATTTCTGTGCCGAGCATTTTGAGCGGGTCATCCTGATGGCCGCCGGACAGATCCTGGCGGATGGCCCGGCAAGCGCTGTCTTTGCGCGCAACGATGCGCTGCGCCAGGCAGATGTGGAGCCGCCTCAGCTGGTGCGCCTGGCTGCGGCCCTGGGTTTCAACAGCTCGCCGCTGCGAGCCGAACAGTTTGTTGACCTGCTTTGAGGGATTCCTTGTGCCACAACATCCGGTGGTCGTCCTCTGTGACCTGATTGCTGATCTCACGCTGCACATCGAAGCGTTCCCTGTCAACGCTACTGATCTGCAGAAGCTGACCTACATTGACATCGGGCCGGGCGGCGCGTGCAACGTGGCGATCATGACGCGGCGTTTCGGGCTGCCGGTGGCCTGCCTGGGCGAGGTCGGTCAGGATCGTTTCGGGGAGGCTGTGCTGCGCGGGTTGCGCCGCGAACGGGTGGATGTCTCCGGCGTCGTCAGCGATCCGCAGACCCGGACGCCGGTTGCCGGTGTGCTGGTTGATCCGGCCGCGGAGCCGGCCTATCTCGGTTATCCGGGCGCCTTACGGTTGGCTTCTGTGCCGGAGTCCTGGCGATCGATCGTGCGGTCAGCCCGCGCGGTCTTTGCCGATG
Organism: Anaerolineae bacterium; assembly: GCA_034433275.1. Classification (GTDB taxonomy): domain Bacteria; phylum Chloroflexota; class Anaerolineae; order CG2-30-64-16; family CG2-30-64-16; genus DAOUAT01. Next base: position 4,715 of record DAOUAT010000129.1, read on the forward strand.
GTTGGGCCGAAAACGCCGAAGTGAGCCAGATCATCCTGGCGGCATTTCAGATCGCGCGGGATGTGGACGTGCCTGTCTTTTTCGATCCCGGCCCCGGCAACCCGGCGTTGGACAACAACTGGCACCTCAGCGCGGCATCATTGGCCACCGTGGTGTTAGCCAACGAAGCCGAAGCCGAACGACTGACCGGGCAGGCCGATCCGGTGGCCGCGGCGCATGTATTGTTGGCGCTGGGTGCGCAGCTCGCTGTCGTGAAGCAAGGTGCTGCCGGCTGTCTGTTCGCCACGGCAAGGGAGATGGTTGCGTCGCCAGCTTATCCCGTAGCTGTGGTGGACGCCACAGGCGCCGGCGACAGCCTGGCCGGGGCTGTGATCTACGGCTATCTGGCAGGGCTGCCGTTGGTCAAGTTGGGAAAACTGGCTAACGCCACCGGCGCGGCCAAGGTGCAGAAGCGCGGTACGGGACACAATGTCCCGACGCGCGATGAAGTCTCCGCGTTGTTGGTGCGGGATGCAGGGGCGGGTTTCAAACCCGCCCCTACTTACTCCCGATAGTGCGCGCCCATGCTCCGCTTGTTCTCCCACGCGGCCTCGGCCACCAGGATCGCGGTGCGGATGGCGTGGCGCAGACCGATCAGCTCATCGGTCAGCCGCGAGCGGCGGTAGAAGTGCAGGATCTCGGTCTCCAGGTGGCGCAGTTCGCTGAGCGCGCGGCTCAGCCGGCTGGTGGTGCGCACCAACCCCACGTAGTTCCACATGATGTGTTTGATCGCGCTCATGTCCTGCTGGATCAGCGCCGGGTCGGGGGTTTCCAGCCCCGCGTCTTGCCATGGCGGGATCTGGTCTGCGGCGATGCGCGGGCCGTCCGAGAGCGTGCGGGCAATCTCATCCGCCGCCCGATGCCCCCAGACCAGGCCCTCCAACAGCGAGGTGCTGGCCAGCCGGTTTGCGCCATGGACGCCGGTGCATGCCACCTCGCCGACCGCGTACAGGTCTTCCACCGTCGTCCGGCCCCAGGCGTCGGCCCACACGCCGCCGCAGGTGTAGTGCGCGGCTGGCACCACCGGCGCCAGGTCGGTCGCGATGTCAACCCCGTGGGCTAGACAGTTCTCGCGAATGGTGGGGAAGTGGTTGCTGATCTCGTCCTGTGCGATGTAGGAGCGCAGATCCAGGTAAACATGGGTCAGGCCGCGCGAGAGCATCTCGCGGTGGATGCTGCGGGCCACCACGTCGCGCGGGGCCAGGTCCTTCCATTCGGACGCGTAGCGCTGCATGAACGGCTCGCCGTTGCCCAACACCAGCCGCGCGCCCGCGCCGCGCACCGCTTCGGAGATCAGGAAGTTCGGCGCGCCGTCCTGGTGGAAGGTAGTGGGGTGGAACTGCACGAACTCCATGTTGATTAACCGCGCCCCCGCGTAGGAGGCCATGGCGAAGCCATCGCCGCGTGCGCCGGCCGGGTTGCTGGTGCGCAGGAAGATCTGGCCCAGGCCGCCGGTCGCCAGGATCGTCTTGCGGGCCAGGCAGCGTTTGACGACCCCGGTGGCCTGCTCGAACAGGTAGGCGCCCACGCACGACAGCGGCTCGTACACCACATGGCGATCCTGCGCATGGTGCGCCGGAGTCAGCAGGTCAATGGCTGTGTGGCCGGTCAACAGGGTGACGTTGCGGTGGCCGCGCAACGCGGTCACCAACGCATCTTCGATGGCCTTGCCGGTGTAATCGGCCACGTGCAGGATGCGGGGCATGGTATGGCCCCCCTCACGGGCCAGGGAGAGCTGGCCGTCGGCGGTGTGGTCGAAGGCGACGCCGACGCGCTGGAGCAGGATCTCCTCCACCCGCTGCGGGCCTTCCGCGGCCAGGATGTCCACCGCCTGGGGATTGCAGTGGCCGTCGCCGGCGCGGATGATGTCTTCGGCCAGCGCGGCCGGGCTGTCGTTGGGGCCGCGATAGATGATCCCGCCCTGGGCATAGCGGGTGTTGGTCTCCGCCGGGTCGGTCGCGCTGGTGACGACCAGCACCTGGACGCCGCGATCCGCCAGCTTCAACGCCGCGGTCGCACCCGCGATCCCGCTGCCGATGACCAGAACTTCGGTTTCGAGATAGTCAGACACGATGCTCTCCCCTACCCAATCCTTAGCATCCGCTCCACCGCCCGATACGCCCGCACGCGGATATCTTCCGGCACCTCGGTGACGTACTGCACGTACTTGAGCGCGTCGCGGGTCATTTCCAGGGTGATCTGGTTCATGTGCGGGCAGCGGACGCTGCACAGCCGCAGCATCTCCTTGTCGGGGTTGGCCGCGGCCACGTTGTCACCCATTGAACACTCGGTCAGCAGCAGGTAGTGCGGGGCCTGGGTGCGCTCCACGTAGCGGATCATGGCGTTGGTGCTGCCTGAAAAATCGGCCGCCGCCGTGACCTCCGGGCTGCACTCCGGGTGGGCCAGGATCACCACGTCGGGATATTGCGCGCGGACGCGTTCGATGTCGGCCACGGTGAACTTCTCGTGGACCTCGCACCGGCCGCGCCAGCCGATCATCTGATAGTCCACGCTGGTGTCGGCTGCGATCTTGCCAGAGGGCAGCCGGGTGGGGAAGATGATGTGCTTGCCGGTGTCGCGCGCGATGTTGCCGGCCAGATACTCGTCGGGCAGGAAGATCACGGTGTCGGTCCCCAACGATTCCACCACCGCGGCCGCGTTGCCCGAGGTGCAGCAGATATCGCTCTCGGCCTTGACGTCCGCATAGGTGTTGACGTAAGTAACCACCGGCACTCCGGGGAAGCGCTGGCGCAGGACCTGCACGTCGGCCGCGGTGATGCTCTCCGCCAGCGAGCAGCCAGCTTTCAGCGACGGGATCAGCACTGTGCGCGTCGGGTTGAGGATCTTGGCGGTCTCGGCCATGAACTTTACCCCGCAGAAGACGATCACATCTTTGTCGGTGGTGGCAGCTTTGCGGCTGAGATCCAGCGAGTCGCCCACGAAATCGGGCACCGAATGGAACAGCGCGGGTTCCATGTAGTTATGACCCAGGATGACCGCGTTGCGCTGCACCTTGAGCTGGTTGACCTCGTAGGCCAACTCGGCCTTGATGCGCAGCTCGAAGTCCGGGGCGTAGTCGCCCAGGCGGGCTTTGAGCTCGGCATAGATGTCTTCGACCGACATGTGGGTGCGGTCGTGCGGTGAGAGGGTGCTCATAGGAAAGCGTCTCCAGTGAAACAAGTGTCCGCGCCTGTCCGCGCTCGTCCGCGTCCCACGCTCGGATCAGTGTGCGGCGCGCAGATCCAGGCTGATGTCCAGCGCCGTGACCGAGTGCGTCAGCGCGCCCACCGAGATGAAGTCCACCCCGGTGGCGGCGATAGCGGCCACGGTCTGGAGGTTGACCCCGCCGGACGCTTCCAGCGGGATTTTCCCCTCAGCAATTTGAACGGCTTCGGCCATCTGGGCAGGCGACATGTTGTCCAGTAGGATGCGGTCAACGGGCAGGACCAGCGCTTCACGCAGTTGGCGCAGGCTCGTCACCTCCACCTCGATCAACCGGCCGCGCGTATCATTTTCGCGCACTCGCTGCACAGCTTCCGTAATCGAGCCGACGGCAGCGATGTGATTGTCCTTGATCAGCGCCATGTCATAGAGGCCGATGCGATGGTTTTTTCCACCGCCCAGCCGCACCGCCCACTTGTCTAGCAGGCGCAGGCTCGGCGCGGTCTTGCGCGTGTCCAGGATCACGGCCGGCGTGCCGGCCACGGCATCCACATAGCGTCGCGTGGCCGTGGCGATGCCCGACATGCGCTGCATGAAGTTCAGCGCCACCCGCTCGCCCGACAGCAGGGCCCGGCCGGGGCCGGTCACCACCGCGACGACGTCCCCCGGCGCAACCCGGTCGCCATCCGCAGCCAATGCCCGGAACGCAACCGTGGGATCGAGCAGCGCGAAGACGCGCTGCGCCACGGCTAGCCCGGCGATCACGCCCGGCGCTTTGACCAGGAAGTCGCCGGTGAACACAGCTTCAGCCGGGATGGTGCTCAGGGTCGTGATGTCCCCGTCACCCAGGTCTTCGGCCAGCGCGCGGTCAAGCAGTTCATCCAATGTTTTGGTGAGTTTATCGTTCACAGTCGCTCCGCGATAATCAGCCAGCTCACGCCAGGCGGGTCAAGCTCATAGGCTATGGCGCGCGGGTCAAAGGGGGTGTGCGCGAAGATGTCGCGCAGCGCTGTCTTATCCCGCCAGCGCAGGTTGAGGTTCAGCACCCAATGGATCAGGGTATGCTCGTGCGCGGGCATGCTCGTGGCAAAGTTGCCGAAGATCAGCTTGCCGCCGGGCCGTAACCCACGATACGCGCCAGCGATCAGCGGCGCAACCTCCGGCTCGCTCAGTTGATCGAACAGATTTAAGGCATAGACCAGGTCATAGGGCGCATCAGGCCATGTGCGTGATTGCACGATCTTCCTGGGATCACCGAATTGGAAGGTCACATTGTCGGCAAGTTGAGGGGTAAGGTGCTGTTTCACGCGGCGAAGCGCGGACGCGTCAGTGTCCAGACACGTCACCTGTATCACGGCGCGCAAGGAACGCTCCGCGCTCAAGATTTGCAACTCATGGCCCGACCCCGTGTGCAGGTTCAGCAAGCGCACAGGGCGGTGTTCCGCGGCGCGGTGTTCGATTTCAGCAGCCAGCCGGCGCGTCAGCGTCTCATTGCGCAAGCAGAACGCGGTCGCTGCGGCCGTGTTCATGTAGTAATGATCCAGTATCTGCCCCGCCACATCTGCGCCGCCCGGCCGTTTTGCCAGCAACAAATCGAAAACCTCATAGGGCCCCAGTTTGTGGCGCGGGGTGTTGTAAATGTGGTGAAACAGCGGGCTGGTGCGCGACCAGTCGCCCACCTGGCCGGATACCATGGCACGGACTTGATCCAACACATCCGGCGCGGGGTCTGCCCCGACCAGGTTGTTCAGCGCCTTCCCCAGGGCATCCAGGATGCCCCGGGTCTCGGGTGCATGAGCCTCGATCAGGCTTTGCAGGCGGATTGAGGGGTTGCGGGCATAGCGCGCCTCAACCTGCTGGATCAGATTGGCCATCTCACCCAGCAGGCGTTGCGTTTCAGCGATCTCTGGATAAGCCGCGAAGATGGACGGATCGAGCAAGTCAGTCGCTTCGGCCACGGGTTACTCTGTCAGTAGATGGTTGCGCCTGGGCCGCGACGCCAGGCCTCCGGGCGCCGCAGCCCAGAGCGTGCTACTGTTTGTTCAGGAATCGCTCGATGATCGTGATGTTATCGGGCAATTGAATGCGGTCGCCGGGCTGGAGTTGATCCAGCGAACGGCTCTCCCAGTTGCGGTTGCCCAGGCGATAGACCCCCAGCGCCGTGCCGCGCTGCCAGTTGGGGTCTTGCAGGTAGGCCAGGCCCACCTGGCGGCCGTTGGTGTCAATGGAGCAGCTTGTGACATGTCCTACCACGCGGCCCTTGTTGTTTACCACGACATCCCCCTGGCCCAACATCGGTCCGCGTTCCTCGTCCACCATGAAGCGGGCCAGCCGCGCCTGGCGGGTGGCCTCGTGCGCTTCGTACGCCGCCTTGCCGATGAAGAAGGGCTTGTAGAGCTTAACATACGGTGCAAAACCCGCGTCGGCCGGGTTCAGGTTCAGTGGCCCGGCCAGTTCGTGGCCGTAGAGCGGCAGGCCGGCCTCGATGCGCAGGCTATCGCGCGCAGCCAGGCCGATGGGTTTCACGCCATACTGCGCACCCATACGCAAGATGTCGCGCCAGAAAGGCGCCAGGTCATCGGGGTGGACGAAGAGCTCGAACGCCACCGGTTCGCCGGTGTAGCCGGTGCGGCCAAACCACACGTCGTAGCCCATGAAGTTGCCGTGGGCGATAGCGGTGCGCGGTAACTCGGTGAGCATTGTTTTCAGCGCTTCATCATCACCGGCCATGGCCAGCAAGATGTCGCGCGAGCGTGGGCCTTGGAGCGCCAACTGGCAGCGTTGCTCGTCGCCCCACTGGGGATCGCGCAGGTCTCGGATCACGACCGACTCGTGGGCTAAGGCGCGCGTCCACGGTCGCGCCGGATCGATCTGCACGCGCGCTTCGCGCACGGCGTTGAGCCAGGCCCAGTCCTTGTCGTTGTTGGCCGCGTTGACCACCATCCAGTAGCGATCCTTCTCCAACCGATAGACCCAGATGTCGTCAACGACGTTGCCGTCGGGCCCCAACAGGAAGGAATATTGCGAGCCGCCTGGCTGGACAGTCGTGATGTCGTTGGTGCACACCGTCTGCAGGAACAGGTAGACATTGTCGCCGCTGAACTCGAACAGGCCCATGTGGCTCACATCGAACAAGCCCGCAGCCTTGCGCACCGTCTGATGCTCTTCCAGCACGGAAGTGTATTGGATCGGCATGTCGTAGCCGGCGAACGGCGCCATCTTGGCCCCCAGCTTCCGGTGCTGCTCGTTGAGGCCGGTGCGTTGGACAGCGGTCTCAGCGGGCGGTTGCCAGGCGAACGCGGGCAGGTTCTGCAGGCCGCCAGGCGCCGCGGCGCGCGGGCGATGGCCGATCCAGTAGCTCTTGTGATAGGCCCAGCCCACATCGCCCTTGCCGAAGCTATCCAGCGCAGGAGGTCGTACAGGCCACGCGTCTGCCAAAGCGTGTGGCAGGCGGCGCACCACCACCGGGCCGGGCGCTTTGATAAAGGGGTCTTCCGGGTCCATGGCGACGAAGCCATCGGACAGCGCCCGGAACCAATTGGCCACTCTTGCTTCAACCGTCTTGGGCACCATGAGTTGGAACCGTGGCAGATCGCCGTCCACGCGTTTGAGCACGCCCGACGCCATAGGCCGGCCATCGGGTTCCAGCACCCAGGTCGGTTGGTGCTCCTCGGGCTTCAGGGCGTAAGCGTCGTTGGTTAGCGCCACGTTGCAGAAGCCGCGCGCGTTGGGCCCTTCGATCTCGATGATGTCGTACTCGCCGCCCGGATCCTTGGTCTGTTTGTGCATAAAATAGTGGTGCGGGTAGCCGCCGGGCACATAGTCGGCCGGCAGGTCCACATCGGTGAGGAGCCGGATGACATCGCGCTTGGCATCTTCTAGCACGTCGAAGTCAATGCGCGCCTGGTAGACGGGGCCGTGGCGTCCGGCGAAGGCTGTGGGCTTGCTGGCCTTCAGAATCCGAGCGAGGATCTCGGCCAGGCGTTCGATCTCGGCCGGGCCGAAGCCGCGCTGGGTGATCCAGGGCGTGCCCAGGCGGATGCCGCTGGGGGAGCGAGCGCCTTTGTCGCCGGGGATGGTGTTGCGGTTCAGCACGATGCCGGCCAGGTCCAGGATGCGCGCGGCTGGATCGCCCATCAGCGGGGTGCCCTTCTTGCCATCAGGACTCACGCCGGTCTTGGCTCGGATGTTCTTGAGGTCTACCAGCAGCATGTGGGTGTCGGTGCCGCCATACGGGATGCGGAGGCCATGTTTGTGCAATTCGGCGGCCAGTTGGATCGCGTTGGCCTGCACCCGCTGCTGGAGGTCAATGAACTCGGGCGTGCGCGCTAGTTTGAAGGCCACAGCCATGCCGGCGATGGTGTTGACATGGGGGCCGCCCTGCTCGCCGGGGAACACGGCCGAGTCAATCTTCTCGGCGATCTTCTTGTCGGTGGACAGAAGGCAGGCGCCGCGCGGGCCATACAGGGTCTTGTGCGTGGTGAAGCTGATGACATCCGCGTAGCCGATGGGGCTGGACACCACGCCCGCCGCCACCATGCCGGCGATGTGCGAGATGTCGGCCAGTAGATACGCGCCGACCTTCCGGGCGATCGCTTTGAACCGGGCCCAGTCCGGCATCCACGGGTATGAGGTGAAGCCGGCGATGATCATTTTGGGCTTGTTCGCCACCGCCAAAGCCTCGATCTGGTCGTAGTCCAGCTTTTCGGTGACGGGATGCACGCCGTAGGAGACGATCTTGTAGAGCCGGCCCGAGCGGTTGACCGGCGAGCCGTGGGTCAGATGGCCGCCGTGGAGCAGGTTCATGCCCATGACCGTCTCGCCCGGCGGCACCAACGCATCGTAGACCGCGCTGTTGGCCGGTGAGCCGGACAAGGGCTGCACGTTGGCGTAGATCCCCTCCGGCCCGACGCCGTTGGCGGCGAATGCCTCGCCAGCGCGGCGGCGGGCGAGCTGCTCTACGACGTTGACGTACTCTGTGCCCTTGTAGTAGCGTTGGTCAGAGTTGCGCCGGAACGCAGCCAGTTGGGTCTCGTAATCCAGGATGCCTGCCTGGTTGAGCCGGTGCATGGCAGGGTCGGGATAACCCTCTGCATAGATGTTTTGAAACACAGAGCCGAGTGCTTCGCGTACAGCTTCCGGCGCCTGGCTTTCAGAGGGGATCAGGATCAGCTTGCGTGCCTGGCGCTCTGCCTCGAACCCAATCAGGTCGTGGACGGCGGGATCGATCTCCTTCAGGTTTTCGGTGAAGAAGGTCAACATGACGTGCTCCTTTGCAAGTATTGTCCGGGTGTCTCACAGCAGCGATTGCAATCATATCACAAGTAGTGGAAAAGGGGGTAATCATCGGGAGGAGGGTGTACTCTGGCGCGTGAAAACGGCCGGCCGTCGCGTCCGGCACATGGACGCAGCCAGCTGCGACGCCCGGCTGTGGGAGGGGTTCCTTGTTTGGGTCAACTGCTGCCCAACAGGAATCCTTCGGGGAAGGGGTCGGCCGGATCCAGCAGGAGCTGAAGCAGGCCCGTGATGTGCGCGCTGCCGGTGATGCGGGGGATAATGCCGGGGATCGCGCCGGCGCCGTGCCCAACCTGGGTCTCTGACACGACTTCACCGACGAAGTGCGTATCCATGATGCTCTCTGTGACCCACGGCTGGCCGATTTGGATCTCGCCGCGCGCATAGCGCAGTGCTAACTCGGCGCACGTCCCTGTGCCGCAGGGCGAACGGTCCACCATGTGATCGCCCAACACCACCACGTTACGGCTGGCCGCGCCCGGACCGCCCAGGGTGGTGTAGAAGCGCGCGTCAATCACCCGGTCAATGTGTGGCTGCTCGGGGTGCGCCACGGTGATGCTGCGGTTCGTGACGGCCAGGATGCGCATCCCCAGATCGGCCAGGCGATCGGCGTGGGCCGCGGTCAGGGGGGTGTCAATCTGCCTCGCGTCCACCAGGGCAAAGAAGTTGCCGCCGAACGCGATATCTACCGTCAACGGCCCGGCTCCGGGGATGTCCAGGCGCACATCGGGCCGGTACACGAACGACGGCACGTTGTCGAAGCTCACCGAGACGACGCGCCGCGCCGCAATGGCCGCGCGAGCGCGCACCAGCCCGGCCGGCGTGTCCAGCGTGACCGTGGTGACCGGCTCCACCAGGGGCAACATGCCGGTGCTCAGCAGGCTGGTGACAACGCCGATGACGCCGTGTCCGCACATCGGCTCGTAGCCGACGTTATCCATGAAGATGACGCCGACCTCCGCAGCCGGATCGCTCGGCGGCGTCACCACCGCGCCGAACAGGTCTTTGTGCCCGCGCGGCTCGCGCAGTAGCAGACGTGGGGCCCAGGCGAGATGCCGCGCCGCATACGCCATCTTCTCGGCCATGGTGCGCCCCCGGATGGGCGGCAACCCGGCCGTGACCAGGCGCGTGCCCTCGCCGGCCGTGTGCGAGTCAATGACGGAGATGACGTTGGTGGCGGATAACACGGCTCACTCCCTGCCTTCGGACCGGTTGCACGCTTCAGCCAGCACGGCACCCACGGCCGCAGCACGATCCGCGGGCAGGGGCGCGGCGTGCTGCGGCTCGACAAGCTGGCAGGTGCGGGCGCGCACCCGCGCTTCGAACGCCTGGCCGGCCCCGGCCTCCCACGCTCTGGCGCCTCCGCGATAGAGCAGCCGCGGATACCAGGCGTCACGGTAGTGCGCCAGGGTGTGCGGGTGGGTGACGAACTCGGTGCGGCCACTCTCGAACAGCCCCACCAGCTCGGCCGCCGGCGGCACGGTGACGTCCGCTAGGAGATGGCGGAGCATGGCGACGATCTCATCTGTCACCACGATCATTTCGGGCACGACCACCGTCGCGCTGCCCAGCAGACCCACATCGTGGATCAACTGTGCGCCCGACGCGGCGGCCAGCAGGCAGGAAGTGGTCGCTTCCATGATCGCCTGCCCGTCGAAGCCCTGCGCGTCGCTGGCGCCCGCCGTGCCGAAGTTCGGCAGGCGGAAGTAGTGCGCCATCTCGGCCATCATCGTGTTGCCCCGTTGGAACTCCGGCGCGCCGTATGAGAAGACCGTGGTGCGCATGTCCATCAGCGAAGCCATGCCGCCGAAGATGAAGGGCGCCTTGGGCCGGCGAAGCTGGTGCACCACCAGCGCGCTCAGGGACTCGGCGCACAATTGGACGATGATCGCGGCCGGATCTTGGGGCGCGGTGCCGCCCATGGCCGCATAGGGCACATAGGCCACCGGCAGCAGGTGATCGGCGCAGTAGAGCAGCTTGCGGATCGAATCGTCGGGGTGCGAGAGGGGCGAAACCGGCTCGACATAAACGATGACATTGGGCTGCCGGCGCAACGCTTTGTCCCCCCCGACGGCTGCGGCAGCCAGGCGCCGGCAATCGTCCAGCGCCTGGGGCGTCACGGGCATGATCAGCACCGGTTTCGCCGTGTGTTTCAGACATTCGGCCAGGGCGGCCCGGTCGGCGCACGCTGCGGGCACATCGGCGATCAGGCCCGACGCGGTGGCGAACGCGATGTTCGGCAGGGCGTTGATCAGGGCCGCGTGGCGGCGCACATCGGCCGTCACGCAGGGCCGGCGCTTGCCGGTGATGGGATCGATCACGTCCGGCGCGTCAACGTGCGCGCCGAAGTAGGTGTTCTGCCGGGTGAGGTGTAGCGCCGGCGCGTTGTTCCGGTCGAATATCGTTACGCTGGACGGCGCGCGCGCCAGCACCCGCTGCACTAACTCCTGCGGCAGCAGCACCCGGTCATCTGCCAACCGAGCGCCCGCGGCGCGTAACAAGCTGCGCGCCGCGGGTTCCGTTAAGCGGACGCCAACGTCAGCCAGCAGGCGCAGTGCGCCCTCGGCCAGCGCCGCGCGCTGCTGATCCGTGAGTACGCGGAGCTTCGGCGCCATACTCGCTCCATCAGATCAAGAATGAGAAACCCGGCTTCTCCGAGAAGCCGGGTTTCTGCGTGTGCGCAGGCCTATGCCGCAGCCGCGGCGACGATGGCCTCGATCTGTGTTTTGCGGTCAGCCGCCAGTGGTCGCGGTTGATGCTCCTTGATGATCTGCTGCACGCGCGCGCTCAGGCGCTGGCCCATGGTCGTGCCGCCGGATTTCAGCCAGCGCGGCCGGATGCGCCGGTCGGCCAGGGTGGGGTTGTAGAAGTCCTTGTAGTGCGCCAGGGTGGCGTCGGTGCTGATGAACTGGCCGCCAGGCCCGACGCGGTCTAGCTCTTCCACCAGCAGCGTCTCGTCGTTGACCTCAATCCCCTTCATCATGTTGTTCGTCATGCCGACCAACTCATCGGTGAGGAGGATCATCTCGTAGGAGCCGGTCAGTCCGCTTTCCATGTAGCCTACGTCGTGGATCAGGTTGGCGCCGCTGAACTTCGCCATCATCACCGACATCATCGCCTCCAGCGCGGCCTGCTCGTCCATCACCTTCGCGTCGGAGCAGCCGGCGTAGCCCCAGGTGGGCAGGCCATAGAAGCGGCCGAGCTGGGCGACGGCCTCCTTGGTGAGCTGGAACTCCGGCGACGCATAGCAGATCTGCATGGATTTCATGTCCATGTGGTGCAGGCCCGCGCCGAATACGAACGGCGAGCCGCGGCGCTGCAACTGGTGAACGGCCAGGCTGCTCAAGATCTCGGCCAGCGACATGACCAACCCGCCGGCCATGGTGATCGGCGCGGTGGCGCCCATTTGTGGGCCGGGGGAGTGGACCACCGGCAAGCGGGTCTCGGCCATCAGCAGCAGCTTGTCCACCGCGGTCTCCGACTGCTGCAGGGGGGAGCTCGGCTCGCTGTAGAGCAGGATGTGCTGGCTTTCCACCAGGGCGCCCATGCCGCCTTGCGCGGCCGCGGCCATGTCAATGGCGCGCTGGCAGCTCGCCCGGTCGTTAGTCACGAACACCAGCGGTTTCGTCGTGTGCTCCAACATCAACGCCATCTGTACGTCGTAGGTCAGCGCGGGGGGCACATCGGCCGGGATGCCGATGGACATCACGAAATGAATGTTGGGCAAGGCGTCGCAGAGATGATACCCGTTGATGATGTCGGTCTTGGTGAACGGGCGATGTTCGCCGGTTGCCGGGTCCAGGAAGTTGAGGCAGTCGGAGCCGGTGCCGAAGTTGACCTTCGTGCCCTCCAGCCACACGGCCGGCGCGCCATCGCGATCGCACATGATGACGCGGCCGGGCGCGGACGCGATGGCATCCTCGATCATGGCGGCCGGGAACTTGACCAGGTTGCCGTCGTGGACGAACGCGCCGGCGTCGGCCAGCAGCTCCAGGGCGCCCGCGTGGTGGAAGCGGATGCCGGTGCGCCGCAGCACCTCCAGCGCCGCCAGGTGGATGTCCTGGATCTGCGTCTCTGAGAGTACCGCGAATTGCGGTGCGTTGAAGGACAGTGAGTTTGCGGTTTTCATGCCTTAAGGTTCCCTTTTCAGCAATTGATAGATGTAATGCATGTGCTCTTCTGCGGCTTCTCTTGCCCGGTGAGGGTCGCCGCGCTCGATAGCTTGCAGAATGGCGTCCTGGATCTCAATGGATTGCGTTTTGACATCCGGCAGCGAAACGAGTTGGTGCGTGGCCTCCAGCAGCAACGTGCGTGAGAGCTGGTAGAACTGCGCCAACAGGTCGTTATGGCCTGCGCGGGCCACCGCGGCATGGAACTCCAGATCGGCCTGGACGAAGGCGGGCGTGTCGTGCGCTGTCTCGCGCATGCTCTGCAACGCGTCCTGGATGCGTTGAATATCCTCAGGTGTGGCACGCGCCGCCGCAAACTCGGTCAGAGCGACCTCGATCACCGAACGCGCCTCATAGAGCTCCGCGGCTTTCAACTCGCCCAGTCGCGCGCGCACGGCGTCCGGGTGGATCAGGCCCGCGGTGGCGTCCTCACGCACCCATGTTCCCTTGCCGGAATGCGATTGCAGCAAACCCAATGCGACCAGGGCCTGAACGGCTTCGCGGATGGTGGATGCGCCAACGCCGAAGCGCCCGGCCAGCTCCCGTTGTGGGGGCAGGAACTCGCCTGCGTGGAATTGGCCACTCAGGATCATCTGACGTAGCTCAGCGACGGTGTCATCTACCAGGCTGCTGCGTACACGCATTGATGGGTCTCAGGTTGATATCAAATATCTGAAGTTCTGATGTTATGAAGATGGGAGGTTTATATCACGGTTTGACGGGGTTGTCAAGTGGGGATCGGGGCCTCAGCGTCGGCGTCTCGTCGCGGAGAGGCCGATTCTGTGGCTACAACAGGCCTAACTCCCGGCCGCGCAGCGTCGCCTGCGTCCGGTCGCGCGCGCCGATCTTGCCCAGGATGTTGGTGACGTAGTTCTTGACGGTGCCTTCGGCCAGGAACAGGCGCTCGGCGATCTCGCGGTTGGTCAGGCCCTCGGCCAGCAGGCGCAGGATCTCGCGCTCGCGCTCGGAAAGGGGCTCGGGGAGGGTGGTTTGGGGCGCGGGCGGTGGGGTGGATGGCCGTAGGCGGGCGAATTCGGCCACCACTTTGCGCGCCACCGAGGGCTGGATCAACACGCCGCCGGCCACCACGGTGCGGATAGCCTCGGCCAATTCCTGGATCGAGACGTCTTTCAGCAGGTAGCCCAACGCGCCGGCGCGCAGGCCCTCGAAGACGTATTCATCGTCGTCGAAAGTGGTGAGGATGATCACGCGCGCGCCGGGGAACTGCGCAACCAGCCGCCGGGTGGCTTCGACGCCGTCCAACACCGGCATGCGCACATCCATCAGCACCACGTCGGGCCGCAACTCGGCGTAGCGGGCCAGCGCCTCCGCGCCATTGCCCGCCTCGCCGGCCACGGCCAGGCCCGGCTCCAGTTCCAGCAGCGTCCGCAGCCCTTCGCGCATCAGCCGTTGATCGTCCACCAGCAGCAACCGCACGGCCTCAGGCATGGAGCGCCTCCGGCGGCAACGGCAGCGTCAGGGTCAGCTCAGCCCCGCCAGCGGGTCGGGGTGCCAGGCCGGCCGTGCCGCCCAGATAGCTGGCCCGCTCCTGCAGGCCGCGCAGCCCGAAGCCGCTGTCCACCCCAGCTGCGAGACCGTTCCCGTCGTCTGTGACGCGCAAGGTCAGCCCTCCGGCCGCAACCTCCAGCGCGATCTGAACCTGTCTGGCTCCGGCGTGCTTCTGGATGTTGGTCAGCCCCTCTTGCGCCCCGCGGTAAAGCACCAGGCGATGGGTGGGCGGGATGGCGGGCAGGGGGTCGGATAGGGCGAGGACGACTTTGATGCCGGTGGCCGCCTCGAAATCGGCGACCAGGTGGCGCAAGGCGGGCTCCAGGGAGAGATCGGCTTCCAGCGGCGCACGGAGCGCGGCGACCGTCTGGCGCAGCTCGGCCAGGGCCGCGCGCACCTCGTCGCGCACCGTGCCGGCCATCGCCCCTGCGCGGTGGGGGTCGGTGAGCGCCAGCCGCTCGATAGCCTGGAGCTGCACCGCGGCGACGGTCAGCCGATGGCCCAGGGTGTCGTGCATCTCCCGTGCCATGCGGTTGCGCTCCTCGGACACCGCCAGCGCCTCGGCCTGCGCGGCGTAGGCCTGCAGCCGGGTGTGTGCCTCCTGCAGCTCGCCCAGCAGGCGCTCGCTTTCCGCCTGGGCCGCGTTCGCCAGCGCGGTCTGCGTGGCGAAGGCTGCGAAAAAGAAGTAGC
>DAOUAT010000130.1:0-8215 GCA_034433275.1 Anaerolineae bacterium
GGCCAGCGGCAGGCCGTCCAGCTTGCGGCAGATGGCCGCCACCGCGGGGGCGTTCTCTGCGGTGAGCGCGAAATCGTGCCGGGCGGCCTGCGCCCGATCCACGAACAGGGCGATGGCCGGGTACTGGAGGAGCTTGTGGGGATCCACTGGAAGAAGAGGATCTTCTGGCGCCGCCGGTGGCACGACCAGGGGGGAAACGGGGCAGCGCCGCTCGGCCCGGATGCGCAGCGCCTCGCGGCTGGTGGCCAGGATCGCCAGCCAGGGACAGGCTGCCAGCAAGCCATCGAGCTGCACAGCCGCGGCGATCAGATGCTCGCAGTTATCCAGCACCAACAGTATGTGCCGGTCGCGGAGATAACCCACCACCCGGACGGTTGCCGGCAGGGTGCTGGCAGTGGGCATGCCGACGGCCGCGGCGATGGCATCGGGAACCAGTTCTGGCCTGCCCACCGATGCCAGGGGCACGAAGAACGCGCCGTGCTCGTAGTCGCCGAGGAGGCGCCGCGCCGCCTCCAGCGCCAGGCGGGTTTTGCCGACCCCCGGCGGGCCGAGCAGGGTCAGCAGCCGCGCGCCCCCGTGTACCAGGCTGCAAATGGCCGCCAGTGCGTCCTCGCGGCCGAAAAAGGGCGTTGCCGGGGTGGGCAGGTTGTTGGGCGGCAGCGAGGTCCAGTGGTCAACTGCTGGGTGTGACGCCTGGCCGGCCGCGGCTGACCGGGCGAAGCCCACGAACTCGGCGCGGTGGGCTGCGGCTACGTCCAGACACTCCGCCAGCCGGCCGGCCATCGTCTTGGATGGCCGTGATTGGCCGGCCTCCAGCTTGCGGATGGTGATCTCCGCGCAGCCGACCTGGTCCGCCAGCTCGCGCTGCGTCAGGTCGCGCGCGTGGCGCTGCTCGGTCAACCACTGGGCGAACACGGTCTCGTGCTTCATTGTCCGCGCTCCTGGGCGATTATTGGGAGGGGCGATGACGGTCTGCGGTGAAGGGCAAGGACATTATAGCACGTTTGTATCGGTTTTGTTATCGTCAGTTTTATCGGGTTTGGCTTTCGGCGCGGTCGCGGGTGGGCTATAATGATAAGCAGGGGAGTTGTAACTGGGATTTTCGATAGGAGCCGCGGCCGTGCCATACCCACCTGCACCCTGGAGACTCACCGGCCATGCCGTGCAGACCCTGCAACTTGTGGGGCGTTCACAGGCGCGCCGTTTTGTGCCGCGTGACCTGCAACTCCTACCGATCCTGCCCGGCCGGGCGCTGGCCGGCATCTTGCTGGCGGCCTACGGGCCAGGGTCGGCGCTGGTGTACAACGAGCTGATCGTTGCGGTCGCAGTGCGCTACGGCGGCAAGTGGGGCTTCTGGATCCCGCAGATCTATGTGGATCACGTTGATTCACTGGCTGGTGGTCGCGAGATTTGGGGGTTGCCGAAGGAGTTGGCCCAGTTCGCCTGGGAGGCCGGTCCGCCGCACCGGGTGAGCGTGCGCCAGGGTGACCGCGTGCTGTGTGTGCTGGACCACGGCCGGCCGCTGCGGCTATGGCGAGGCCGCGTGCCGTTCCCGAGCTTTTGTATGCTCGACGACCGGGTTTGTCCTTTCCGAGGTGACATGGCTGCGCGGCTGGGCGTCGCGACGGGGCGCCTGCACGTGCCCGCCGACAGCCCCCTTGCCGGGTTGGGCCTGGGTGCAGCTCGGTTGGCGTATCATTTCGAGGCGATGACGTTCACTGTGGGTGGGCCTGTGGTCGCTGGGTAGACAAAAGGGCGCTACCGAACTCAAGACGAGAGTGATGACAAGGAGGTCTCGGTGCAACAACGTATCAGAGGATCCCTGCTGACAGTATGTGTAGGACTGCTGCTCCTTGCTGCGTGCAAGCCTACCGCGCCCCTTGATCTATCTGGCTCTCTGCGCTGTCTATCGGCCGCGTCGCCAGGAGAGGAGTTGGGCGATAGGATCGCCGTAACTCTCAAAAACACGGACGGAGGACTATCGGAGGACGCTGAGGATTTCTTCGTTGATTTGGTCCTCTCCAGCGACGAGATCATCCCCGCCCAGTTAGCGACCTACTCCCCCAACTTCACCGATGACGTTCTGCTGCAAGGAGGCCGGGAGTACGTGGACCGCTTGGGACCGGGCGCGTCCCTTGACTTGCCGCTGTATGGCAAGAACACCATCCCGGCCGACACGCCTCCGGGAGATTACTACCTGGGCGCCGTGATTGACCCTGAGCAGACAGTGGCTGAGCGGAACGAGGACAATAATGTTTTGCTGTGCCCGGTCAAGGTGTGTGCGGAGGCGGCAGACATCATCAACGGCGTGATCACCGGCGCAAGCGGGGGCACCGTCGGATTCGCCCAACTCAACCTCGCGTGGACCTATGAGACGACAGGCGAAAAGCCCAACCGGCTGACGATCACAGTCTATCGGCTGCAAGGGGGGAGTTGGGACAACATCATGCCCAGCCAGCAGCCTTTCGACGTGGCCTCGCCTGCCACGACCACCGAGGCGAAGGTTGTCATTTTTCGACTGTTTGCAGCGTCGTACCGGCTCGTGTTCGATGCCACCTATTCGTGCGATCGCCACAGGCAATTTGTGTATGAGCTGGAGTTCGGATGACCATGAAGACCATTTTTTCCACCTGCGGCGGACAGCCGCCAGTTCATCGTCCATCAGGCCACTTGTGTTCAGGGAACCGTGTTGTCTTCTCCGAGCGGAACTTTTGAAGGTGCGACACCGCGCTCGGGTGCCACGATCGAAGTCAGGATCAGCAAAGGCGAAGGGGGGACCAGTGGAGATGGAGAGTTGGTAGCCACAGCGGGGACGGATCGCAACGGGTTCTTCTGCGTGGATGAGATTCCCGTCGGACACGATGTTGATGTCAGAATAACCCCCGGCCTCGGCTACGAGACCAAGAAGATCACCGGTCTGGAGCTTGCCACGGAGCCGCCTCATACCTGTGCCAAGAAAGACTGCCCGAACATCTGCGTAATCGCACCGGATAAGTGTCAGGGAGGGTGTGTGGTGCTCAAACAGGTGGAGGATTGACGCTGGCGGGACAGAGAGGGTTGATACCTGCGCAGGTTCAGGCCATCCGCGCCGACGTAGATCGGCTGCCATCGCACGACCGCCGGGGCGGCTACAGTCTACCGGGCGGCTTCTGGCTTTCCGATGCGGCGGCCCGGTGGCCGTGTTACCTGCCGTTGATCTTGCGATGAGCACAGAATTCCAAGCTGGCGTCTGTGACTGCAACTACGGGCTGGGCGGGCTGCCGATTGGCGCCTCAATCACCACCGGTAACGTGCTGATGTCCAGGTTGCAGGTCAGGTATTTGGCATCTGCCCGCAGCCAGCCCAGCCGGCCCGTCTGAGGAAGTCGCTCAGTTCCTGCTCGGTGAACGGCAGGGCGAACGATGCCTGCGCCTCGTCGCTCGGTGCGCGCTGGACGCGGGCCCGGTAGCCATCGGGCGCAGGCGCGATGGCCAGCTCGAAGTCCAGGTAGCTTGTGACGGGCACGGTGGCCTCCGGGCGTTTGAGATGCTTGTGCGTTACGTGATCACTTCTCTGCGTTCAAGAACGCGTCGAACATCCACAGGAAATAGTCGAACGCGCCGGTGCGTCCTTTGTGCAGCGGATTGGCCGCGTCCCACATCACGGCCCAACTGATGACGACGTCGCCGGCGTCGAGCGTGCTGCCATCGTGGAACTTGACATGTGGCCGCAGATAAAAGGTCCATGTTGTCAGGGTTTCATTAGGTTCGTAGCGGTGGGCTAAGGCTGGCATCACCTCGGCGCTTCCCACCTGGAACCCCAGCAGCGATTCGGTGATTTGTGCGCAGGCGCGCCAGGTGTCTACGTCGCTCTCGTCTGCGCAGTACAGGCTTTTGGGGGCGGTCGCTTGTTTCCAAACCAGCGTAGAACCCTGCTGCAGGCCCATGACGGCAAACTGTTCCAGATACAAGGGACTGCTGTGTGCGCCGAGTACATCGGCACGGAACGCCGTTGCGGAGCCGACGTGTACCAGCGGTACGAGCGGCGCCTCACGCGTGATCAGGTCGTTGGCACGGGCGTACAACTCCGCGCGTACTACCGGGGAAGCGGTCAGCGTTGCCTCTTTGAGAATTGCCCAGATCTCAGGAAAGCCGTCTTCGAGTCTTGGGGCGCCGAACTCGCTCCAGTAGGGGCTCAGGAAGTTGACCGGGTCAGGGTAGTCTACGTCCCAACCTGACAGGTAAAGCGGGAACTCACCGCCCCAGGAGGCTTTCCTGAAAGCCTCCGAGTCCATATTCGTGGCGGTGAGTCTAACCCGAAGGGACAAGTACTTTTCCAGCATGTCGGCAATGTATCGCGCCGTTCCCATCGGATCTGGCAGGTAGCTGCGGGGACTATCTCGATAGAAAAGCTCGGTCTCGAAGCCACCAGGGTAGCCGGCCTCGGCCAGCAGCATTCGGGCCTTGTCCGGGTCGAAATCGTGCCACGGTTCGCCCTGGCAGCCGTTGAGGATCTCGCACGGGGTGAAATGGGTGGCCAGGATCGTTCCCGGGGGGTAAACCTGTTTCACTAGCCATTCCCGGTCAATGGCCAGCGCCACGGCCTGCCGCACGCGCACGTCATCGAACGGCTTCGCCAGGTTGCTGATGCCGAGATAGCCCGTGTTCAAGCCGGGACGCCGATACAGCCGGAGGTCGGCATTGCCCTGGATCGCGGCGTAAGCCTGGGGCGAAGGGTTATCAATACCATCTACGTCTCCCGTCTCCAGGTAGCCGAGGCGACGGTCCCAATCATCGAGCCAGTGGAACTCCAGCCTCGGAATCGTGGCTGGCTTCCCCCAGTAGTCCGGGTTGGCCTCCATGCGCACGAATTCATTCGGCCGCCATTCGGTCAGCCGGTAAGGCCCCGTGCCGATAGGCGCCTCCAGGAGTTTGCCCGTGCCGCCGGTGGCGACCAGGTGTTCGGCCGGGTGGATGCCGAAGGGGGGCAGCGCTACTTTTGCCGGGAACGCGACGTCGGGGTAGCACAACGTGAACCTGACGGTCAGTTCGTCCAGCGCCTCGATGGCCAGGATTTCGCCGCCGTAGTCGCAACCGGGCGCAACGAGGCGAGTGACGATGCCGGCCGAGGCCGCTTGCGGCGCTGACGCTTTTGTAGGTTCAGGTATCCAGGTCGGCTCGGGCAGCTTGGTTGCTTCACTGGTTTTCACTGGTTCGGCAGGTGGCGCCTCTTGTCCGGCAGGCACGGGTATCGGGGTCGGCCTGGCGTCTATGCGACCGATCGCCTGCACCAGCAGCACCAACAAGACCACGCCGGCGATGCCGACCACCACCCAAAGCCACGGCTGGCCCCGGTCGCGCTGGGGCGTTGAACTGGGGCGGGGTTCTTTTTCCGGCAGCCGTTGCGAGATTGGTTCCGCCGGCTCAGCCTTGACCTGCGGCGGCGGGACTTCAGGTGTGGGCGCGGGCGGCGGCGCCACGGGCGCGGGGCGCGGCGGCTCGCCCGGCGCCCACTGCTCCCCGTCGTGGACGTACCACTGCCCCGTCTCATAGCCGATGATCCACCAGTGGCCCTGGTCATCGTCGATCATCAGGTCTTGGAGCTGGGCTTTGAAGTCGGCTTCGCTCAGTGTGCCGGCAGCGTGCTGCGCTTTCAAGCTGCGATATTGGGCTTCAACTTCGGTGAAGTTCATGACGCCCTCCTGGCTTTCAGCGCGGGATGTTTGTTGGCTTGCCGCGCGGCTTTGGCTCTTCTGCGGATGGCGGTGGCCGGTCGCGCCGGGCCGGCGGTGGCGGCAGTTCGGCCCGTTCCTTCTGTTGCAACGCCTGGGTCAACATGCCAACCGCGCTGCCGTAGACCGGATCGGCGTAGTCGGGCGCCTGGGCCACGATGTCGCGCAGCGCGCTGATGGCCTCGGCCCACCGTTTGGCTCCCATGTGGGTCATAGCCTTGCTGAAGCGTTCAGCCAACGCCTGCTGCTCCCTGGCATCGGCCAACTTGCGGGCCACATCCCGATAGCCGGGTTCGAGCTCCTGCACCTGCGCCAGCAAGGCGATCGCGGTGTCCCAATCGCGCGCGGCCAGTGCTTGATTCGCGCGGCTGTATGCGCTGCGCACCTGGCTCTGACGCGCGTCGGCGGCCTGGCGCGCTGTCAGTTCCTGCCGCGCCTGGGCGAGCAATCGCTTGGCATCTCTGTAGCCGGGCGCAGCCTGCACCAGTTGCTCCAGATGGCTGATAGCCCTCTCCCACTGCCCGGTGCTGAGGGCTTCGGCCGCCTGGTCGTAGCGCGCACCCGCACGGGCTTCGAGCTCTTCAGCGGCTTTTTGATCGGCCAGCGCTTTGCGTGCCAGCGCCAACGGCGCCGCGACTTTTCCATAACCAGGGATGAACCCCTCGGCGCGCTCGAACGCAGCGACGGCCTCGGCCCACCGCTTCGCGTCCAGATGGCGCAACCCTTCCCGATATGCTGTGGTGGCCTGGCGCTCTTTCTCCTCGGCCGCCAGCCGAGCACGTGCTGTGGCGAACAGGCCGTCAGGGTCGGGATAGGCTGGCGCGGTCGCCGTGATGCGTTCACCCACCTTGAGCACGGCTGGCCAGTTGCCCGCTCGGAACATCCGCCACGCCTCGGTGTACATTTCTGCCAGATCGCGCTGCTGCCGGGCTTCGGCCAGCAGCGCGGCAGCGTCGCGGTAAGCCGGCGCAATGGCCACGACAGCTTCCAGGCGTTGAATGGCTTCAACCCACGTAGCAGATTGGTGTGCTTGTTGCCCTGTAGCATAGTTGTCGAGTAGGATCTGCTGTCGGGTCGCGTCGGCCAGTTTGTTGGCTGCGTCTTCGTAGCCGGGCTGCAGCGCCACGATCTCATTGAACAGGGCGATCGCTTGCGGCCACTGGTCGGTGTAATACGCGCCCAGCGCCTGGTCGTACAGCTCGGCCAGGTGTTGAGCTGTCTCTTGATCCTGTGGCAGGGGCGGGGGCGGCGCCATCTGGCCGGCGATGTCGAAGATGCGGCCGTCGGCTGCGCGGAGATACAACACGGGCGTGCCCCACTCGACATCGCTCACATCGGTGAGGATCGCCTTCCGGGCCTCGGCGGTCGCGGCGTCCACGGGCATGCCGGCCGCGATGGCCGCGTAGAGCTCGCGCGAGAACGCGGCCGCCGCGTCGTCAGTGATGGGAAACTGCATCGCGATGACGGCCGGGATCTCCTGCTGGATCAGGCTCTGCGCTACCCCGGCGAAGGGGTCGGTCTGCGCCGCGCGCGCCCCCTCGCACGCGTTCAGCACGGCCAGGCGCAATGTTCGCTCGTCGTGCAAGATCGCGCCCAACGATTGCCCGGTGATCGCCTTGCCTTTGCCGAACCTATCCTCTATCAGCAACAGGCCATCCTGGACGCTCTGGTCAAACGCGCCGTGGCCGATGAAGTGAAACACGTGGTAGCCGTTGGTCCGCAGTTTTTCGCGCAGCGCGGGCAAGGTGGCCGGCGCCAGCCGCTCCAGTTGGACAGCCTGCTGCCGGATCGGGCCGGCCAGGGCATCCTGCAGCTTGCGCCATTCCCCTTCTGTGTCCAGGGCCGGGTAGTCTGTGGGGCTGGCGATCATCACCAGCAGGCGGAGCGGCGGCCGGACGGCCAGAGGTTTGATCTGGAGGGGCAGCTCAATATAACGGATGATGGGTGTTTCGATGGAGAGGCCGAAGAAGCGATTGAAGTCCGGGTGATACAGGTATTCCCACGGCAGATCAGCCAGTTTGGGCGCGTCGGTCAGCCGCAGGCGCAGGCGCAGCCCTTTGTTCTGCTGGACAGCCTGCTCCAGGCTGCTGCGAAAGCACCCATACACATTGCCGCCGAAAGCAGCCCGAAAGAGCTTGCCGCCGAAGGCTTTGGCCGCGGCCATCTCTTGCGATTCCATGCGCCGCGTGCCCCGACTCGGCCGGCCCACTTTCAGCAGGAAGATCTCAATCTCCTGCTCGGAGAAGGGCAGCACGAATTCATCGCTCGCCTCGCCTGCCGGTGCAGAGAGCGCCTGGGTGCGGTACCCCCCGGGCGAGCTTTGGATGCGCAGGTCGAAGTCCAGATACTCGATCGTCGCCATGGCAACCCCCATCTGAGCGAGCCGCTGCAAGATGCAAATAGATTATATTACTTTGCGCCGCGTAAGTCAATCACTTGTGCGGAATTGCAGGAATTCCAAATGTAGCTGTCATTCTGAGCGGGTCTACAGCTCAACACCCGTTG
>DAOUAT010000131.1:0-5643 GCA_034433275.1 Anaerolineae bacterium
GACCCCTGAACAGCACACGCTGCACCTGCCCGGCGACGTAGATTGGTCCCGTTTCGCAGCCCAAGCCGGTTATGGTTATGCGTTCGAGTCCGTCGCATTCGGCGGCGTCACCACCACACTGCGGGTCTATGCCCCCGATGGAGCTACACCCCTAACGCCTGCTGATGTGGCCAGCAGCGTCGGCCTGACCGCGACCGCAGCCGGCAGCCAGGAAGAGACGCAAACCACCCGACTCGCATGGCGCGCGCCCACAACCGATCTCTACTATCTGCGCGTAGGCGAAGCAAACAACTTGGGCGGCGCCGGAGCCTACTACCTGCTCAAAGCCGCTGTGCTGCCCTATGCCATCAACCTGCCCCTGGTGCAATCGGGGGCAGGCGGCGCGGCCTCCGTCACCGACGCGGCCGGCCGGCCCGCGCCGCGCTGGGCCCAGGCGCTGGCCGTGAACCCCCTTTCCGGCGACCTGTATGTGGCCGGCGAGGGCCGGCTCGCACGCATTGACCCGCGCAGCAACCGTGTGTTGGCCCAGATCAGCATCGGGGAGGAGCCGGGCAGCATCGTCGTGGATCGAACCGGGCGCCGCGTTTACGTAGCCAGCCGCGCACGGGGCGCGCTCTTTGCGTTGGATGCGACCACGCTGACGCCGCTGGCGGTCACCACCGGCTTTGCCCTGCCCGGCGGCATGGCGCTGGTAGACTGGGATGGCCCGGCGCGCTTGTTCGTAGCCGACGCGCTGGCCGACGCGGTGCGCGTGCTGGCCGCCGACAGCCTGCAATTGCTGGCTGACATCCCGGTCGGTCCCGGCCCCTACGCTGTGGCCACACTGCCGCAAACCGGGCGCGTCTTCGTGGCGCTCAACGGCGGCGATGGCATCGCAACGCTGGACGCAGCAACAGGCGCCGTGCTGGGCATCACCCCGCTCGGCGGCCTGGGCCACCCCCAGGGGGCGGTGGCTGACCCTGCTCGCAGCCGTGTCTACGCTCTCAACATCCTGTCCGTGCGCTACCGCGAGATCGCGGTGCTGGATGGCGCCACCGGCGCGCTGGTCGAAACCATCCCCGCCACGCTGGCCCGGCCGCTGACCGGCGCCGAGGCGCTGGCACTAGATGGCGAGGGGCATCTGCTGGTAAGCGCCGCCGAGGGCCTGCTGGCCTACGATCTGGTGCGAGGTCGCTGGGCAGACGCGCCGCTCACCGGGCAGACCCAGCCCGCGCCGCTGTTCGGCCTGGCCACCGACCCGCGACGCCGCGCGATCTATACAGGCCGGCCAGAACGCCCCGATAGCAGCCCGGGGGAGCAGCCCTGGCAGGCGATTTCCGCAAGTGTTTTGACACCATGACGCCAGTCCTGTATAATTCCTCATCCGGCGAGTAGTGCATGCGCCGGCCGGCTCGGTGTAGTTCGATTTTGTTGTGCCCATCTGATTATGAGCGTCATTGACGAAATCAAGGAGCGCCTCGACATCGTCGAAGTGATCTCCCCTTACGTCCCGCTCAAGAAGGCGGGGCGCAGCTACAAGGGCCTTTGTCCGTTCCACAACGAGAAGACCCCGTCGTTCGTCGTGTTTCCCGATACCCAGGGCTGGCACTGTTTCGGCGCTTGCGGCATCGGCGGCGATATCTTCTCGTTTGTGATGAAGCGCGAGAACCTGGACTTCGGCGAGGCGTTGGCGCTGCTGGCTGCCAAAGCCGGGGTCGAGCTGAAACCCCGGTCGGAGGCGGAGACCGCTTCCGACGCCCGACTGGATCGCCTGCGGGCCATCATCGGCGACGCGGCCACCTACTTCCACTATCTGCTCATGCGCGCGGGGGAAGCCGGTATCGCTCGCGATTACCTGGCGCGACGCAGCCTGACCGAGGGCACGTGGGAAGCGTGGCAGTTGGGCTACTCGCTCGACAGTTGGGACGCCTTGCGCGACCGGCTGATGGGCAAGGGCTACACGCTGGATGAAATCGAAGAGGCGGGGCTGATCATTCGCCGCGAAGATGGCTCCGGCTATCACGACCGGTTCCGGGGCCGCCTGATGATCCCGATCCGCGATGGCCTGGGCCGCACCATCGGCTTCGGCGCCCGCATCTTGCGCGAAGACCCGGCCCGGCCAGCGCCGAAGTACATCAACTCGCCCCAGTCGCCGCTCTTTGACAAGGGCAGCGTTTTGTTCGGCCTGGATATGGCGCGCAAAGCGCTGCGTGATGAGGATCTGGCCGTGCTCGTCGAAGGCTACATGGATGTGATCGGCTCGCACCAGGTGGGGGTGTGCAACGTGGTGGCTGGCATGGGCACGGCGCTCACCGAGGCCCAGATGCGCCAGATCAAACGGTACACCAACAACCTCACGCTGGCGCTGGATCCTGATGTTGCAGGTGATCACGCCACCTTGCGCGGCCTGGAAACGGCACGGCAATCGTTGGAGCGCGAGACCGAGCCGGTGTTCACGCCCACCGGCCTGGTGCGGCAGGAAAGCCGCCTGAAGGCGCAGATTCGCATCGCGGCCCTGCCCGATGGTCTCGACCCGGATGAGTTGGCGCTGCGAGATATTGAACGCTGGCGCGCGGTCATTGCTGGGGCCAAACCGATTGTGGACTACTACCTGGCCATCGTCGGTCGAGAGGAGGACCTGGCTACGGCTCGCGGCAAGGCCAACGCGGTCGAGCGCATGGCGCCGATCATTCGCGAAATCGCCAACCCGGTCGAACGCCAGCACTACCTGCAGGCGTTGGCGCGCCTGACACAGAGCGATGAACGGCTGGTGGCCGAGCAGATTGCGACCCTTGGCCGCGCGACCGACCGCGCGGCCGCAGTCAAAGCCGGAGCTGCTGAGGCGCGCAAACCGCCCGCGGGAAGCCGCGCCGAGGCAGCAACGCCTCGCCGGGCAGTCAGCGCACAGACGCAATTCGGCCTTGAGGAGCATCTGCTGGGCTGGCTTTTCCAGCGGCCCGATCTGATGTCCGACCTGGATGCGGAAATGATCGGCCAGCAGGCCCCGCCGCTGGCCCCTGAGGACCTGGAAAGCGCGGAGAATCGTGCCCTATTGAGCAGTCTGTTAGCCACTAACCCGGCGGATGAAGCTATGACCACCGCCGACCGCCTGACAGCACTCCCGGACGTATTATGGGAACGTGGCCAGGCCATCGTGGCCGAAGTACAGCGTAAACCCATGCTAACGGACGAAAAGTTGATCAAGGACCTGGGTGACACCATCCTGCGCCTGCGGCAGCGTAATCTGCGCCGCCAAGTGCAACAGGTGGAGCACCTGATCCGGGAAGGTCCTGAAGGCGCGACAGGGGAACAGGCTCGGGCCTTACATGAACTGATGCTGACCTATACCGCGCAAAAACGTCAGATCCAGAGACTACTGAACACCCGCTCCATGACCGGAGCATTGAACCAGCGCAAAGCCACCGCTGTGATGGGTGGTGAGAGGATACAAAATCAATGAGCGCTGAACGGCGGCGCCGTACACCCCGTAGCAGTCCTGAGCCAGCCCCTAAGCCGGCCCGGCCCGTGCGGTCGGCTAAGACCCGCGCACCGGAACCTGTGATCGCGTCCCTCGCACCCGAATCGGTTGAGATGCCGCTGGACGAAGAGCAACTGGTCGAAGTACGCCTGGCGGTCGGCCCGGATGGCTTGCCGGAAATGCTGACCGACGAGGGTCAGGAGGGAGAAGTCCCTCCCATCATCGAGCGTGACCTGAAACTGGAACAGGAGATCGAACGCGAAGCGCGCAAACCGCTGGCCGAAGTCCTTGACGACTGGGGCGATCCTACCGTCAGCAGCGACCCCGTGCGCATGTATCTGCACGAGATCGGACGCACGGCGCTGCTCTCCGCAGAAGAGGAAGTCACCTTCGCCACCGCCATCGCTGAAGGCAAAAAGGCCGCCCAACAGTTGAAGCGGGACGATTTGGACCCCGATACCCGTGACCAGCTCACCCTGGTCCGGCAGCGCAGCCGCACAGCCGAGCAGCGCCTGGCCCAGGCCAACCTGCGCCTGGTGGTCAGCGTGGCCAAGCGCTATGTGGGCCGCGGCATGTCGTTCCTTGACCTGATTCAGGAAGGCAACATCGGCCTGCTGCGCGCGGTGGACAAGTTCGATCCCACCTTGGGCTACAAATTCAGCACCTATGCCACCTGGTGGATCCGCCAGGCCATCAGCCGCGCCATCGCCGACCAGGCGCGCACCATCCGCATCCCTGTACACATGGTGGAAAGCATCAATCGGCAGATCCGGGCGCAGCGCCGGCTGCTGCAGGAATTGGGCCGCGAACCCACCCCTGAAGAAGTCGCACTGGAGATGGATTACCTGTCCCCGGAGGATCGCTTGGCGGTCGAAGACACCCTGGCCATCGGCAAGCCGTTGGATCCGGCCCTCAACCGCCGGCTGCAGATCGCGGCCGCCAAGGTGCGGCGCGTCATGCGCATCTCGCAGGAACCCATGTCGCTGGAAACGCCGGTGGGCACCGAAGAGAACAGCTCGCTGGGCGACTTCATTGAAGACGACAGCCTGCCCGGCCCGGCCGATCAGGCCAGCCGCCATCTGCTGAAAGAGCAGATGAACGAGATCCTGAACGGCCTCAGCGAACGCGAGCGCAAAGTTTTGGAGATGCGGTTCGGTCTGAAAGACGGCGTCGCGCGCACCCTGGAGGAAGTGGGGCAGGAGTTCGGCGTCACCCGCGAGCGCATCCGCCAGATCGAAGCCAAGGCGCTGCGCAAGCTGCGCCACCCCATCCGCAGCCGTAAGCTGCGGGATTACCTGGGGTGATTTGACGCCAACGCCCCCATCCGCTATAATACCGGCTGTAAATAATCCTCGATAGCTCAATCGGCAGAGCAAGCGGCTGTTAACCGCAAGGTTGGAGGTTCGAGTCCTCCTCGAGGAGCTTCCCGGTCTGTGATTAGCCGGGGATATGATTGTTAAGGTGCGATCTGGTCGTGTTTTGGCAATCGGAGCAAGGCGAGTCGGCGGCCTGGCGGGGCTGCCGATTTGCGTTTAAGGGGCCGGGCGCGGGCACCGGCGTTTTTGGCATCCTCTTCACCGACCCAAACGCTGCACACTAAGCGCTTGCCCGTTTCACGGCGTCATTCGTCCTCCGGCAAGGGGGCAGGCGCCTCCCGTGCCTGATCGGTGAGGGAGAGCAGCACATCCATGAGCGCCAGGCCGTCGGCCAGGCAGTGGTGTAGGCGGCACAGCAGCGCCCCGCCGCCCCCCGAGGTTCTCTACCACGTAGCTGTGTCAAAGTGGCTTGTGCGCGTCCAGTGGCAGGCTCATCGGGGCGCCGACGAGCGCTTGCAACGCGTCCATGTCACCCGGCCGGGGCAACGCGATGCGGTGGATGCGAGCGTCGAGGTCGAAGTGGGGATCGGTTCGCCAGCGCGGCCGCCCCAAGGGGAGGGCCGGCCACGCCACGCGCTGGCGAAAACGATCATGCCGCAACAGACGGTGCGCCACCACATCCTTCAGCCGGCCCACGTCCAGCGGCTCATCGAACATCATGACGCCGGTGATCATCATGATGTTGGTGGCCGTGTCCATGCGCAGCCACGTGGCGTCAACAGGCGAAAAGGTCTCGGTCTTGGCGCGGCCTGCCATCTTGTACGCTCCTTGCGCTATGCTTGTGGGAGTTTTGCCAGGATACACCGAATT
>DAOUAT010000132.1:0-2045 GCA_034433275.1 Anaerolineae bacterium
CATGACCATGCAGATCCATCACGGCAAGCACCACGCCGCATATATCGCCAACCTGAACAAGGCCATCGAAGGCGCCGAGTTCGAGAACATGCCCGTGGAAGAGCTGGTGGCCAGGCTGGACAGCGTGCCGGAAAAGATCCGCACCACCGTGCGCAACAACGGCGGCGGGTTCATCAACCACAACCTGTTCTGGACCATCATGGCCCCCAACGCCGGCGGCGCGCCCACGGGCGAGTTGGCGGCGGCCATTGACCAAGCGTTCGGCAGCTTCGAGACCTTCAAGGAGAAGCTGAGCACGGCCGCGACGACCCGGTTCGGCAGCGGCTGGGCCTGGCTCGTGGTCAAGGCCGACGGCAACCTGGATGTGTACAGCACGGCCAATCAAGACAGCCCGCTGATGACCGGCGACACGCCGATCCTGGGTCTCGACGTATGGGAGCACGCGTATTACCTGAAGTATCAGAACCGCCGGCCCGAGTACATCACCAACTTCTTCAACGTGATCAACTGGGCGCAGGTGGCTGCGAACTTCGCGGCGACGCGCAAATAACACACGCTGATTGACCGACCCAAGAAACCCGGTTTCTCGCAGAAACCGGGTTTCTCCTTTTTTGACCCCCAACCAGGCCCCATGTACAATAACGCTTGACCACAGTCATCTTTGCAGCTTCGAGGTATCGGATGCCACCAGCACCCACCAGCAAACGTGAGGCCGGCAAGCAAACGCGACGCGACCTGCTGTATGAGGCCGCGTTGACCCTCTTCCGCCAGCAGGGCTACGAGCAGACCACCGTTGATCAGATCACCCGCCAGGCCGGGCTGGCGAAGGGCACCTTCTTCAACTACTTTCCTACCAAGGATGCCGTCTTGCGCTACATGGGCGCGCGCGAGATCGGCCGGTTGGGCGCCAGCAGTTTGACCGGTGGCAGCACCTCGGCCATCGGCAACCTGAAACGGCTGCTGACCGCCCTGGCGGCCAGCCTGGAAGCCGACCGCGAGTTGGTGCGCCTGATCTTTGCCCGCGGCATCACCGTGCCCGATCTGCTGTGTGGCGATGCCGGCGGGTTCAGCATCCGCCCGACCGCCGCGCTGCTGCTGCGCCGCGGCCAAAACATGAACGAAGTAGCCGCCTGGCTCGACCCCGATGTGCTGGCGGCCGCGCTGGACGCGCTTTACCTGCAGCAGCTGGTGTGCTGGTGTCAGGCCGAACAGCCCTATCCGCTGGCCGAGCGGCTGACGGGCATCGTTGACCTGCTGCTGATGGGCATCGCGGCGCATTAGGAGGCGTTTTTGGCGACATCGCAAGAATTCATCCCTGCCTCGCAGGCAGGCTGGAGCCGCGAGCTGGCCTGCGACCTGTTCCCCGGCGCCGCGACCCCCTTCGCGTGGACCCTGTTCCGCGACCCGGCAGAGGCGGCGTTGCGCCGCGTGCTCACGGAACTCGGCGCGCCCGCGCTGCCAGCGCACGCCTTGTGGCAGCGCAGGGCCGCTGGCTATGTTTATGTGGCCGCGCCAGCCCTGGCTGAAGCCGGCGCGGCGGCCCACGGCGCGGCCTGGCTGGGCCTGCAACGGCCGGCAGCGCCGACCGGTCCCCTGGCCCGGCTGCAGGCGGCCGGCGCCATCCGCCGCGCGCACGGCCGCGTTGCGGCTGCGATGGCCGAAGTCGCCGCTGAACATGGCCGCCTGGCGCAATGGCTGGCCTGGGTGCGCCGGTTACCCTGGACACAAGCAGACCTGCTGCACGTGATGGAAGAGCTGGAGCCGCGCGCCACCGGCGCGCTGCACAGCTACCTCACCCTCCGCGCGGGATTGGCCGCGGCGCAGGCAGAACTGCGGGATCGCCTGGACGACGCCGCGACCGCCGACGCTGCGCGGCTGCACGGCGCGCTCCTGGCCGGCGTGGAGGGCTTGCCCACGGTCGAGGCCGCCCATGCCCTGGCCGCGGCCGCGCAGGCCGATCCAGCGGACCCGGTATGCCAGGAGACACTTGACCGCTTCGGCCATCGCGGCCCGGGCGAGATGCGGCCCGACGCCGCGCGCTGGCG
>DAOUAT010000133.1:0-15008 GCA_034433275.1 Anaerolineae bacterium
CGCACCGACCCACCCACCCACATCCCACCCCCCGCCGACCGCCGGCTGGCGCTGCGGGTGACGCCGGACGCGCAGCGCGCCATCCGCCAGGGCCACCCGTGGGTGTTCGACCGCGCCATCACGGCGCAGCGCGGGGATGGCGAGACCGGCGACCTGGCAGTGATCTTCGACGACCATCGGCGCTTTCTGGCTATCGGCCTCTATGACCCGACGTCGCCCATCCGTGTGCGGGTGCTGCAACACGGCGAGCCGGTCGCTATCAACCAGGCTTTCTGGCGTGACCGGCTGGCCGCGGCCGCGGCGCTGCGCGCGGGCCTGCCAGATCGCGGCACCACCGGCTATCGCCTGGTTCACGGCGAAAACGATGGCCTGCCCGGGCTGGTGGTGGATCGCTACGCCGATACGCTGGTGCTCAAGCTGTACACCGCCGCGTGGATCCCGCACCTGGCCGATGTGTGCGCGGCGCTGATGGAAACCTGGTTGAAGCATCGGACGCGGACGAGCGCGGAGAACGCGGATTATAAAACTTGCTTATGTCATGCTGAGCGGGTCCACAGCTCAACACTCATAACGGCGAACGACCAGCGAAGCATCTCCACCTCAGAAACCTCCGAATGCCGCCTCATCCTCCGCCTCAGCCGCGAAGTCGCACGGCAAACCGAACACCTCCACGGCCTAACCGACGGGATGACGCTGGCCGGCCCGCCGCTGGCGGGGCCGGTGGCATTCACCGAGAACGGCCTGCGCTTCGAAGCGGACGTGATCCACGGCCAAAAAACTGGCTTCTTCTTCGACCAGCGCGACAACCGGGCGCGGGTCGAGCGGCTGGCTGCGGGCCGCCGCGTCCTGAACGCATTCGCGTATACCGGCGGCTTCTCGCTTTACGCCGCGCGGGGCGGCGCGACCGAGATCCTCAGCCTGGACGTCAGCGCGCCCGCCCTGGCCGCGGCCGAGCGCAACTTCGCGTTGAATCAGGATGTGCCAGCAATGCGGGCCGCCCGGCATCACACGCTGGCCGCGGATGCGTTCGCGGCGCTGGCCGAGCTGCGCGGCCGTGGCGAGCGCTTCGGCCTGGTCATCGTGGATCCGCCCGCGCTGGCCAAGCAGGCGAGCGAAGTCCCCCCCGCGCTGGCCGCCTACGAGCGGCTGACCGCGCTGGCGCTGGGCGTGCTGGCCCCCGGCGGTGCGCTGGTGCTGGCCTCCTGCTCCAGCCGCGTGGCCGCCGATGACTTCTGCGCGGCCGTACATCGGGCCGCACACCGCGCCGGCCGGCCGCTGCGCGAGATCGAGCGCACGGGGCACGCTATTGACCACCCCGTGCGCTTCCCCGAGGGCGCGTACCTGAAGTGCCTGTTCGCCGTTGCGCCGTAGCAGATACGCAGGAATTCCAAATGTAGCCTGTCACTATAGTGAGCGGGTCTACAGCTCAACACCCGTTGCAGCAAGCCTCTCGCGCAGAATCTCCGTGCCGTGCGCCCAGACTCTTCGCTGGGCGCACGCCGTGGTGGATTTTGGCTGGCAAACCCGCTCAGAGTGACAGCGCCGTCCGCCTCATATTTGGAATTGCTGGCAGATACGAATCTGGCTTGACCGTCTTAGTGTGTGGCGCGATAATAGCCCCGTTGTGCCGATTTCGGCACGCCTGGCACGGAAGGCAAAGGTGATAACATGCAGACAGATCAAGCATCTCTAAAGCCGGATGATGCTTTTGGATTGGCAGAAATCGGACAGATCGCCGTCCCGGTGAGCGACATCGAACGCGCGATCGCCTTCTATCGGGATGTGCTGGGGATGCGCTTCCTCTTCAGGGCGCCGCCCGGGCTCGGCTTCTTCGACTGCAACGGCGTGCGGCTGATGCTGGATGCGCCGGCCAAAGCTCAAGCTGAAAACCATAGCTCCCTGATTTACTACAAAGTGCCGGACTTGCCTGCGGCCTTTGCGACCTTGTCCGCCCGAGGGGTTATCTTTGAGCAGGCGCCCGAGCTGGTCGCGAAGTTGTCCGATCACGATCTCTGGATGGCCTTCTTCCGCGACTCGGAAGGCAATCTGCTGGCCCTGATGAGCGAAGTCGCGCGGAAGGGATAACGGGCAGACGTGAGGTCGCCGACGGGAGGGACGCATGGCAGAACAAATCGGCCCCGAATTGATACTGGTCGGGATCATCGTGCTGATCGTCGTGGGGCGCCGGCTGCTGTTGCTGCGGGGCGAGAAGGGCGCGCGTACGACGACCGGTGAGGGAGCCGGCTACGGTCTGGCCGGCGCCGCGATCTGCCCCGGCTGCGGCCGCGCGTTCGCGCGCCACGCCCTCAGCCCCAACCTGATCACGGGCAAGCTCAGCCGCTGCCCCCACTGCGGCAAATGGAGCATCGCGCCCCGCGCCACACCGGCCGAGCTGGCGGTAGCCGAAGGCGCGGTCCAGGCCCCAGCGGAGCCCGCCCCGGCGGCCCTCTCCGATGAGGAACGGCTGCGCCACCGGATCGAATCATCCAGGTATGAGTGAACCTCGGCGCCTCGCGCACGCGCCGATCATGGCCTGCCAGCTGTTCAGGCAGCCGCCACGGCTTCGTGAGCCGGTACTAAGAGACCTTCAGCCTCAAACCACTGCAAGCTATTGGTCAGCTCAGATGCCAGTTCCGATCGGCTGAGTGGGTGGCGGCTTGCCAGAAAGTCGAGGGTCATCACCGTGTCACCGTAGGCCGCCAGCCCACGCCAGGCGTCCGCCTTCAACGCTTGCAACGAGTGGGTCTCACCTGTCTGCGTCCGGATCAGCCATAAGACGCCGTCGAACTGGCCGACCACCAGGTCTTCAGGCGCCTGCCAACGCCTGGAAACCGCTGGACGCACCGGCGCCCCCAGGTCAATCCGATTCTTGGTGCAGCGATGGGGCGGCGCGAACCGCCAGCCGCTCTCCACCCGACCAGAAAAGGGATCGCGGATATGGATGAGGGGCTCGCTCCACGCAAAGGCAATGGGCGCAGCCGAACCGGACCAGTAGGCGCGCGTGAGCGGTAAGGGCTCCCACAGGTGCGCGCCGCCTGCACCAGGGGGTGCGACGGGGTGCGCACCCGCGATTTCCGCCAGATCACGCGCGGCCAGGCAACAACGCACGCGTGGCTCCCGGTCCAGAATACCGTGACGCAGGCCGGGGGGCGAGTAAAGGTGCGCGAAAATCACGTGTGAGTTGGCAGTGCGCGTCAACATTTCCTGCAAACGAAGGCCGGTCAGCGAGCAATCGTCCACCACACACAGCGGCCCGGGCACGGTTGCTGCGTCCGTAGCCATTTGAGACGGTGACAGGTTGAGCCAGTACGACAGCATACCCAGCACGATCAGGCCCCCGCGGGGGATGGCGACAAACACGAGTTCGCGCACCCCCTCATCCCCGTAGACGGCCAGTAACTGCGCGGCCAACACCTCGCAGTCAGCCTCTGCCTGCCGATAGTCCACATAGGTCAATTGCCGGCGAAGCTGCTGCAACTGAAGGCTTTTCACCCAGAGTTGCTTGGAACTTGGGGGATAATGGGGCGGTTCAGGCGCAATCACAACGATCCTCTCGGAACGGGCCAGGGTCTCTACCGCGGAGAGTATCCCGCAAGGTGAGCACATTGTCAAATTGCCCGCGCTCAGGCGGTTTGGGGGTAGGCGCTCCTGCATGATACAATAGCGTCATGATCACGCTGATGATGGCCGGCTGGCGCCTGCGTCTCATCTGCCAGCCCGACGTGCTGTCTGCCTACACTGCCGCGCGCTATGCACCCTTTGTCTCCGACGACGCGCCTGCGGATTTTTGTGCCAGACTTACGCTAGACACAACCGAAGCCGCGCAACTCAAAGCTTCCGGCGCCAGCGAAGAACAGCACTGGCGCCTGGACAAGGAGGAGTGGCGGTTGGAAATGGCTGAGTTCGGTGGCTACATCTCACGGCAAGACCGCTCTGCCGCCTTCGCATTTCGCACTCCTGGCGCTTTGAACAACCTGGATCTGGTGCTCAAGAGCATCTTTGCCATCATGGCTGAGCTCAATGGCGGGCTGCTGCTGCACGCATCCGGCTTACTGGTTGACGGACAGGCGTTTCTGTTCATGGGCCACGGCGGAAGCGGCAAGACCACCGTCACCAAACTCTCACCCCACGCGCGGACGCTGAACGATGATACCGTCTTGGTGCATCGGGTTGATGGGCGATGGATGGCCTCGGGCACGCCGTTTTGGAATCACATGACGACAGAGCGGGATGGCCAGACAGCCAGCGGCCCTCTGAAAGGCGTCTACAGGTTGGTGCAGGATCACGCAGTCTGGCTTGAGCCACTTTCTCCGACGGTGGCGGCGGCCGAACTGCTGGCCAACTGCCCGGTGGTCAACGGCCATCCCAATCTGTTACCCGGAGTGTTGACCCGCTGCCGCAGCCTGGCCACTGCTGTGCCGATACAACGGCTGCACTTTCGGAAAGACTCGAGCTTCTGGGCTCTGCTCTTCAAGGAGAATCACTGATGCAACACCACATAATCCCCGCCCGTACACCGTCCGTGCTCAGCCGGCTGATGGATGGCGAGGCGGTGCTGGTACACCCTGTGCAAGGCAAAGTGCGGGTGCTGAACTCGGTTGGCGCGGCCATCTGGGAACTGGTGGATGGCCAGCGGGACATCGCGGCCCTGGCCCAAGCCATAGCCGCCGAGTATGATGTCCCCCTCGCCCAGGCCGAGATTGACGTCAACGCGTTTTGCGAAGATCTGGTTGGTCGCGGGGTGTTGGTCTGGCTGCACTAAACGAGCACCGCCACCGGAGCAACCAGCCTTATCCCGATCCCACAGGAGATCCTCCACGGATTCGGGTTATCGTATCAGGAGTCACCAGCATGACCTCGTCACAAGCTATTATTGCGGAAAACCTCACCTACCGCTACGGCCAGCTCATCGCCGTAGACCACATCAACTTCGCCGTCGCCGAGGGGGAAATCCTGGGCTTCCTGGGCCCCAACGGCGCAGGGAAATCCACCACCGTCAAGATGCTCACCGGCCAGCTCCGGCCCAAAGAGGGCCACGCCACCGTGCTTGGCCTCGACATTGCGCGCCAGCCCAAGCAGGCGCAGACCCAGATCGGCGTCTGCTTTGAGAACACCAACCTCTACGAGCAGATGACCGGGCTGGCCAACCTGACGCTGTTCGCCCGATTGTTCGGCGTCAGGGATTTCGACGCGCCGGCCCTGCTCAAACGCGTGGGGTTGGACGGCCGCGGCAAAGACCTGGTGGCGACCTACTCCAAGGGCATGAAGCAGCGGCTGATGATCGCCCGCGCGCTGGTCAACCGGCCGCGCATCCTGTTCCTGGACGAGCCGACCGAGGGTCTCGACCCCGCGTCGGCGATCTCCATCCGCAACATCATCCTGGAGGAGCGCGACCGCGGGGCCACGGTCTTCCTGACCACCCACGACATGATGGAGGCCGACAAGCTGTCGAACCGGGTCGCGTTCATTGACCAGGGCAAAATCGTGGCGCTGGACACGCCGCACGCGCTGAAGCAGCGCTACGGCCAGCGCCGCCTGCGCGCGCAGGTGGCCGCGGCCGACGGTGGGTTGGTCACGCGCGAGATCGTGCTGGATCAGCCCGAAACCGCGGCTGAGATGCAGGCGCTCTTCAGCCAGGAGCAGGTGGTCACGGTTCACAGCGAAGAGGCGACGCTGGAAGACATCTTCATTGACATCACAGGACGAGGGCTGGCATGACGAGCCTATCTACAACCGGCCCACGGCCCCAAGATGTCTCGACCGCCGGCCGCATCGGCACGCTGGTCGCCAAGGACATCAACCTCTACTTCCGAGACCGCTTTTACGCGTTCGTCACGGTGCTGGCGATGGCCTTCTTTGTTGTCGCCTACTTCCTGCTGCCCCGCACCGTGGACGAGACGCTGACCTTCGGCATCTACGCGCCGGTGATGCCACCGGCCCTGGCCCAAACGCTGGCCGCTGAGGGGGTGGTCCTGGAGGATTGGCCCTCGGAGGATGCGCTGAGGGCGGCCGTGGCGACCGGCGATGTGCAGGCCGGCATCGTGCTGCCGCCGGACATGACCGCACAGATCATGGCGGGCGCGAAGCCGCAGGTGCGCCTCTACCTGACCGCCGAACTGCCCGCGGAGCTGCGCGATGTGTACCAGATGTTCGTGCGCGAGCTGGCTTTTCTCATCGGCGGCCGGCCGTTGGACATCGAGACGCAGGAAGAGGTGCTGGGCCCGGACATGGCCGGCCAGCAGATCCCGCCCCGGAAGCGCATGTTGCCGCTGCTGGCGGTGTTTCTGCTGCTGATGGAGACGCTGGGGCTGGCGAGCCTGATCAGCACCGAGGTGGAGTCCGGCACGCTGCGCGCGCTGCTGGTGACGCCGGTCCGCGTGCCCGACCTGTTCCTCTCCAAAGGGATCGTGGGGGTGGGGCTGGCGTTCGGCCAGGCGGTGCTGCTGATGGCGATCACCGGGGGGCTGCGGCAGCAGCCGTTCATCATCCTGGTGGCGCTGCTGCTGGGCGCGGCCATGGTCACCGGGCTGGCGTTCCTGGTGGCGTCGGTGGCGCGGGACTTCATGTCAGTGATCGGCTACGGAATGGTGGCGTTGATCGTGCTGGCGATCCCCGGCATCGCGGTGGCGCTGCCCGGCTTCATCAGCGATTGGGTGCGGGTGCTCCCGTCGTATTACCTGGTGGACGCGGTACACCGCACGGTTAACTTCGCCGCGGGCTGGGCCGAGGTCGGGGCCGACCTGGCCGCGCTGGCCGCGTTCACCGCGCTGTTCGTGGCGCTGGGCATCGTGGCGCTGCGAAGGAGGTTCATATGAGCATCCGGCGGGTGGGTGTGCTCCTGGGCAAGGAGCTGCGCCAGGGGTGGCGCAACGTCATGTTCGTCTTTGCGGTGGTGATGCCGATCGTCGTCACGATCCTGGTGTCGCTGCTGTTCGGGTCGGTGTTCTCCGGCAAGGCGCGGGTGGGGCTGGTGGATTTAGGTAACTCCGAGCTGATGGGCCGGGCGGCCGGGCTGACCTCCCTGGACGTGAAACGCTACGACCAGCCCCAGGCGTTGCGCACGGCCACGGCCCAGGGCCTGGTCGATCTGGGCATCGTGCTGCCGGACGATTTCGACGGGCAGATCCGGCGGGGGGAGAAAGCCGTCCTGACCGCCTTCGTGTGGGGCGAAAGCACCCTCAAGAACCGGGCGGTCGCGGCCGCGACGTTCACCACGCTGGTGCGCGACATCGCGGGCCAGGAGACGCCGGTGGAGATCGTCACCGACATCTTGGGCGACGGCGCCAGCGTGCCGTGGGAGAAGCGGCTGTTGCCCCTGATCGTGCTGCTGGCCGTGGTCTTGGGCGGGGCCGTTGTGCCGGCCGCGCTGCTGGTGGAGGAGAAGCAGAAGCGCACGCTGCGCGCGCTCACCACCACATCCGCGTCGCTGGGCGAGGTGTTCGCGGCCAAGGGGCTGCTGGGGATCATCGTCAGCATGGCGATGGCGGTCATCACCCTGCTGCTGAACCGCGCGTGGGGGCCTGAGCCGGCGCTGCTGCTCCTGTCTCTGGCGCTGGGCGCGGTGATGGCCGCGTGCATCGGCATCCTGCTGGGCGCGTTCATCAAGGACATGAACATGTTCATGACGGTGGTGAAGGCCAGCGGCATCTTGCTCTACGCGCCCGGCCTGGTTTACATGTTCCCGGAGATCCCCCAGTGGATCGGCCGCATCTTCCCGACGTATTACATCATCCAGCCCGCGCTGGAGATCACGCAGCAGGGCGGCAGGTGGGCCGACGTCGCGCCGGAGCTGGCCGTGCTGGTCGCGCTGGATGCGCTCCTGATCGCCGTCATCGCGGTCGTCGTGCAGCGCGCGCCAGAGACCGAGGGCGCGCTCAACCCGGCGTAGGAGGTGTGGTATAATGGGGCTATACAAGACATTGCGGAGATACGATATGGAACAAATAGTGGAAGTGATCTACCAAAACGGTGTCTTAGCCCCTTTGCAGCCGCTCGGCTTGCGAGAAAATCAACGGTTGCAAATCACGCTTCGCGTACCGGCATCCCGCAGGAAAGATGCCCAAGGTTTATCCCTGGCGAGCGAGCTCCTTCGTATTGGTCGAGAGTGTGCAGCCCTACCAGTACTCGACAGCCGAACACCCGAAGCTATCTTGGGCTACAACGAGCACGGGGTTCCGGTCTGACATGATCATTGATTCATCAGCCTTGATCGCGATCCTATCCAACGAACCGGACGCAGCCCAGTTTGCCAAGGCGATCCAGGACGCGACTATTCGTCGGCTATCGGCGGCTTCTTTTCTCGAAACAGCCATTGTCATTGAGTCACGCCACGGCCCGGCCGGTGGACAAAAGTTCGATGAGCTAGTTTCAACCGCGAAGCTCATGATAGAGCCAGTGACGGCGGAACAAGCCGGGCTGGCGCGGCTTGCTTTCCGCAATTTCGGGAAAGGACGCCATGCGGCCGGCCTCAACTTCGGCGATTGCTTCTCCTACGCGCTGGCCCAAGCAACCGGCGAACCCTTGCTGTTCAAGGGGAATGACTTCAGCAAAACTGACATCACACCTGCTATAACTTGAAGGAACAATGTAACTGTGGGGCAGACAAGACGATGACAACCGGATTTGTTGAACGCTACGGCAAACTGGCCAAACTTGATCGGTCATT
Source organism: Anaerolineae bacterium (assembly GCA_034433275.1). Classification (GTDB taxonomy): domain Bacteria; phylum Chloroflexota; class Anaerolineae; order CG2-30-64-16; family CG2-30-64-16; genus DAOUAT01. The sequence goes on from DAOUAT010000133.1 coordinate 8,666, forward strand.
CGATCTGACATTCTGGCAAGAACAACCGCCCCAGGAGCGCTTTCGCGCGGCCTGGGAGTTGATCATTCACGCGCACAAGGTCAAAGGTGGGGATGTTCATCAACTCCGACTTCAGCGATCTGTTGAAGCTTTTGGACGCCAACCAGGTTAAGTACCTGGTGATCGGCGGGTATGCATTAGGCATTATCGGCAATAAGAAACAATGTCACCCCTTCGCTGCACTCAGGGCAAGCTCTGAGCGGGTTAACGACATCCGATGCACCGCGGCAAGCCACTAGCGAAGGGTCTCAGCGCCTGCCGAAAGAGATTCTTCGCTGGCCTGATGCCGCAACGAGAGGCTCGGGGACAACCCGCTCAGAATGACAGTTGTTGCCGATAACCTCTATTGATTCAGTAGTTGGATCATTGCCGGAGGATATCAGAGAGCTCGAGGTTATTCGATGGAAAGTAGCAGCACAGCATCCGCCCGCAGCATCGCGGAAGTCGTTCAGATTTACCGGATCGAGGAGCAGCCCACTGACTTTGCCTACTGGCAAAGCGTGCCCTACGAGGCCCGCCTGGCCGCGCTGGAAGAAATCCGGCGCGAATACCATCGCTGGAAATACCATGCTGAACCGAGACTTCAAAGAGTTTATTCAATCGCTAAACGCCAATAACGTCCGCTACCTTGTCGTTGGTGGTTACGCGGTGGCAATTCACGGCCACCCGCGCCACACCAAAGTCATTGATATCTGGATCGCGATGGACAAGGATAACGCCGAACGCATGGTATTGGCGCTGAGAGACTTCGGGTTCGGCTCCCTCGACCTGAAACCGGATGATTTCCTCATGCCCGATCAAATCATTCAGTTGGGCTATCCCGCGGCCCGCATCGTCCTGTTGACAACGCTGGCCGGGGTTGATTTTGAGTCATGCTATGCGTCAAGAGCGGAGGTTGTCCTTGATGATATCCCGGTATCATTCATTGATCTTGACAACCTCAGAAAAAATAAAAAGGCCGCCGGCCGCCGACAGGATCTTGCCGACCTTGAGAACCTGGCATAAATGGGCTCATGGGTGATATCTTCCGCGACAATCGCCGCTTACTGATCTTCGTCATCCTCTCCAACTTCCTGCTGAACTTCGGCTTCCAGGTGTGGCAGACGCTGTTCAACAACTTCGCGGTGGAGGAGCTGGGCGCGGGACCGGCCGCGGTGGGGCTGATCCAGGCGGTGCGCGAGATCCCGGGGCTGCTGGGCTTCGTGCTGGCCTTCATCGCGCTCTACGTGTCCGAGCTGCGCATCATGAGCGTCAGCATTATCCTGATGGGCGCGGGGGTGGTGCTCAGCGGCCAGGCCACCGGCGTGCCGTTCCTGATGGCCGCCACGCTGCTGATGAGCGTCGGCTTCCACTTCTTCTACCCGGCCAGCAGCGGCGTGGTGCTGATGGCGATGAAGCAGGAGGACACGCCGAAGACGCTGGGCAACCTGGGCAGTTTAGGATCGCTGGCCTCGGTGGCGGGCACCGGGTTGGTGCTGTTGCTGGCCGCGCGCGCGGGCTACCAGGCCATGTTCACCGGGGTGGGCGCGCTGGTGATCGTCGGCGGCGTGTTGCTGTTCTTCTTCCGCGGGCCGCAGGGCAGCCTGCCGACCGGCCGCCGCGTGCAACTACGCCGGCGCTACTGGCTCTACTACACCCTGTCGTTCCTGCTGGGCAGCCGGCGTCACATCTTCACCACCTTCGCCGTGTTCCTGTTGGTGCGCGAGCACCACGTGTCCATCCAGACCACGGCGCTGCTGTTCCTGGTCAACAGCATCATCAACGTCTTCACCCTGCGGCTGACCGGCCAATGGGTGGGCCGGCTGGGCGAGCGGGTCGCGATGACCATCACCTTCGGCTCGCTGGCGCTGATCTTCCTGGGCTACGCCTATGTCACCGCGCTGCCGCTGCTGTTCGGGCTGTTCATCCTGGACAACGTCTTCTTCGGCTTCAACGTGGCGCTGAGCACCTATTTCCAGAAGATCGCGGTGACGCGGGAGGAGATCACCAGCAACCTGTCCACCGAGCAGGCGATCCAACACATCGCGGCCATCACGGTGCCGCTGGTGGGCGGGACGGTGTGGGAGCTGTTCGGCGCGCGGGCGCCGTTCCTGTTCGGAGTGGGGATTGTGCTGGCGGGGCTGGTTTTGGCGCAGCAGATACGGGTCGCGCCAGCGCCGGTCGCGGTTATCGCGGGTGGGGAGTAAGCGACGCACACCCAATTCGGCTCTCTGTACCGCAGGTAAAATGGCGCCGGTGGCGACCTCACGCGGTTAGACGCCTCCTCCGTCCCTATGGTAAAATGGCATCAGATCGAAGTTGGAGGTGTGTGATGACCGTGGAAAAACTGACTTTGACGTTGCCTGCTCCCCTGGCCCATGAATTGGGAGCGGCAACACAGGACTTCCTGGCCGATCTCCTCGCGCGCGGCTTGCGTGAGATCAGAATTGAACGCGCACTGGAACGCTACGGACGCGGCGGCATGTCGTTCGGCGCGGCCGCTCAACTCGCGGGCATGTCACAAACTGACCTGGCACGTCACGCCTACGCCCGCGGCATGGAGCCGCCCTTCTCACCCCTGACACTCGCTGAGGAGCTCGGCGAACCAGTATGACGACCGCTATCTGCAACGCGGGGCCGTTGATTGCCCTTGGCAAACTCAATCGGCTTGAACTGTTGGCCGACCTCTTCGGACAGGTACAGATTCCCCGCGCTGTGTACGATGAGGCGATAACGCAGGGCCTTGCGCTCGGCATGCCTGATGCGCGCACGATCCGCCTCTTCTGGCAGACAAGGAACTGGCCCATCATCGAGGTGTCTGAGCCTATACTCGCCGCTTACAAACCACCGGTCATACTCGATCCAGGCGAGACCGCAGTGCTGGCCCTGGCACAGAGGCTATCAGACGCACTGGTGCTACTGGATGATGAAACGGCGCGAGCCGAGGCCCGCCGCCTGAACCTGCGTGTTCAAGGCACTCTCGGCATCCTTGTTCAGGCTTATCGCACCGGTTTGCTTTCATTTCCCGAAGTCGAATTGCTGCTCCGCGAAATTGCAGCTCGCCCCGATATCTGGATCAGCGCCAGGTTGTGCGACCAAGTGCTTCAGACGCTGCGCGCATCCTGAATCACGTTGGCCCTCACGGCTGCGGCGGCGGGCCGGCGTCCGGCGGGATGGGGATGCCGTCAGCGTATCAGCCCCAGGATCGCATAGGAAGTCGTCTCGGTGTTCGTGTCACCTACAGGCGTGCCCCGGTCGTCGTACAACGTGTAGAACCCGCCCGCGCAAATCTGGCCATCACAGGTAGCGCCCGACGGAGCTTGCTTGGCGAGGAGCGCATTGAGGATAGTGGGGTTGCGCGGCTCGCCAATCGTATGAGCGACATAGAGGGCCAGGGCCAACTTGTAGGTGGCGTAGCGACCATCTCCCCGATAGGCTTTGTCGTTGAATCCGATACCGTTCCACATCTGTTGGATCGTGGCACGGTAGATCTGACGCGCATCGTAGTCGTTGCAGTCAGGGTTATTGTTGAAGGCGCACAACGCGCCGTATAACGCCAGGTCGGCATACTCCCGCCAGTCGCTGTAGGTGTTGCCAGCCAACCTGGTCTCTAGCCACACTTGCTCGGGACCAATGACGGCGATAGCTGTGCTCGTCTCAGTATAGGGCGGCCAGTGCATGATCTGTCCCTGGAGCGCTTCGACCAGACCGTGCCGGGGATTACCATAGGACTGCAAGGTGGCAGAAATGGCCGCGATGGGGGCGCCGACGCCAGCTGCTTGCAGCGCATAGAACGCCAGCCGATTGTCGGTCGCCAACCAGTAGCGGTGGGGCTGGACGACCGGCGATTCCCGGACAAGGCCGACGACAGGGTTGTACTCGCGCTGGAGGTAGCCGATGGCCTGGTCGGCGGCCATGCGGCGTCGGTAGGCATCTAATCCCAGAATCGCCAGGCTGGTCGTCTCCACATTTGGGTAGGCCTCCGGCATATCCACAGCGCGGTAGTGCGTGTGAAACCCGCCGCTGGCTGCGTCTTGCATCTTGCGCAGAATGGTCACCAGCCGATCGTCTACTGCCGCGCCGATGGTCGCGCCGACATAGAGCGCCCATGCAGGGCCGATGGTCTCATAGACGCCTCCGCGGTCCCAGTACGCCTTGTCTCGCCAACCAACGCCGTCGAACTTATTCATCTCAATGGTGTACAAGCGCAGAGCGCTTTCGTGGTGGCCCTGGTTGTACTCGTTGAGCGCAGCCATAAAAGCGAGATTGGCGTAGGCCGACCAGTCGTAGAAGTAACACAGATAGGGATCAGGGCCAGATGCCGTCTCCGTGACCTCATGGGTCTCCCGAAGCACGTAGTCGAGACCAATTTGCGCGGCGATCTTGTCTTCGTGATGGTAAGGCGGCCACGGGATGGTCTGGCCCCAGGCAACCTCGATGAAGCCGTTGTGATCATAACCGTAGGCTTGGAGACCGGCTCGGAGGCCTGCGGCCAGGGATAGCTCGGCCCCCACGGTTTCCAAGGCGTAAGCGGCCAGGGCGTTGTCGTTGGTCAGATAGTGCTTGTGGTAGTAGGGCAGGCCGCTGCTTTCTGATGTGCCAGTGATGCACCGAGTCTGGGTGGGCGTCAGGCCGGCTTCAGGGACCGATTCGCGCAGCAAACCGACAGCCGGGTTGTACTGACCGACCAGGAAATCCACCCCGCGCTGAAGATCAGGCGGCAGGGTTGACCGGTGAGCAGCCACGAGCGGCAGGTAGATAACCCCATCTGAGTGACTATCGGCCTGAATTGTTGTGTCTGTTGCCGCAGCCACGATCACACGATCTTGATAGGCGCGGGAGACCAAGACTGCGCTGACGAGGGTGATCACCAAAGCGAATGGAAGTCTGCGCATGCACCCTCCCTGATAAATATGCCCGTGCGGACAGAACCGGTTGTATCCGCGTCGTCCGCGTTGTCTGCGTCGTCCGCGTCCCGTTCTCAGATCACGGCGTCGGCGGCGGGCCGGCGTCGGGCGGGATGGGGACGCCGTCGGGCACCAGGCGCAGATCATCGCAGCGCACGGTCTGCACGTCGTTCCAGGTGTAGCCTTGCGCCGTGAAGGTGACGATGTCCTTCACCCACCGTTTCTCGCCTTTTTCCAGCAGGTAGATGTGTAGGCTGCCGGGGCACTTGAGCAGGATCGGCGCGGCGCGTTCGTAGGCCACCTGCTGCACCCCGGCCGGCAGATGCGCCACCTCAGCCAGGTTCCCCCGGAACAGCCACGGCAGCGCCAACAGCGCGACCAGCGACCACGCCAGGTAGAGCACCGCGCCGCCGGCCAGCGCGCGCTGCACCGCAGCCAACCCGGAGCGACGGGCGCCTCCCGCCCGCGCCTGCCCGACCAGCAGCGCGGCCAGGATCACGATGTTGACGATGTCCCAACCGATGAAGGTCAGGCGGTTGGGGGTCAGGCGGTCGGCGGTGGTGCGATAGAGGATCGCGGCCAACGCGTAGAGGCTGACGACCAGCGCCAGGCCGGCCAGCGCGATGATCCCGCGGCGCAGCCAGGTCTGAGTTCTGGCGCTCAAATCCGTCTCGTACACAGGGGTCACGCCCAGCAGCAGCGCGATCACCGCAAACAGCAGCGCGTTGAACGCTACCAGCACCTCGCGGTTCTCGAACGGCTCCCGCCAGTTGAACGGGATGAAGCCCAGATAGACGGCCAGCACGACGACGGCCAACGGCAGCAGCAGGCGCAGCAACAGCGCCACCAGCTTGCCCGGCCCCTCGTCGAAGGACTGCGCCAGCGGCGCCGCGGCCGGGTCGTAGACCAGCGCCACAGCCACGAGCACGATCAGCCCGCCGCCGCCCGCGGTGAAGAGCCGCTGCACGGCGAACGCCAGCTCGATGCCCAGCGCGTTGAAGAGGCCGAAGGTGACGCCGGTGAAGATGCCCCACGCCGCGGCCAGCAGCCCGCCCACCACCGCCGCTTCCAGCGACTTGACCAGGAAGGCGAACCGGCTCCCCGCGTCGCGGCGTCCCGCCAGCGCGACGATCCCGGCCCCGCCCCAGCTCAACAGGCCCAGGTGCAGCACCATCAGCGTCAGATACTGCTGCTGGTAGACCTGCGGCAAAATCTGCGGGAAGACCAGTCCGGCGTAAGCGGTCGCGGCCGCCAGCCCCAGCCCGACCGCCAGGCCGCGGGCCCACCCCCGGCGGCCACCCGCGCCGGTCAAAAAGAGCGCCAGGAACGCGGCGCTGATGGGCCCGACCAGCAGAAACATCGTCGGCAGCAGGCTGTACTCCTGGCCGGTGAACGGGTTCGTCACCCGGAGCATGAAG
>DAOUAT010000134.1:0-4868 GCA_034433275.1 Anaerolineae bacterium
CTACGTTACCCGATGCGCCGCGTTCAGGCCCAGTCGAACAACCTCGGATGCCCCATACAGCTTATCAGACTGAGCCCTATATTGTTTGCCTGCCCGGTTTTGCACAGAGCCGCGAATCTAAGCTACAATAGCTCCAATTTCGGCCTGATTGGAGATGAGACATAATGATGGAAGGGAAGGCGGAAGCTCCCAGCCCCGCGCCGGCTGGGGACGGCAAACCCGGCCAGCTCAAGGCGCTGAATAGCGACACCGTCAGAGAGCTGTGGTCAAGGACTTACAACACCGACGGGAAACCGGATTGGTCTCACATCTACCCGTACTACCACCCGGAGGTGGTCTTCCAGGATTCCATCCAGCAGCTCGAAGGGATCGAAGCCTTCGTCGGCCTCTGCGAGCGCCTGACGGAGCGCTGCCAAAGCCTACACATGGAGATCCTCGCCATCGCCCAGGAGGGCAACGTGATCCTGATGGACTGTATCATGACCATGGCCTTCACGAAGTATCCGCCCACGCCCCTGTATGGCAGCACCAAGCTCACCCTGCACGCCGACGGCCGGATCATCGCACAACGCGATTACTTTGACCTGTGGGGCGCCATCCTCGACGGGATCCCGCTGCTCAAGAAACGCTATCGCAGCTTCATGCGCAAAACCTTCGGATAGAGGATCATCCAATGGCCGCCTTCAAACTACCGGACGAGCTTAAGTTCATCGAAAACCGCCGCGCAGCCCAGAAGACCACCAGCGCTTCGCTGGCCGGGCGGGTCTGTGTCGTTTCGGGGTCAACCTCGGGGGTGGGGCTGGCCGCCGTCAGGCGGCTGGCCCGCGCCGGCGCCCATGTCGTCATGGTCTGCCGCAATCCTGGCAAAGCCGAGGCCATCCGCAACGAGCTGCTGGCGCGCTATGGAGGGCCGGTCGAGATCGTCACTGCGGATTTCTGCGATCTCGCTGCCGTCCGCGCCGCGGCCGAGGTTCTCCTCCGCAACTATCCCCGGATTGATGTGCTGATCAACTCGGCCGGGCTGTTTTCGACGAGCCGGACCCTCACCACGGGCGGCTTCGAGACGGTGTTTTGTGTCAATCACCTGGCCCCGTTCCTCCTGACGCACCTCCTGCTGGAGCGCCTGGTGCAGAGCGCGCCGGCGCGCATCATCCAGGTCAGCTCCGAGGGTCATCGCTTCGGCGGGCTGGATCTGACCGACCTGAACTGGGAGCACCGGCGCTATGGCGGCTACCGGAGCTACGGCGCATCCAAGATCGCGCAATTGCTGACCACGTGGGAGTTTGCCGACCGGCTGCGGGGCGCAGGCGTCACCATCAACGCCATGCACCCGGGGGACGTGCGGACGAATATCGGCATGAACAACGGGCCGCTGTACCGGTGGTTCCAGCGCAATGTGATCTGGCACAGCTTGAAGGACCCGGCCATCTCGGGGGAGGCGCTCTACTACCTGGCGGCCGCTCCCGAAATGGCGAATGTGAGCGGACGCTTCTTCCACCTGACCATGGATGAGAAACCGGCGGCGCCAGCCCTGGATCGGAAGCTGGGCCGCCGGGTGTGGGATGTGAGCCTGCGGTTGACCGGCCTCACGGCAGGTCTTTGAGCGCGGGAGACCTGTCAGGTTTTCGTGGCGAGCACGTTACAGAAACACCTCTACCGGAAACCTGACAGGTCTTGACCCAGATTATCAAGAGGATTCTTTGAGCACCCTGTCGGCGGCCAGTTTGCCGGTCAGGATGGAAATCGGCAGCCCGGACGGGCTATACGTCCATTGCCCGGCCTGGTAGACGCCCGGAATCGGCGTCAACACCGACGTGGCCACGCCCGGCAGGCTGCGCACCGCCGGCATGACGTCATTGGTGAAGGCCCAGCCAGTGATCGCGCCGTCGGAGTTCCCGGCGATCCGCTCCAGGGTGAGCGGCGTTGACGTGAGGCTGGCGATGGTCGCGGCCTTCAGCCCTGGGTAGATGCTGGCGTCCAGCACCCCCAGCATATGCTCCGCCGCCAGCGTCTTGAACTCGTCATACCAGCCCAGCGCTTCGATGTGTTTCGTCAGGGAGTAGTCGAACAGCGTGCTGATGACCAGCCCGGTCTGGCCCGCGGGGGCCAGCGAGCGATCCCGCAGCGCAGGGAGCGAAATCTCATACGTGGTGAGTTCCAGGAAGCGCTTGAGCCAGTCCTCGATGGTAGACCGAGCGGCCGTCAGGCGCGCAGGGGCCTGCGGGTCGCCCGTGCGCAGTTGCCCCAGGCCGGCCTGGGAAAGGCCGGCCGTAGACGCTGTATAGAAGAAGTGCGGGCTGGCAATGCGCGCAAAGTAGTCGCCCGCCAGGTCCACAGCCAGGAACAAGGTCAGCACTGAATCCCCGCCGACCTTCCCCGCCAATGCCGCCTTCCTGGCCTGGATGCCGGCAATGGCCTTCTGGTCCGTCAAGGCGGCGGCGTCGAGAACCCGGTAGAGCGCCTTCTGATCCGCGGCCCACACCAGCTTTTTGTAGCGATAGACCTGGCCCCTGGCATCCGTCACCTGGCTGCGGCCGGCGTCAACGCGGGTGATCTCGGTCTCGCACCGGATTTCGCCGCCGTGATCCAGCACGCAGCGCTCCAGGGCTTGGGGCAGCGCGCCGGTCCCGCCCTTGGGATAGCGATAGTCCAGGTAAAGGCTGAAGTAGCTGAGGGCGAAAGATGCCGGGGTCTTCTGGAAGAAGTGCTGGGCAACCATGTCAATCAGCGCCTGATTGGTGGACAGGCGCGCCAGGTGCTCTTCCACCGGTCTTTGCAATCGCGCGATCTTGGGGGCGGTCAACGCGTATTTGACCGACCATGGCAGGATCGTCTTGAGGACGTAGCCCGGGTTGCTCTGCAAGTCCATGAACAGCGGGTTATCAATCCCATAGAGCACATCCATGTGGCCCATGATCTTCGTGATTTCGCGGATGATGCGCGCGATATCGGGCTTACTGTCGGGGAAGTGCTTCTCCAGAAGCGCCTGGTAGGCGCCAACGCTCGCCTTTGAGTCAATCTGGACCACGTCCTTGCCGATACCGATCGAGACGGGGCTGGGCAGAAAATCTACCTGCAAGCCCAACTGCCGCAACATGGGCGCGACGATCCCGGAGTTTTCGATGGCCCTAATCCCGCCATCGAAGACGAATCCCTTGTGCTCGAACGTGTTGACCAGCCCGCCGGTCTTCGCTTCTTTCTCGCACAGCAGCACCTTCCGGCCCGCTTTGGCGGTATAGGCTGCGGCCGTCAGGCCGGCCATGCCCGCCCCTACGACGATCACATCATAGGCAAATGGTTCCACAGACATACCTCCTCGATCACGGTCATGCGCTCCTGTGACATCACTTGTCGCCTCGTGTTTTCGCGCTCGCAGCTACGGAATGAATTCCGCGTTACGTTATACATGGTTTGCACGAATTACGCAACACGTAGCCAAGTTGGCAACTTGCGCCACCGCAGCGCCGCCGCATCCCAGCGTGAGCCGCTTCCGCCCGCGTTATCCCTCGTCACATCCCCCACACCGTAATGTCCCGCCCTTGCCACGTTGCGCGGCGCACGAACAGCTTCTCCTCCCACGCCTTGCCCGGCGTCCGGTCGAAGATCACCAAGTGCGTCTCCTCCGCCCCGCAGCGGTCAGCGTAGGCCCACGTCTGCCGCAGCCCGTCGGCCACCGTGGCCTCCAGCGACTTGTAGAGGACTTCAGCTCGATGACCGCGCGTTGAGGATTGGAGATTAGGGATTGGGTATTGAGGCTCCTCTGCTCTCCCGCTCCCCCGCTCCGCCACCGGCCAGATCACCAGCAGGTCCGTGCGCATCCGCCCCAGGCCGTGCTCCCGCTCGACCTGGCCGCCGTCTGTTCCGGCCAGAAGTCCAGGTCGTAGCGCACCAACACCCCGTAGTCGGTGGCCTCGGAGAGATCGAGCGCGGCCAGTTCCGGCAGCGGTCCCAGCGCCAGGCAGGCCATCTGTAGTTCATCCAAGGTCGTGCGTGCTCGGGATCGCCCGTCGCTGGAAAGCCGGGAAGCCCTTCAACGCCTTTTTGATGGCCCGTTGTGCATGAAAACACCCCGTGTCATAAGGCCCAGCGGTTTCCAACACTAACCGCGCCGCGCGGATGTCGCTGGCGGCTTTGCCGAGCCACCCGCGCGCCAGGTCAATCTCATTGCTCATAGAGAACGATCCCTTCGCAGCCGCGGTCCTACCCATTTCCAATCGGCGTAGAACAGGCCGGCGATCAGCAGGATGGGCAGGACGAAGATCAGCAGGTTGGGCAGAGAGCCGACGTCACGCACAAAGAAGAGGGCGAACAGAATGCCGGCGGCCAGGAAGGCCACGAATCCCACTGCGGGACGCTTCCAGGCGAAGGCCAGCAGCGCCAACAGCGCGATGGATGGGATGTTGTGGATCAGGAAGCCGCCCAGCAGCTCCAGCGGGGATGCCTCCATCTCGAATACGTCCAGGGAGAAGAGGCTGATGAACAAGATGATCAGGATGGCCGCGCTGCGGGGCGCCCAGTGGATGATCCCAGCCAGGCGCGGGCTGATCTCACCGCGGGCCTTGCGCTGGCGCCAGGCGACCACCAGCACGTAGGTCGCCCCATACAACAGCACCAGCGGGAGTGACAGCAGCAAGCTGTTGACCAGCGGCATCCACCACTGCATGGCCTCCGGGGCTGCGGCCCAGTTGGCAACGTTGAAAGCGGCAAGGGTCAGCAGGTAGAGGACGATCAGGATGACCAACAGAATCCGGTTGAACTGAGAGTTCGGCGTGTCCATCGCGCAAACCTCCTTGACGTCGGAACGGCTTCGGCAGCCAGCGGCTCAGGCTATAGCTGGCCTGCGCACCCCTCACCGCCGCCCCCGTCAC
>DAOUAT010000135.1:0-19816 GCA_034433275.1 Anaerolineae bacterium
TGACCAACATCCCCGCCCAGCTCAAGAAGCGGCAGATCGTCCTGGAGAGGCTGGTTCAAGAGTTCGAGCCTGACCGGACCTACACCGAGCGCGAGGTCAACCAGATCCTGGTCGAGCACCACGATGACGTGGCCACCCTGCGCCGGGGCATGACCGAGCACGGGTTGGTGCAGCGGGAGGGCGGCCTCTATTGGCGCGGCCCGTTGGCCGGGGCTGACCCAGAAGACCAGGGCGGCTAAACATCTTCCAACCAGCCCGACTCAGTTTGACATCCGGCCGACTCTCTGTTTTAATAACCGTGAGCGCTGCCGTGAGCGATCACGGCAGCGCACCCACGCATTTTCCGCGAGGCACGAGGATGTCGTTTCGCGTCTCTATCGCCGATGTCGCGCGTGAGGCCGGGGTCTCCCGGCAGACGGTGTCGCGCGCCCTCAACGGCAAAGGCGAGATCAGCGCGGCCACCCTCCGCCGAGTTCAGGAAGTTATCGAACGGCTCGATTATCGTCCCAGCAGCATTGCGCGTGGCCTGGCAACGCGTCACACACGGACCATCGGCCTGATCGTTCCTGACATTGCCAATCCCTTCTTTGCCGATATCAGCCGCGGGGCCGATGACGCGGCGCACGAGGCCGGCTACAGCCTGCTGTTGTGCAACACCGGGGAAGATCCGGGACGCGAAGCCGATCTGTTGCGCATCATGGAACAACGCGCGGTGGATGGTGTGGTGCTGTGCAGCCCGCGGTTGCCTGAGCAGGACCTGGCCGACTTGGTGAAACAGCACGAGGCCGTGGTGCTGATCAACGGGCGTCTGCCCGGCATCAGCAACGTGTGCATCGCTGATGCCGAGGGCGCGGCACTGGCGGTGCAGCATCTGCGGGGGGGCGGCCGGCGCCACGTGGGTTTGCTGGCCGCTTCACAGGTCGTGCACAGCAGCCGAGAGCGTGTGCGCGGTTACAGCGAGGCGTTGGTCGCCGCAGGCGAGACGCCCGATGGGACTTTGACCCAGCGGTGCGACAGCCCGGATATTGATGGCGGCTATCGGGCGGCGGTTTCTCTGCTGCACACACGGCCCGATGTGGACGGCCTGCTGTGTTATAATGATCTGGTGGCGATCGGCGCGTTGCGCGCCTGTGCTGAGCTGGGGCGTCGCGTGCCTGATGACGTCGCGGTGGTGGGGGCAGACGATATCTTCCTGGCCGAACTGGTCACGCCCGCGCTCACGACCCTGCGGATCGATCGGCCGGCGGTCGGCGCGATGGCGATCCGCATGTTGCTCGAACAGTTGAGGGGCGCGGCCGACGGCTGTGGCGTCCTGGCTTTTCAGCCGGAGCTGGTGGTGCGCGCCAGCGCGCCGTGAGTAAGGAACGATCATGAATCTACTCATCAAGGGCGCCGGTTTCCGTGAAGGCTACGTGATGATCGCGGGGCCGGGCGATGGCATCTTGAAGATGTTGGAATTCGGCCGCCTGGGCGTGCGCCGCGGCCGCGCGTACGAGGGGGACACCGGCGACCGCGAGGCGGTGTTCGACATCATCTCCGGCATGTGCCGGCTTGAGGTAGCTGACGACCAGGTGTTTGAGGGCCTGGGCGGGCGCGCCAACCCGTTCCTGGCTGGACCGACCCTCATCTGCCTGCCGCCCGGCACGCGCTACCGCTTCACGGCGCTCACGCCGGCCCTCGACATGGCTGTTTCCCTGACGCCCGCGGAACCGGGCTTGCCGGTGGCGATCATCGGTCCCAACGACATCCCCGAAAACCGGGCGGGCGCGGCCAACTGGTCACGCACCATCCGCCCCGGCACCAGCGTGGCGCCGGCCACCCGCCGGCTGATGATGGCCGAGACCCTGGTGCCACCCGGCAACTGGACCTCCTACCCGCCGCACAAGCACGATGTCGAGAACCCGCCCAACGAATCCATCTATGAAGAGGTCTATTTCTACCTCTTCAAGCCCGCGGGCGGCTACGGCTTCCAGCGGGTCTATGAGCCGGGGGATGCGCCCGACCGACTGAATGAGGTCTATGTGGTTGAAGACGGTGACGCCGTGGCCATCCCGCGCGGCTATCATCCGTTGGTGGCCGCGGCCGGTTATCAACTGGTCTACATCTGGGCGCTGTGCGGCGTCAACCGGGTATATGGCGCGTGGAGCGATGATCCCGCCCACGTCTGGATCCGCGGCGCCGAGCCGATCATCAACAGACCTTGATGAGAGTAGGGGCGCACCCTTGCGGTTGCCCTTGCAAACTGAGGCGGTGGCTTATGTGCTGCTGTGGTCAATCGTCAGCAGGCCAGAAAGGAGGTGATGGCACAGTATAGACAGAAGCGCGTGTTTCCATCGTCACTGGTCCACCGTGGACATCGCAACTATCTCACTGAGGAGAAAGGGACAATGAATCGCAAATCCATCTTGACCGTCCTGAGCATGATCCTGATCCTGGCATTCGTGCTCACGTCTTGCGCGCAGCCAACGCCGGCCCCGGCGCCTGCGCCGCAGCCCACCGCGGTGCCGGCCCAACCGACCGCCGCGCCCGAACCGACCAAGGCGCCCGTCGTCGAACCCACGAAGGCGCCCGAGCCCACCGCGGTTCCCGAACCGGTCAGCAAATACAAGGAAGCGCCCATATTGGCGGAGCAGGTCAAAGCCGGCAAGCTGCCCAAAGTAGACGAGCGCCTGCCCGAGAACCCGTATGTCATCAAGGCCCCTGAAGTCGGTCAGTACGGTGGCGTGTGGCGTCGTGGCTTCCTCGGCCCCTCCGACCGCAACGGCCTGATCCGCATCGTCAACGACAGCCTCGTCCGTTTCGCCGTTGACGGGGCGAGCGTCGAGATGAAGTATGCGGAAAGCGTGACCCCGAACGACACCTTCACTGAATGGACCATCAAGCTGCGCAAGGGCAGCAAGTGGTCCGATGGCCAGCCGTTCACCGCGGACGACATCATGTTCTGGTTCAACAGCGTGGTGAACAACAAGGACCTTTCGCCGTCGCTGCCCTCTTGGCTCGTGAACAAAGATGGCGTCCCGGTGAAGGTGGAGAAGGTAGACGACGTGTCGGTGAAGTTCACCTTCACTGCGCCGCAGACGCTGTTTCTGCCCGAGATCGCGCAACAGGATGCCGGCGATAAGAAGTACCCGATGTTCCTGCCCGCGCACTACCTGAAGCAGTTCCATGCGTCCTATGCCAGCAAGGCGGACCTGGACAAACTGGTGGCGGATGCCAAGCTGAAGACCTGGACGGAGTTGTTCTACTTGCGCCAGGATCAGTTTGACAACCCTGCCCGGCCGGTTATGACCGCGTGGATGGCGACCAATCGTTTCAGCGAGCAGATCTTCATCATGAAGCGCAACCCCTACTATGTAGGCGTGGACCAGGCCGGCAACCAGTTGCCGTATATTGACGAAATCCAGGTCAAGTTCTTCGCCGATTCTGACGCGCTGAACCTGGCTGCCATTGCCGGCGAGCTCGACGAGCAGGAACGCCACATCAAGCTGGCGAACTACCCGGTCCTCAAGGAAGAAGAGCAGAAGTCCGGTAAGTACAAGATCTTCCTCTGGTCCAGCACCGGCGGTGAGGAAGCCGGCATCATCTTCAACCTGACCTACCAGGGGAATCCTGAGCTGACCGCGATGTGGACGCAGTTGGACTTCCGCAAGGCGGTCTCCTACGCCATCAACCGGCCCGAAATCCAGGAGTCCATCTTCCTGGGCACCGGTGAGCCGCGCCATGGGATCATCAAAAACACCAGCCCGTGGTATCCCGGCGACGAATGGGCGTACAAATACACCGAGTACAAGCCCGATGAGGCCAACAAGCTGCTCGATGGGCTGGGCTACACCAAGCGCGACGCCGAAGGCTACCGCCTGCTGCCCAGCGGCAAGCGCGTGGGCTTCGAGCTGTCGGCCGTGCCAGCCCTCGGCGCGTACGTCAAGGTCGCGGAATTGATCGTCCCGGACCTGAAGAAGGTCGGCATCTGGGTTGACCTCCAGGTGCGCGAGCGCGATCTGCACTTCCAAATGCGCCAGGCCAACGAGCTGCAGGCCGAGGTGTGGAACCAGGACTCGGCGGGCACCATGTTCAGTGGGTCCACCAAGTTCGACATCCGATTGCCGCTCTACGGCAACCTGACCTACGGCCCGCTGTGGAAGACCTGGTACGACACCGGCGGCAAGGAAGGCGTGGAGCCGCCGGATCCGTGGAAGAAGATCGTCGGGCTCCAGGATGAGGCCAAGACGGTCGGCTCGGAGCGCCAGGCTAAGATCGCCCAGGAGATCTTCAAGATCTGGGTGGATAACCTGTATGATATCGGCACCATCGGCTTGACGGCCATGGACCAGGGCGTGGCGGTGGTCAATGCCAAGCTGCGCAACGTGCCCGAGAACCTGACCAAGGACTGGGCGCTGCGCTCCCCCGGCAACGGCAAGCCCGAAATCTGGTTCTACGCGAACTAAGCAGTACACATCCTGAGTAGGGCTTTCGCCGACGCACCTGCCATCCGACGGGCGCGCCGGCGAAAGCCTGATGTATCAATGTATCAAATGCGGGGGAAGTCGTGGATTATACTTGCGCTGACATCGCGAAGATGATTGACCACTCGCTGCTCCGGCCGTTCTACAACGACGCAGAGCTGGAGGCGGGCTGTCAGCTCGCCCTGGATTACGACGTAGCGAGCGTGTGCATCAAGCCGTATTACCTGAAACGGGCCGCGGCCATACTGGCCGGCAGCAATGTCAAGGCGACGACCACCATCGGCTTCCCCCACGGCGGGCACACCACGGCCATCAAGGTCGCTGAGGCCGAGCAGGCGGTGGCCGACGGCGCCGAGGAAGTGGACATGGTCATCAACATCGGCAAGGCGCTTAGCCACGACTGGGGCTTTGTCCGAGCAGACATCGCCGCGGTGGTGCGCGTGGCGCATGCCGGTGGCGCGCTGGTCAAGGTGATCTTCGAGAACTGCTACCTGCAAGATGAGCACCGGATCCGGCTGTGCGAGATCTGCGGCGAGGTGAGAGCCGATTGGGTGAAAACCTCGACCGGCTACGGATCCGGCGGCGTAGTGATGGATGACTTGCGGCTGATGCGAAAACATGCGCCGCCGCACGTGCAGGTCAAGGCCGCAGGCGGGGTCAGCACGCTGGATCTGGCGCTGGAGGTGCGCGCCATCGGCTGCACCCGTTTCGGCACCCTGCAGACGGTGGACATCCTGGAAGAGTGCAAGCGCCGGCTGGCCGGATAGGGGAGGCGCATGCGAGAATATCATGTCGCTTTGCTCCCCGGTGATGGCATCGGCCACGAGGTCTGCCCGGAGGGCGTCAAGGTCCTGGCTGCAGCCAGTGAGCTGTTCGGGGACTTTCGCCTGACCTATGAGACGTTTCCGTGGGGTTGCGAGTATTACTTGCAGCACGGGGTGATGATGGCGCCTGATGCGTTGCGCATCCTGGAGCCGTTTGCTGCCATCTACTTCGGCGCGGTGGGCTTTCCCAGCGTGCCGGATCACATCTCGTTGCACGGGCTCCTGCTGCCTGTGCGCCAGGGCTTCGAGCAATACGCCAACGTGCGCCCCAGCTTGCTGCTGCCGGGCGTGCCGGGTCCGCTGAAAGGCAAGGGGCCGGGCGACATTGACTTCGTGGTCGTGCGGGAGAACACCGAAGGCGAATACGCGGGCGCGGGCGGCCGCATCCACCGCGGCCTGCCGCTGGAACTGGCTGTTGAGACCTCCATTTTCACCCGTGAGGGCGTGGAGCGGGTCGTGCGCTACGCGTGCGAGCTGGCGCTGCGCCGGCCGCGCAAGCATCTGATCAATGTCACGAAATCCAACGCACAACGCCACTCGATGGTGCTGTGGGACGAGGCCTTCGAGCGTGTGACCGCGGGATACCCGGCGCTGCGCACCGAGCGGGTGCTGGTCGACGCCATGGCCGCGCGGTTCGTGCTGAAGCCGGAGACCCTGGACGTGGTGGTGGCCTCCAACCTGTTTGCGGACATCCTCACCGACCTGGGCAGCGCTATTTGTGGCAGCATGGGGATCGCGCCCAGCGCCAACATTAACCCGGAACGCAGATACCCATCGCTGTTCGAGCCGGTCCACGGCTCAGCGCCCGATATCGCCGGCCGTGGGATCGCCAACCCCATCGCCGCTATTTGGAGCGGGGCCCTGATGCTCGACTTCCTGGGTGAGCGCCAGGCTGCCGGCCTGGTGATGGACGCTATCAAGGCCGTCACGGGCGAGGGCAAGACGCTGACGCCCGACCTGGGCGGCCGCGCCCGGACGAGCGACGTGGGTGATGCGGTCGTCGCCCAGCTGCGATCGCGCTAGATTACGGGAGTGCTTATGCTCAGATACATCGTCCAACGCCTGCTCCTATTGCCGCTCCTGATCCTGCTCTTTTCCATCATTGTCTTTGGGCTGGTGCAGGCCCCGCCAGGCGATTTTCTCACCAGCTACATCGCGACGTTGGCCTCGTCGGGATCGTCCATGGATCAGGCCCAGGTTGACGCGCTCAAAATGCAGTTCGGCGTCGATCAGCCGTTTGTGGTGCAGTACGGACGCTGGGTCGGCGGCCTCCTGCGCGGCGACCTGGGACGCTCGCTGGAGTACCAACGCCCGAACGCGGAGCTCATCGGTGAGCGGCTGCTGCTGACCGTGGCGCTGGCGCTTTTCGCCTTTGTCATCACCTGGGCCATCGCCATCCCTGCGGGCATCTACTCGGCCACACACCAGAATTCACTTCTAGACTACGCATTCACGATCCTCAACTACGTCGGCGTCGCCACGCCTAACTTCATGCTGGCGCTGGTGTTGATGTGGTTCGCGTTTTCTAACCTGGGCATCAGCATCACCGGTCTTTTTTCGCCCGAATACGTGCAGGCGCCGTGGAGCTGGGGCCGGTTCGTGGACCTGTTGAAGCACATTTGGGTGCCGGCCATCGTGCTGGGGGTCGCAGGCACGGCCCGCTTGACCCGTGTCATGCGCGCGAATCTGTTGGACGAGCTCAACAAGCAGTACGTGATCACGGCTCGGGCCAAGGGCTTGTCGGAGTGGCAGTTGGTGATGAAATACCCGGTCCGCCTGGCGTTCAACCCGCTGATCAGCACCATCGGCTGGTATCTGCCCCAATTGTTCTCCGGCAGCCTGATCGTGGCCACCGTGATGAACCTGCCCAACATCGGGCCGCTCCTGTTGCGGTCATTGCAGCAGCAGGACATGTACCTGGCGGGCAGCATCCTGCTGATCTACTGCCTGTTGACGATCATCGGCACATTGATCTCCGATGTGCTCCTGGCGCTGGCCGATCCGCGCATCCGCATGGAGGGAGGCAACTGACATGGCTGAACCTCTCCCCACCGCCTCCACCGCTGAGTTGACGCCGCAATCCAAGGCCGAAGACCGCGTTTCCGTTGCGCCCAACTGGAAGCTGGTGTGGTGGCGGTTCCGCAAGAACCGGCTTGCCGTGATCAGCGCCGTGGTGCTCATCATTTTCTACATCATCGTGCTGGTGCCCGACTTCTTTGCCACCCAGGATCCCGAGATCACCTCGGCCCGGCTGGCCTTCATCCCGCCGCAGCGGCCGGCGCTCATCACCGATGGGCGGCTGGGCCTGTCGGTGCCCGCTGTCACCGGCGCGCGTAACAAGGTGACGCTACGGATGGAATGGACCACCGATCCCGAACGGCGGATCCCCCTGGCCTTTTTCACCAAGGGCTACAAGTACAACGTGTTGGGCCTGTTCGAGACGGACCTGCACCTGGTGGGTGTCGCGACCCCGGATGCCAAAGAGCGCGTGCATCTGCTGGGCACGGATGGGCTCGGCCGCGACCAGTGGTCGCGGCTGGTGTACGGCACGCGCACTTCGATGACCGTGGGCCTGGTCGCGGTCGCGTTGAGCGTCATCCTGGGTGTGCTATTGGGCGGCATCTCGGGCTACTTCGGCGGCATCGCTGACTTGATCATCCAGCGCGTGATCGAGATCCTCCAATCGCTGCCGACCATCCCGATCTGGCTGGCGATGACGGCCGCCCTGCCGCGCGATTGGCCGCCGACACGGGTCTTCTTCGCTATTACGATCATCCTCGCGTTTATCGGTTGGACCACACTCGGCCGCGAGGTGCGCGGCCGCTTCTTGTCACTGCGCGAGGAAGATTTCGTGCTGGCGGCCGAGCTCTCCGGCGCCAGCCGGTTCCGCATCATCACACGCCACATGGTCCCGGCGTTCATGAGCCATATCATCGCCACCAGCACCCTGGCCATTCCGGTGATGATTATCAACGAAACGTCGTTGAGCTTCCTCGGCCTGGGCATCCGGCCGCCGGCCATCAGTTGGGGCGTGCTGCTGCAAGAGGCGCAGACCATCCAGACGGTCGCGCAGGCGCCCTGGCTGATGATCCCGGGCCTGGGTGTGATCATCGCCGTGTTGGCCTTCAACCTGGTCGGCGACGGCCTGCGCGATGCGGCCGATCCGTACAGCCATTGAGTTGCACCATGAAGCAAAACACAGAACCGCTGCTGTCAATTCGGGATCTCAAGGTCCACTTCTTCATGGATGAAGGGGTGGTGAAGGCGGTGGACGGTATTTCGCTCAACGTCTACCCCGGCCAGGTGTTCGGCATCGTGGGCGAGAGCGGGTGCGGCAAGAGCGTGACCATGAAGGCGCTGCTGCGCATCGTGGAACCGCCGGGGCGCATTGTCAGCGGCGAGATGCTGCTGCGCCGCGCCGGCAAGGATGGCCCAACCGAGGTGGTAAACCTGGCGCAGCTGAACCCCAGGGGCGATGAGATGCGAGACGTCCGGGGCGGGCAGATCGCCCTCATCCCGCAGGAGCCGATGGCCGCGTTCAGCCCGGTGCACACCGTGGGCAATCAGATCATCGAAGCGATCCGCCTGCACCGCCGGGTCAGCGGGCGCGAGGCGCGCAAAATCGCCCTGCAGCAGTTCCGGGACGTAGGCATCCCCGCGCCGGGGCAACGGCTTGACGAGTACTCGTGGCAGCTCAGCGGCGGCCTGCGTCAGCGCGCGATGATCGCGATGGCGCTCTCCTGCAACCCTGCGCTGCTCATCGCCGACGAGCCGACCACTGCGGTGGACGTGACTACCCAGGCCCAGGTGCTGCGGCTGCTGCGCCGGCTGCAACAGGAGCGCAACTCCGCGATCATCTTCATCACCCACGACCTGGGCGTCATCGCGCAGATGGCCGACTACGTCACAGTGATGTACCTCGGTTTGGTGATGGAACAAGGGCCAGTGGACCGCATCTTTCACAACCCCAAGCACCCTTATACGCAGGCGCTCTTGGAATCCATCCCCAGCATCCACACCACCCCACGCGCAGATCTGCCCACCATCAGCGGCTCGATCCCGCACCCGTTCAACCGGCCGGCCGGCTGTCCATTTTATCCGCGCTGCGCCAAGTTCATGCCCGGCACGTGCGATCAGAAAACGCCTGCCTTGCTGTCGGTCGGTGAGGGCCAGGTGGCGAGCTGCTTCCTGTACCAGGATGAGGGAGTGAAGGCATGACAAACAACACCCCCCAACCGCTGCTAGAAATCAAAGACCTGCGCAAGTTCTTCCCCATCCGCAAGGGCTTCCTGCGCAAGACCGTGGGCCATGTCCGGGCCGTAGATGACATCAGCTTTTTCATCAACGAAGGCGAGACGCTGGGCCTGGTGGGCGAGAGCGGCTGCGGCAAAACGACCGCCTCGCGCTGCATCCTGCGCGCCCTGGAGCCCACCTCCGGCCAGATGCTGTTCCGCACGGAAAGCGGCGACGTGGTTGATCTGGCCCGGCTTGACCGGGTGCAGTTGAAGCCACTGCGCTCGCAGATGCAGATGATCTTCCAGGACCCCTACGGCTCGCTCAACCCCCGCATGACGCTGTTCGACATCGTCGGGGAGCCGCTGCTCATCGCCGGGATGCGCAACCGCCGGCAGCGCGAGGAGCGCGTCGCCGAGCTGCTGCGGCTGGTGGGCCTGCGCCCCGAGTTCATGCAGCGCTTTCCCCACGCGTTCAGCGGCGGCCAGCGCCAGCGCATCGGCATCGCGCGCGCCCTGGCCCTGCACCCGCGGCTGGTTGTCGCGGACGAGCCGGTGTCGGCGCTGGACGTCTCGGTGCAGGCCCAGACGCTCAACCTGTTGCTGGACCTGCAAAAGCGGCTGCACCTGACCTACCTGTTCGTGTCACACAACCTCAGCGTGGTGAAACACATCTGCGACCGGGTCACGGTGATGTACGTCGGCAAGATCGTGGAGACGGCGCGCACGCAGGAGATGTTTGCCCGGCCGCGCCATCCGTACACCACCGCGCTGCTGGCCGCGCTGCCGGTGGCCGACCCGCGCGTCAAGACCGGCAACGTGGAGCTGCCCGGCGAAGTCGCCAGCCCGGCCCATCCGCCCTCGGGCTGTTACTTCCACCCGCGCTGCACCTATTGCATTGACCGCTGCAAGACGGAAGCGCCAGCCTATCGGGAGATCACGCCCAATCACTTCGTCGCCTGTCACCGGGCAGCAGAGCTTGACCTGGCAGGCATGGCATGATGCCCGCCCCTGCGTTTGAACAGCGCACTGCACGGCACGTGACTGCGGCAAGCTTGGCGAAGCCTGGCGCCGCAGATTCGACTCAGTCGGCGCAGTCATCTCGCGACGCCACCTCACGCGGGCGCGTCCTGGCTGCGTTGCGCCATCAAGAACCCGACCGCGTGCCCATTGACCTGGGGGCCATGCGGTCATCGGGTATCCATGCCATCGCCTATAACCGACTGAAGACTCACCTCGGCATCGTGGGCGGCCAGGCCGTGCTGTATGACGTCGTGCAACAGTTGGCCCTGCCTGAGCCAGCTACGATCGAACGGTTCCACCTGGACATTCTGCCGTTATCGCGGGCTGTCATCGGCCTCGACCCGGCACGGCCGCGCTGGAAGCCCTGGTCTTTGTCCGATGGCTCGTCAGGCCTGATCCCGGAAGGCCTGGAAATCTTGCCCGGCGCCGAAGGTAGCCAGGAAATACGCGACGAGACAGGTCGCACGACGCACCGCATGCTGTCTGGCGGCCTCTACTTCGAGCGCATGCACGCCCCATTGGCTGACGCCACAACGGTGCGGGAGATCGAGGCGTATCAACCGCCTGCCATCGCGGACGCCGAGTTGATCTGGCTGCGCGCTGAGGCGCAGCGTCTGCGTTCGACCACTGACAAAGCTATCATGGGCCTCACGGGCCTGAACATCTACGAAGGCGCGCAAAGCGCGCGTGGCTGGCAGCGCTTCATGGAAGATCTGGCGGGCCAGCCGGCCCTGGCCGAAGCGTTGTTGCAGCGGCTGGCGGACAATGCGTGTGTGGTGTTGGCTCGCTACCTGGATGCGGTGGGGGAATTCATTGACATCGTACAGGTGGGGGATGACCTGGGCACGCAAATAGGCCCGCAGCTTTCGCCCCGGATGTATCGCCGGCTGGTCAAGCCCTATCAACAGCAGGTGTGGCAGTTCAGCAAGGCGCGTAGTGGCTTGCCGGTGTTCTTGCACTGCTGCGGCGGCATCTATCCGCTCATCCCCGACCTGATCGAGGCGGGGGTGGATATCCTCAACCCGGTGCAGATTTCAGCCGTCGGCATGGATCCCATTCGACTCAAGGCCGAGTTCGGCCGTGACCTGGTCTTCTGGGGTGGTGGCTGCGATACGCAGCACATCCTGCCCCACGGAACCCCAAGCGAGGTTGCCGATCATGTGCGCCGGCAGATTGACATCCTGGCTCCGGGCGGCGGCTTCGTCTTCACCCAGGTCCACAACATCCAGGCCAACGTTCCACCGGAAAACATCGTCACCATGCTAGACACGGCGTTGGCGTATGGTGGATATTAAGGGACTGGGGATCGGGGCAGCGGTCGTCCGGCATCGGTCGGCGGTCACCATAGGAGCGAAAACTTACCAGCATGAAATTCGCGCAATCCTCCTTCGTCTACCACAACTACTCGCTGCAATACGCCATCCACAGCCTGGGCCGGCTGGGCTACGACGGGATTGCCGTGTGGGGCGGCCGGCCGCACATGTACCGGCAAGACCTGCACGCGCAGTTGCCAGAGCTCCGCGACCTGCTGGCGGAGTACGACATGGCAGTCTGTCACGTCATCCCGGCCCAGTTCCGCTACCCGTCGCTCCTCGCCTCGGCCAACGAGAAGGTGCGGCGGGACAGCGTGCGCTACATCATGGACAACGTGGATAACGCGCTGCTGCTCGGCGCGCCGTCGGTTCACATCTGCGCGGGCTTCAGCCTGTTCGATGAGCCGCGGGAGTGGGGCTGGCAACGCCTTCGCCGCAGCATCAGCGAAATCCTGGAGTACGTGCGCGGCACGGGGCTACGACTCTACATCGAGCCCGCGCACCGCTTCGAGTCGAACCAGATCTTGACGCTGGACGACGGCCTGCGGATGATTTGGGAGATCGGCGACCCGCTGCTCGGCATCCTGCTGGACACCGGGCACCTGCACGTCAACGGCGAAGACCTGGCCGCGGGGGTGGCGAAGCTGGGGCCGCTGCTGGGGCACGTGGATCTGGATGACAACGACGGCTCGACCGACGCGCACCTGGCGCCGGGCGCGGGCACGATTGACTTCGCCCCCTTTGCCGCCGCGCTCGAGCAATCCGGTTACACCGGCTACGTGGCGGCGGAGCTGGGGATGCACTATGTGCTCAACCCCGAACCTGTCGTGTCCGCCTGCCTGGCGTGGCTGCGGCGGACATTTGCGGCGCCATGAAACTCAGCGTTGTCCTCTCCGTCCAACAAGCGCGGTTCGCTGCGGTCGCGTTCAAGGGCGACCTCGAAAGCAACCTGGCGAAGATCGCGGGTTGGGGCTACGACGGCGTCGAGCTGGCGATCCGCGACCCGCGAACCATGGACGCGGCCGAGTTGGCCGATCGGGTGGCAGCGTATGGGTTGGTCGTCCCCGCTATCGGCACGGGCCAAGCGTGGGGTGAGGAGCGGCTTTCTTTCTCCGACCCCGACCCGGCTGTGCGGCGGGCTGCCATCGTGCGCGCGCAATCGCACGTGCCGCTGGCGCGGCGGCTGGGCGCGCTCATCATCATCGGCCTGCTGCGGGGCCAGGTGCAGCCGGGCGTGAGCCAGGCGCAGGCGTTGGAGTGGACCGCTGTCGCGCTGGCTGAGTGCTGCGCCGCGGCCGGGGAAGCCGGCGTGCGCGTCGCGCTGGAGCCGCTGAACCGCTATGAGACCACGCTGGTCAACACCGTGGCCGAAGGACTGGCGCTGATCGACCGCGTGGGCGCCGCGAACCTGGGGCTGCTCTTCGACACGTTTCACGCCAACATCGAAGAACCGTCCATCGCAGAAGGCGTGGCGGCAGCCGGAGGCCGGCTGTTCCACGTCCACGTGGCCGACTCGAATCGCTGGCACCCCGGCGCGGGGCATCTGGATTTCGCGGCCATCCTCTGCGCCTTGCAGCGCGCCGGCTACAACGGCTTCATCTCCGGCGAGTTCATGCCCCTGCCCGATGCCGACACCGCCGCGCAGCGGGCGGTCGCCCACTTGCGGACCGTGGCGCCGGTGATTGAAATCACCGGCTGATATGCCAAGTGCGTTGAAACGCACTGCGTGGTCAGTCAGTTAGCCTACGGTTTCAACCGTCGCCGCTGCGGCCGACCGGTAGATCGCCTCCACCAGGGCGACGCTGCGCCGCCCCTCGCGGCCGTCCACCAGGGAGGGCCGACCGGCGCGGATGGCAGCCACGAACTCGTTGTAGAGCGCAGTGTGGCCGGCGGCGGTGATATCCATCGGCCGCGCCGCGCCGCTGCTCACCTCGGCCTCCTCAGTGTACACTTCCATCGGGTCGGTCAGCTGCCATTCCAGCCGCGCCTGCCCTTTGTGATAGACCGCGCTGCCGGACGTGCCGAAAAACTCCAGCCGCTCCGGGAAGCCGGGCTGCGCGATGGTGGTTGCCTGAATCAGGCCCAGCGCACCATCGGCGTACTCCAGGATGGCCAGGGCCGCGTCCTCGACTTCGATGGCGTGGTTCAAGGTGCGCGTCCGGGCGGTGACGCGTTCGGGCTGGCCGGCCAGCCAGATCAACAGGTCAATGGCATGGATGGCCTGGTTGATGAGCACGCCGCCGCCTTCGTGCGCCCAGGTGCCGCGCCACGGCCCGCTGCGGTAATAAGCGTCGGTGCGGTGCCAGAGCGTATTGGCGCTGGTCCACAGCAGGCGCCCCAGCCGCCCGGCATCCAGCGCGGCCTTCAGGCGGATGGACAACGGCTCGAACCGGCTTTGGAAGGCCACGCCCAGCCGGACCCCCGCCCGGTCGCACGCGTCGATCATGGCGTCGCACTCGGCGACGGTGCGCGCCAACGGTTTCTCGCACAACACGTGCGCGCCGGCCTCGGCCGCGTCCAGCGCCATCGGCGCGTGCAGATCGTGCGGCGTACAGATCGCGACGACGTCCGGTCTGGCCTGCGCCAGCAGATCCCGGTGATCCGTGTACCACGCGCCGCCGTGCGCGGCCGTGAACGCGCGGCCGTGGCTCTCGTTGCGCGTGGCCACAGCCACCAGCTCGGCGCCCGGCACGCCGCCGATGGCTGCCGCGTGGATCGGCGCAATGTTTCCTATCCCGATGATCGCAAAACGCATGAAAACCTCCTGCAACTCACCGATATCTCGGTGCAACAGGGACATTATAACCGATATCGAGCTTTTGTTGTCCAACGCCTCAAGATAGTGTATCCTTGACAAAGACACGCACGTAACATGTTACCCTGGTAAGGTGGGAAAGGTTGCCTCACCACATGGGCGCCTGTTCTACTTGATCAGAGAGCAAGCGCCTTCCAGTCCCTGCATCTTTTGCGGCAATACGTGGTAGAATGTGTTCGATAAGGAGGTGACCTATGAGCCGAACGCGTGTTATTTTCCTTGTTGTCCTGGCGTTCTTTCTGGGCCTCGTCGCCGTCGCGCTGGCAGTTCAAATCTTCGATGCCCAGATCGCGCGCCAGATCTTCATTGCGACAACGGTGTTCTCCGTTGGCGTTGTGCTGCTGGATCTGTTCGGGGTGCTCGGTGGACACCAGGGGGATGCAGGTCACATTGACGGTGACATGAGCCCCGCTGTGGATCATGCCGCGGATGGCGGCAGTGTGGAAGGCGCGGTTGGTGCCCCCCATGGCGACGCAGGACACCATCAGGCCGATGCCCACGCGTCGGCCGGCCACGCGGCCCCGATCCTCTCCGTGCTGACCTATCTCCGGTTGCTGGTGTACTTTTGCCTGGGCTTCGGCCCCACGGGCTGGGCCAGCATGGCCACAGGCCGCGGCCCGCTGTTGAGCCTGGGCATCGCTGTGCCGATCGGCCTGGCCGCGCTCTTCCTGGCCCAGGCGTTCTTCCGCTTCCAACGCCGTGACACCGATTCTCAGGTTGGCCGCGAGGAATTGTTGACGGCAGAAGCAACCGTGGTGGTGCCGTTGGATCACACCACCATGGGCAAGGTGCGGATCAAAAGCGGGTTGAACGTCACCGACCGGTTCGCCCTGGCCGCGGACGCCGAGAAGCAGTTCGCAAAGGGTGAACCGGTGCGCATCGTGCGGGTGACCGACGAGTGCGTGTACGTGCGTTGAAACATCAAGAAAGGAGCTCACACCATGTCAGATGTATCCAGCTTCGCAGGCGGCTTGCTGGGCGGGCTGGCCGCGCTGGTCCTTTTTATCGCCATCCTCATCCTGCTGCGCTCGCTCATCCGGGTCTGCCCGTCCAACCACATCATGGTGGTCACAGGCGGCGTCGAGACCGAGGTGGACGGGCGGAAATATGGCTTCCGCATTCAGAAAGGCGGCTGGACCCTGGTCATCCCCTTCCTGCAAACCTCGCACACCGTTGACCTGACCATCCTGCCCATCAACGTGCGCATCGAGGGGGTTAACTCGGCCAACGGCATCAGCGTCGGTGCGGACGCGACCGCGTGCGTGTGCATTGACGACATGAATGAAACGCTGCTGTACAGCGCAGTGCAACAACTGTTGGGTAAATCGCGCGGGCAGATCCAGGAGCAGATCCAGCAGACCATGATCGGCAACTTCCGGGCTGCACTGAACAAGACGACGCCGTTGCAAGCCATCGGCATGGTGGAGAGCGCCGAGGGGGTGGCGGATCATGAGTTGAGCGCCACCACCGTCCAGAATGCGGCTGCCGAAGCGCGCGCCGCCGCAGATGCCGAGGGTGAGCGCGCCATCTTCCGCAAATTCCTGCTGGATGACTGCCAGGAAGACCTGAGCGCGTTCGGCATGGAGGTGGTGTCCGTGGCGCTCCAGCGCATCTGGGACACCTCGAACTACATCGCTAACCTGGCCAACAAGACGCTATCGCACAAACGCCAGCAGGTGGAGATCGAAGAGGCGCGGCTGCGGGCCCAAGCCGAGCGCGCCGAGTCGGACGCCAAACGCCGGATGTTGGTAGCCGAGAACCGCGCCAACGAGCGCATCCTGGCCGCGCGGCAGGAGGTCGAGCTCTACCGCCGCCAGTGCGAGGCCGAAGTACACCGGGCCAAACTGGAAGCAGACAGCGCCATCACCCAGGCCGAAAGCCTGGGCCAGCGCCAGATCGAAGAGATGAAGATCGAGCTGCAAAAGCTCAAGAACCAGTCCGAGGTGACCATCGCCGCAGAGGCCCAGCGCCAGGCGGCCGAGATCACCGCCGCGGGCCAGGCCCAGGCCGTACAAATCGTTCAGCAGGCGCGCAACGAGCTGCTGGAACAGAAGGTCGGGCTGCTGCGGGACGCAGGCGACGCCGGCCGGATCGCCCTGTTTGTGTCTCAGTTGCCCAAGCTGTTTGAGGCCTATCAACTCTACGCCAGTGAGCAGAAGGTGGATCAGCTTCTGATGTTAGATGAGCGGGACGGCTTCAACAACGCTGTCAACCGTGGGCCGGCCGCGATGGTGCACTTCCTGCAACAATTCCAGGCCGGCTTCGGTATGGATATCCGGCAGCTCCTGACAGTGAGCCATGCACCGTCTGCGCTTGCCAGTGCGCCGGCGCAGCAGGGGGTGTGACATGATCGCATTTCTTGTAACACTGGGGCTATTGATCGTCGTCACCCTGGCGCTCCAGGTCATCATGAAGATGAAGCTGGTGCCGCCGAGCCGGCTGGCCGTAGTCCACGGCAAGGGAGATGGGTTCCGCACCTATCGGGGCGGTCGCGTATTCGTGCTGCCGCTGATCAACCGCTTCTCCACCATGGACCTGACGCCGCAAACTACCACCGTTGTAGTCGAATCGGCTATCGCCAAAGGGATCGTGCCCCTGACCGTCAAAGCCACCGTCAGCTTTGCTGTCGCCAAGTCGGAACGCGGCTTGATCAACGCGGTCAAACGCATCTTACACATGACGGCCGACTGGAATGAGCTGCGCAGCATTGCCACCTCCATTATCGAGGGGCACCTGCGCGACTCCATCGCGGCGATGACACCCGAGGAGGTGATGAGCCACAAAGACCGCTTGATCCAGAACATGATTCGCGTCTGCAAATCGGACCTGGAAGGGATCGGCCTGGAGATCACCACCATGAACATCGCGGACGTGGACGATCACCGGCTGGATGGGGTGAAGGAACCCGACCTGTACATCGCGCTGCTGAAGCGAGTGCAAACCGCCAACGCTGAAACGCAATCACGCGAAGCTAAAGCCATGGCGCGCGCAACGGCCAAAGAACAGGAGGAGGAACGCCGCGCCGAGGTGACCGTCCGCGAGCTGGAGAACGAACGTCAGAACATCGAGGCGCAGACCAAAGTGCAGCTGGCGCAGGAGCGGCAGCGCGGTGCGATCGGCGTACAGCAGGCCACGCGCAACGCCGAATCAGAGGTAGCGGGCGTGCGTGCCCAAATCGAAGCCGAGAAGCAGCGCATTGAGATGGTGAAGGCGCAGCTTCAGGCCAACACCCTGGTGCCAACGGAGGCCGCCCGGCAGAAAACGGTCGAGAATGCCCTGGCCGAAGCGGCCGGCATCCGCGGCCAGGCGCAAGCCGAGCTGACCCAGATGGCCCGCACCATCGCCATTCTACAGAGCGGCGGTGACCAGGGCATCACGGCATACATGATCGAGAAGTTCGGCGACATGATCGAGCCCTTCGCCCAGACCATGAGCCTGTTCCCGGTGGCGCACGTCACGGTCATCGCCGGCGGACGCCAGCACGAAGGGCCGATCTCAGCAGTCCACCCCAGTGCGCTGGACGCGAACTTGAACGAGCGAATCGGGAAACTGCTGGGCGCGGTAGGCGCGTAGCCAAACATCCATTCAGTAGCGGAGCAGCCTGAGCGGAGCAGCCTGAGCGGAGGGCCACAGCCCGTAGTCGAAGGATGCGGAGCGTCTTGCGCCCAAGGCTGCCTCCTGCGATTGTGCCGGGGGCCCTACCCCGGCTCCGTGCAGGATGCTCGCCAATCTTCAAGACAGAGAGCATTCCAGTTCCCGGCGAGCCGCATACCCGCCGGGAACTGAGACTTTGAGGAAACAGATGTCCGACACACCGACCTTCGATATCACCCAATTCGGCGACGAGGTGCGCCGCGTCCTCGTCGTTGCCGCCCACCCGGATGATCTGGAGACCACCTGCGGCGGCACGGTGGCGCTGCTGATGGCGCGCGGGGCCGAAGTGGCGCTGCTGCTGTGTACCGACGGCGACATCGGCACCCACGACCTCAGTTTCACGCGCGAGACCCTGGCCGCGACGCGCCGGCAGGAGACCGTGGCGGGCGCGGCCGCGCTGGACATCCACGACGTCTTCTTCCTCGGCCATCACGACGGCGAGCTGGTGGCCGACCTGGCGCTGCGCGCCGAGGTCGCGGGCATCTACCGCCGCTGGCAGCCCGACACCATCTTCACCTTCGACCCGGCCTGGGGCGGCCAGGCCCATCCCGACCACACGGCGGCCGGCCGCGCGGCCGTGGATGCCTACATGCCGTCCAAAATGGAGCTCTACCACCCCGAGCAGCTCGTGGATGGCGGCAAAGTGGCTGACGTGAAGCGCTTTTTCTTCTTCGGCGGCAGCAACCGCGAGGGAGAGATCACCGTGGACATCTCGGCGGCCTGGCCGCAGAAGCTGGCGGCCACGCGGTGCCACGTCAGCCAGTTCGGCCAGCGCGAAGAGGCGCTGCAGTGGCTGGCCGAGTGGAATCACGAAACCGGCAAGTGCTGCGGGCTGGCATACGCCGAAGCCTTTCATCCGATGCAAGTGTGGTAGGAGATGCCAACCACAACGAGCTGGGGCGGCCCAACCCGCGGCACAGCGCCGGTGCAAGAAGCCCGCGCCGTCTGGATCTCGCGCTTCGATTGGGGCAGCCCGCCGCTGAAAGAGGCCCGGCTAACCCAGCTGATCAACCGGGCGGCCGATGCAGGCTTCAACATGGTCTTCTTCCAGGTGCGGGCCACGGGCGACGCCTACTACACGCCCTGGCTGGAGCCGTGGTCGTACCGGCTGACCAGCTCCAAGATCGCCGACCTGGGGGTTGACCCTGGCTGGGACCCGTTGGCCGTCGCCATCAAGACCGCGCACGACCGCGGCATCCAGCTCCACGCTTACCTGAACATCTACCCGATTTGGGAATGCGGCCGGGGTGCGCCGCCCCACACCACGCCGGCGCACCCGTACTGGTCACTCGGTTTCTATCGCGCCGAGCCGCCGCACTACGACCTCGGCTGGCGGCCTCATGCCACGACCGCCGCCGGCCCGACACCCATGGGCGATGCCCCGCTCGAAGCCGTGCCCTGCCAGGAGTACATCTGGGCCAGCCCTGGCGTCATGCGCGTACACGAGCACACCCTGGCCGTAGTGCGCGACATCGTGCGGCGCTATCCGGTT
>DAOUAT010000136.1:0-3773 GCA_034433275.1 Anaerolineae bacterium
ACGGCGTTTACTCACTGAGCAAGCCCATGTCACCCAGGCCCACGCGCGCAAACGGCCACGAGCGCAGCGATATGAGCGCCCAGATCAAGGCGATCGCCCACCGGCAGATGGCGGAGCACGGCACCGCCGGCCTCTCGCTGCGCGTCATCGCCCGCGCGCTGGGCATCACTGCGCCGGCGATCTACAACTACTTTCCCCGGCTGGAAGACCTGAGCACCGCGCTGATCGTGGACGCGTTCACGGATCTGGCCGAGGCGATGGAGACAGCCGAGGCCACGGAGCCGGCCGACCGGTCTTTTGAGAAGATCTTGGCCCTCTGCCTGGCCTACCGGGCGTGGGCGATGGCGCACCCCATGGTCTTCCAGCTCATCGGCGGCAACCCCATTCCCGGCTACCACGCGCCGACGGACGTGACCATCCCGCTGGCGCGCCGGCCGTTCCTGGGCATGTTCCGCTGGTTCATCCGCGCCCACGCCAGCGGCGCGCTGACCATCCCCGCCGAGTATCAGACCGTGCCCCCGACTATGGCCGATGGAGTTGCCGCCTGGCGCCGGATGTCGGGCATCGAGTGCAAGTTGGCTGCCCTCCACCTCAGTGTGCCGATCACCCTGATCCTGGACAATGCCCGCTACCAAAAGTGCGCCATCGTGCTGGCGACCGCGGCCGGCCGCCAGATTGAACTCTGCTTTTTGCCGGCCTACTCACCGAATCTCAACCTGATTGAACGGCTGTGGAAGTTCGTCAAAAAGCAGTGCCTATATTCACGGTACTACGCCGATTTTGCAGCGTTCACGACGGCCATCACCGATTGCCTAAGCCAGACGCACACCACGCACAAAGAGGCGCTGGATTTGCTATTGACCTTACGCTTTCAAATTTTCGAAAAAGCGCAATCTGTGACCGTGTGAAGTATATGAAGTGAGATGTGTATCATCAGAGGTCATGCCATGGACAAGGTAACCCGTCAAGCGATTGACGCCATGGTACAGCGGTTAGTGGAGCGTTTCGATTCCGACCAGATCATCCTGTTCGGTTCGCAGGCGCGCGGCACGGCCGGTCCCGGCAGCGACGTGGACCTGCTGGTCATCATGCCCCTGACGGGGTCAAAACGTGCCCGGCAGCTCGAGCTGCGTATGGCCCTGCATGATATCGCTGTCCCCAAGGATGTCATCTTGGCGACGCTGGATGAGGTGGCCCGACGCCGTGAGATCGTCGGCACGATCATCCGGCCTGCGCTGCGCGCGGGGAAGGTGCTCTGTGCTCGACCTGGGTGACGAAGTGAAGTTCGCCCGCCGCTCAAGTTGGCTCCAGCACGTCTCGCGCCCAAACCGGAGCCGGCCGCCCAGCCGGTGCTGATCCCGTTGCCGCCGCAGGGCAGCCGCAGCCAACGCCTCAGCCGGCTGCTGACCCTGGGCCGGCAGCGCACGCCGGAAGCCATCGGCGAGCTGGTCGCCGCGCTGGGGGATGAGGATGAGCAGCTTCGGTGGCTCGCCGCACTCTCGCTGCAGGGGATCGGCGGTGGGACGGTAATCGCGACGCTGCGGGCGTTTATCGAACAGGCGTCGTCCGCGACCGCGCGGGAGGAGGCGGAGAAGGTGTTGGGGAAGCTGGTACCATAGGCTTGCTTGAGGCCTACCGGAAAGGAGGTGCGAAGCGCAAGAGGCACGATTCAGTTATCAACTCAGCACGATGGAGGTGATTAGACAGACTGAAAACCATCCGTCAATCAATGGCATCGCTCGCTCACCATTAATTGAGACCGTCTGTTTCAGCCCCAACGGAGGTGACGCTATGAAAGCCAGGATCTCGTTCGGATTGCTGGTCTCTCTCTTGCTGCTGTTCGGTTCGCTGGCGCCAGCCAACGCCGAGAATCCCGTTGCCCCAGTCGCTGCGGTGATCGCAGGCAGTGCCAGTGTATCGTCGCCATCAAGCGAAGCTGCTGATGAATGGCCGTTTCTGCTCTGGCTGAGGCCACCTTGCGCAGAATCGCGTGAGGGCTGTTCTGGGGAGCTTCTCCCCACCATCTATCTCCAACAGGCCCAAACGCAGATGGATCAAGTGCTGCCCATCCTGGCTGAACTGCGGGAACAGGGCTTGATCGTGGACTTCATGCCCATCCCAGATGCAAACGCGGTCGGCGTGACTGCGGGCAAGGATGCGCTGACGGCCCTGGAAAGGCTACCAGGCATAGAAAAAATCAGTCAGGGCGGCGCTGAAGCTATCAGGGCAGCACAGCAGTCCCTGGCGGACGTCGTTGTGCAGGCCAGCCAAGCCGTGGATGGACCGCCTGTGATCCAGTCGGCGATGGCCTACCCACTGACTGACCCCAGTGTGTATGTTGACGACACCTTCGAGGGCGTCTGGGGCTACACAACCGCAGGCGCTTTGGTGTCGGTGACTCTCAGGAACTCCGGTGGCAGCACCAAGGCGACAGCGACAACGACATCAAGCTCGAACGGCTACTATTCAGTTTCATTTTGGAGCGTGGGGATTGTCCCTGGGGACACGGTGTATGTGACCGTCGCCGGCCGCACGATCAGCGTTCGAGTCGAGAACCTGACCGCTCGCGTGGAGCCTGCAACTGACTACGTTCGAGGTACAGCGCCAGCCAATCGCAATATCTGGGTTGATGTCTCCTCAAATCCAGGATGTAACTCCACGAGCTTCGGTCGCTGGATAACCAGCAGTAGCGCGGGCAACTACGCCGCCAATCTGGCCGGCAGCGGCAACATTTTGCGCGGAGACTACGTGCGGATATTCGTAGTGGACGCCAACAGCAACGGCACCATGATTGTGCGTTATGCTCCCATCGCCCGGGTTAACAACCTGTATTACGACGTTTCAGGTTACACAGCTCCTAACGCCGCCGTCACTGCCGTGCTAAAGAATTCCGCAGGCGGGACTAGGGAGACCAGAACGACCACCGCTAACTACTACGGTTATTACTACGTATACTTCTCCACTGCGCCTGTGGTAGGTGATCGAATTGAGATAATGGCCGACGGGGAAACCATGTCCGTCTCCATTGTCACGCTCACTGCCAGGGTTGATGCCGGTGCAAACACAGTTTTCGGAAATGGGCCCGGCTCAGGCAGGCAACTGAAGGTGCAAGGCTGCCACATGGGTGTACCTTACGGCTGAGGGAGCTGCTACTGCAAGCTCACCACCGTGAGTGGTGCAAACACCTACAGCGTCAGCTTCTCCGACGTGGTTGACCTGGTTCCTGACGATTGGGCGTACGCCTACTACGTTGACGCCAACGGCAACCAGATCTACACGTACGCTAATGCCCCGGTTACCAATGCCTGGAAAGACTTCAATCAGGTCTGGGGCTATGTGGACCCCAAACTCTCCTCGATCAATGTGACCCTCAAGAACGCCAGCAATGCTACTCGGTACAGCACCTCTTTCACGCCTTCTGCGAACGGGTACTGGGGCGCCTCTCTCTGGAACGGCGATACTCGAATTGACATCGCAGCCGGAGATAGGGTAGAAGTTGTACCCACGGGCGGCGCCAGCATGAATCTGCCTGTGCCTGGCCTGACCGCAGCGTTGGATGTCGGCGCCGACAGGATCTGGGGTTCCGCCCCTGCTAACTCAACTTTGCACACCTACGTCTGGCATTGGTTGGGAAGCTCCTACTCCGGTTACTACTATCGAAGCACGGCCAGCAACAGCGCTGGATCCTACAGCGCCAGCCCCGGTGTGGACGTTGTCACCTGCGACTATGGGGAGACGTGGTACATCAACCCTCAGGGCAACCGGGTCTACGT
>DAOUAT010000137.1:0-3925 GCA_034433275.1 Anaerolineae bacterium
GCTGGCGGACAAAGCACCAGCGCCCCTCCTCCAGCAGCACTTCCAGGCGTGCGCCGTTCATCACCTGGCTGAGCTGCTCGGCCAGGAACGAGGAGGACGCATAGAGGCCGGTCAGGTTCGCAGCGACGACCCGATCGGCGGTTCTGCCCTGGCCTCGCAGCACCTGCACCAGCGCCGCGTCGAAAGTCAGGCCGGGGAAACGGATGCTCAGCTCGCCGATCACGCCAAACAGCGGATCCACGTCCAGCACGGCGCCGGCCAAGATGCAGCGGCTGCCGTCCAGGGCGGCCGCCTCCAACCGGCAGTATTGAACCCGCGTATCCGAATAGGCCTGGAGCGCCTCACTCAGCGCGAGGCGAATGGTATCGAGCATGGCGTTGTTCTCCCCACGTGGTATGGCGCAAGCTGGCAGCTTGCGCTACTTGCGACGCAAGCTGGCAGCTTGCGCTACTTGCGGCAGCACGTCCGCAAAGACGCGGGCCATGTTCCGCCAACAGATCAGTTCCACCTGGCGCTCTGTCAGGCCGGCCTGCCGCAGTGCATCGGCGATCAGGGGATAGCTTTGGACGCCGCGAATGCCGGCGGGCGTGAAACTGATGCCATCCAGGTCGCCGCCCAGGCCGATGCACCCCTCGCCGCCGATGTGCATCGCGTGCCGCACGTGCCGGCCGACCCACGCCAGATCGGGCCGCGGGATGGCGGCCAGCGCGGGGCCGGCCTCGGCCCGCGCCATCTGCCGCGCGGCCGCGTCCAGCCCTTGCAGCGGCGCCAGCGCTGCGTTCCAGGCAGCCAGGTAATCGGGCGCGAGGAAGTCGGGCGCCAGGTTGATGCCCATGACGCCGCCCCGGTCTGCCAGGGCCCGGATCTGCGCGTCGGTCAGGTTGCGCGGCGCAGGGCTGATGCTCCGGCAATTGGAGTGGCTGGCAACAAATGGTTTGCGCGTCAGCACCAACACCTGGTCGAACGCCGCATCCGACAGGTGCGAGACGTCCACCATCACCCCCAGCGCCTCGGCCAGCGCCACCAACTTGACCCCCTCAGCGCTCAGCCCGCCGCCCGCGCCGCCAGAAGTGCCGGAGAACGGGTTGTCGTCCCAGGCCGGAATGATCAACCGCACGCCCAAGTCGAAGAAGTGCGCCAGATTCTCCGCCCGGCCCGCCAACGGATCGCCGCCCTCCAAACCAATGAGTGCGGCCACGTGATCTGCTGCGGGCGCACAGGCCGCAGCGACATCGGCCCCGGTCAGCGCCAGGCGCAGTCGCCCGCCTGACGCAGCAACCCACGCGCCGATCGCCCGCGCGGCCGCCTCGGCCAGGGCCGGCAGATCGCGGCCGCGGTAGTAGCTGGCCGCGGCGAAGATGGCGAAAACCTGCACAGCATGGCCCGTCGCCCGCAGCCGCGGCAGGTCCACGTGCCCGCGGCCATCCCCGCCGACGAAATCGTACGGGCCGTCATAGGTGTGCATCACTGCGTCACAATGAGCGTCAAAAAATCGCATAGAGCCTCGAATTGCGAATTAACGAATCGGCGAATGGCGAATCAGCGAATGGCGAACTACGAGATTCTTCGCTGGCATTTCGTCGTAACGAGCGTTGAGCCGTGTACTCGCTCAGAATGACAGTGTCCCACGCACCCCGCGCTACGCAGTACGCAGTATCACGCCCACCCCCGGTCTGTCAGGCACGTGGATGCCACTCTGGGCGTCGTAGGTCACGCCGGCGAACGGGTCATCGGCGATGAGGAGCGGCGCGTCGAGGTCCAGCCAGTCGGCCAGGCCGGCCAGGTGCGCCATCGCGGTCACGCCCAGCGAGGTCTCGATCATGCAGCCGAGCATGACCCGCATGCCCAGCTCGCGCGCCCGGCGCAGCATGGTCAACCCCGGCGCCAGGCCGCCGACCTTTTGCAGCTTCAGGTTGATCGCGGCCACGCCC
This sequence comes from Anaerolineae bacterium, assembly GCA_034433275.1. Lineage (GTDB taxonomy): Bacteria > Chloroflexota > Anaerolineae > CG2-30-64-16 > CG2-30-64-16 > DAOUAT01. The sequence goes on from DAOUAT010000137.1 coordinate 1,932, forward strand.
GCCTGGGCCAGCGCTTCCACATCAGCCAGGGTGCGCACCGATTCATCGGCGACCACGGGCAGGCCGGTGCGCGCCTGCACGTAGCCCATGCCCGCGATGTCGTCTTTGGGCGTCGGCTGCTCGATCAGCGCCAGGTCGAGGCGTTCCAGCCGGCGGATCTGCGCCACGGCCTCTGCGGGCGACCAGCCCGCGTTGGCGTCCACCCGCAATTGGACGTCGGGCCGGGCAGCGCGCACCGCGGCCAGCCGCGCCAGGTCGTCGTCGGAGCCGAGCTTGATCTTGAGGATCGAGTAGGCGCTGGCCTCGACGGCCAGGCGGGCCATCTCGTCCGGCTCGGCGATGGCGATGGTGAAGGATGTGGGCAGGACGCGCGGTTCAGGCAAGTCGAGCAGTCGCCACAACGGCAGGCCGCGTTGCCGGCCCAGGCGGTCGTGCAGCGCCAGATCCACGGCGCAACGGGCCGGCGCTGGACCGTCGGCCCCCACCCAGGCGGGGATGCCGGCGAGATCGTCGGGGTACGGATCAGTGCGCGCCGCGGCCGCGGCCCAGAACGCGATCATGCTCTCGTCCGAGATGCCGTAATAGGGCGGGATGGCGGCTTCGCCCCAACCGGCATCGTCGGCTAATCGAATCCAAAACGCCCGCCGGGTCTCGCTGACGCCGTAGGACAACCGGAACGGGTTGCGCAGGCGCAGGGTTTGGGCGCACCAGGTGAGGCAGGGGCTGTGATCGGACATGAAATGCGACTCCGTGACAAGAGAGACGTCAATGTCCTGATTGTGGCGCAGATAGCACAAGCTGTCAAGCCAGAGGCATGATATAATCCGGGTGTATTCACAAGTGATCTGATACGCACAACACACGGATTAGCGGAGGAAGCCATGTCACGCCGTACCCTCGGCATCGTTGCCGCCATCGTGCTGATCCTTGCGGCCGCCGCGTTGCTGCTGCTCAGGGATCAGGCTGCGCCCCCCACGCCGGCCGCCACCGCCCCGACGCCCGACGGCTTCGCGAACGCCCGGAGCGTCATGGTGGCCGACCAGATCGAGCGTCGCGGGGTGAGCGATGCCGCGGTGCTGGCCGCCATGCGCCGGCTGCCGCGCCATCGTTTCGTGCCCGATCAGTATGTCGCGGCCGCCTACGAGGATCACCCCCTGCCCATCGGCTACGGCCAGACCATCTCGCAGCCCTACATCGTGGCGCTGATGACCCAAGCGCTGAAGGTCGGGCCGGGCCAGCGGGTGTTGGAGGTGGGGACCGGCAGCGGCTACCAGGCGGCCGTCCTGGGCGAGATGGACGTCGAGGTCTACACGGTGGAGATCGTCCCTGAGCTGGCACAGCAGGCGGCCGCGCGCTTGGCCGACCTGGGCTATGCCAACGTCCATGTGCAGCAGGCCGATGGCTACTTCGGCTGGCCGGAGCACGCGCCTTACGATGCGATCATCGTCACCGCCGCGCCCGACCACCTGCCCGCCCCGCTGGCGCAGCAGCTCAAGGAAGGGGGCCGGCTGGTCATTCCCATCGGCCCGCAGGGTGCGGTGCAGACCCTCTGGCTGTTCGAGAAGCAGGCCGGCGAGCTACAGGCCAGCAACCTGGGGAATGTGATGTTTGTGCCGTTGACGGGGGAGCACTAACATTGCCACCGCATACGCCCCTGCGCCCAGACAGATCACCACGGTGAACCCCAGGCTGAGCGCCAGGATCGCGGCCAGCACCGAGGCCACCACCGACGCGCAACCGTTGACCGCCCAGGCCCACGGCGTCCACCCCGGCGCGCGCGCCTCCAGCCAGGCCAGGCCCAGGGGGAAGGGCAGCCCCATCAGCACCGCCAGCGGCGCCAGGCTCACGGCCGCCACAGCGATACGTGCCGCGCCCGGCCAGCCCAGGGCGGCCCCCACCAGCGGCCGCCCAACCAGCGCGGTGAGCAGCGCCAACACGGCCAGCGCAGCCAGCGCCCCGCGTCGCGGCAGCCACGGCGCCCGCGCCCACAGGCT
>DAOUAT010000138.1:0-5668 GCA_034433275.1 Anaerolineae bacterium
ATGCACCTCGTACCTGACCATCGAACTGCGCGGCCCCATCCCGCGCGATCTGCGGCCGCTGATGGGTGACTGGGTTTTCGGGTGCGACGTGTGCCAGGAGGTGTGCCCGTACAATCGGGGGAGCCGGGCAGTTGGAATCGAGGCCTTAGCCGGTCTGGTGTGCGATGTGAGAGACCGGCTAAAGCCTCGACTCCGGACCCTCGAAGGATCATCCGCCAAGGAAACGGACCTGGGCGGCGCCGCGCTCCCTTCTGTTTTTCCGCTGACCGAACTCCTGGCCCTGGACGAATCCGCATTCCGCGCCTGCTTCCGCGGCACGCCGGTGCTGCGCGCCAAGCGCCTCGGCCTGGTGCGCAACGCGTGCGTGGCGGCCGGCAACAGCCGCGATCCGGCGCTCATCCCCGCTCTGACTGCGCTGTTGGCCGATCCTGAGCCGCTGGTGCGCGGACACGCGGCGTGGGCGTTGGGGCGGATCGGCGGCGCCGAGGCCAAAGGCAGCCTCATAAACGCGCTGGCACTGGAGGCTGACTCATGGGTGCAGGAGGAAATCGCTTCGGCCTTCCCTTGATCTGGAAAGGGAATTTGCACAAAGGGTATTGCTATCGGGCGCTGTTTGTCGTATAATCGGAGCGGGCACGGCGTGTAGTGGCCCGCTTTTCCACGCAGCTTCGCTTCAAATCGCCACTTACCCCGCACTGTCGCTGTCGTTGTCACCTGCCCGTTGTATCGTTGGCTTGGCTGGTTTGTTTGCTGTCAGGAGGTGCGACGATGTGGAAACGGCTTCCCTTCTGGACCCGCGCCGGCTTGCTGGCGTTGGGCGGCGCTCTGCTTCTGTTGTTGATCGTGACCCAGGTTGCTGCCCGGCCGGCGGGTGTGCTGGCCGATCCGGTTGTTGACCCGCCCCTGGTGATCCGCATGGCGGGATTGCATTTTGACCCCTCTCGTGCGGGAGTGTCTCCCGGCGCTCAAGTGGTGTGGCTCAATGACGACACGACGTTTCACGCGGTGACGGCGGATGATGGCGCCTGGGGTTCGCCCGTGCTGGGGCCGGGTGAGCGTTATACGCGCACTTTCACCCTGCCCGGTTATGTGTTTTATCACTGTAACCTTTTGCCGGACATGCGTGGCAGCTTGTTCGTGGGTGCAGAACTTTACCTTCCTTTGGTGTTGCGCAATGCGCCCGCGAATCCGACGCAGACCCCGACCCCCACTCGCACGCCGCCCCCCGGCCCAACCTCGGTCGTCATTGGCCCCATGGGTGGGACGTTGGACGCGCCCGACGGCAGCGTTCATGTGGCGGTGCCGGCGGAGGCGGTGGAGCGTAAGGTGCTCTTCAGCTATGCGCCGGCCACGCCCATCCCGCCGTCGGAGATGGAGGATGCCGGCAACGCCTTCGATCTGAACGCTACTGAGCTGAACGTTGCGGCCCAGGGCAGGCCGGTCACGCACTTCAAACGGCCCATCGCCCTGACGCTGCGCTACGATGACGCCGGGGGCGACCTGCCTGGCCTGGGGCTCTTCGTACAAACAGCGGCCGAGGACTGGGAGGAGCAGGAGAGCGTGATTGACGCTCAGGCCAACACGGTCCAAATCGCTACCGACCACCTCTCGCGCTTCGCCTTGTTCCGGCGCCTGCTGCCGCCCATCTTCTGGAAGGCGGGCGGATGGCGCGATTATGCGCTCAGCGGCATGCCCGATTTCGACCAACGTCAGGATGCCTGGCGCAACACTGCCTGGCAGTGGACGTTCTGCGGGCCGGTGGCGGCCGCCAACTCGTTATGGTGGTTCGACAGCAAGTTCGAGCCGAACCCGATCCCGCCGCCCGTGCGCAACGACAACTATCCCTTGTTGACCTCCTACAACCCCGCGATCTGGGATGACCACGACCCGCGTAACGTCCAGCCGTTCGTCAATCATCTGGCCGGGCTGGCGGGGACCGGGGCAGCCGGCACGCAGCCCAACAACCTGGCGCAGGGCATCAAGGCTTATCTGGCCGCAAAAGGGTTGGACGCCGCCTACTCGGTTACGCTTCAGGCCAGGCCCGCGTTCGGCTGGGTCGAGGCCGAGGTGGAGCGCAGCGAGGACGTGATCCTGCTCATCGGCTTCTGGCAGGACAGCTTAATCGGCTGGCGTCGCGTCGGCGGGCATTACGTTACGGCCGCCGGGGTGGATTCGCTGCGCAGGCTGATCGCGTTCAGCGATCCCATCACCGATGCGGCCGAGGTCGGCGGCTGGGGCCGTGTGCTACCGCCAGGCCATCCGGCCGGTCACTCGCCCGCGCTGCACAACGACGCGCGCTTCGTCTCGCACGATCTCTATCGCATTGTAGAGACGCACAGCCCTGGCGGCACGTGGGGGCCATGGGGCTATACGCGCTGGCTGCCCTTGGCCAATTTCAGGGACCTAAACACCCCCGATGAATTCCTCGGCTTCCAGGGTTCCTACAACCCGCAGATGCCGGTCTGGGCTGAGGTCGAGTACGCCATCGCGGTCTCGCCGGTCGAGCCGGGCACCGTCACCCCCACGGCCACGCCGACGCGCACAACTACACCGACGCGAACCCCCACTGCAACCAGCACGTTTACGGCGCCGCCACCCACGCATACATCCACAGCAACAGCGACGCGCGTCACCGTGGAACCGCCACCAGATACCGCTACCCCGCCACCGACGCGCTCTCCGACCCCGACTCGGACGTTGACACCGACGGCCACAGCCACGCGCAAACCGTTGCTCACCGGTGTGCAGTCCACTTATCGTAATCTGGGGCTGGGCTACATTGAGATCAAGATGCACGTGAACAAGGAAGGTCTGGATGGCGTGATCTACGACATCGAGATTTTCTACAATGAGCAGGATCCGCCCTGGCAGAGCGCACAGCCCGTGGAGTGGCCCGTGGGCTGGGGGCCGATGCCCGTTCCCGGCGGGGTGGGCTGGGTGACGCCGGCAAGCCCGCTGCGCTATTGCCAGTGGGTGACCTTCGTCGTGCGAGTGACCCCGCCGGTCACTGGCGCCACCCTTCATATCCACTTAACGGACAAAGATCACAACAATATAGGCTACGTGGATAGCCAGCCGGTTCCGTAGCCATCGAAATGCGGAAATGAAAGTGCCCTGTACAACGCCGCTGTACAGGGCACTTGGTTGTGGCCTGTTGGACTCATCGTTTCGGGCACACCCTGGCCGGTCGGGTCAATCGATCCTACGGAAGTGCGGGCGTGTTCTCCGCGAAATACTCATGATTGTCCGCGTTGTTGACCGCCTTGGCTGGGTCCGTGATCGCCAGATTCTTCGCGCCGGCCTGCCCATAGACGAAGTCATCCGTGCCGGCGACGACGGTGAAGTGGCTCATCTCGTGGATCAGCGTGCCGGCCTTGGAGTCTGTGCCAGTCAGCGGCGCAGTCCAAAACACGCTGCACAGATAGATGGTGTAGGGCTGGTTGGGGTACACATACGCGTAGTATTTCTTCTTGCAGCCGCAGTCGAACGTCACCGGGGCCGTGTCCATAGCACTGCTGATGGCGGCGAAGTGCGTCTTGACGGTGCTGTAGTGCGAGAAATTGTAAACGCCAAACCAGGTGGTGTAGCGTGATCCCGTTTTGCCAGCGTTGAGATAACTCAAAGCGTCGGCTGCGTAGGTGCTCGCCTGAGAGCGGGCGCTTACCGAAGTGGTTTGCTGCGTGGTGGTGCACTTACTAAAGGAAGTGGAGCCGGTCACTGCTTCTGGCGTAATCGCCGCCGGGGCAGCGACCTGCCGGCCCTCGATCCACAGGTTCAGCTCGTTCGACTTAAGGCTATCAACGGCCTTGGTCGGGCCGACCGCCTTCTCCGAGTAGAGGTTTGCGGCGGCAACTTCATAGCGCACCGCATAGTTTCCGGTGGCGGACAGATCGTAATACGCCCCCAGATTGACGTCGCGCGTCAGGCTTTCGCCGGCCTTCAACATGACGTAGTCATCGTTCTTGGGTTCCGGGCGCTTGTAGATCGCGCCCACGTAGGAGGCCGCCACGCCGTCGCGGGTCACGACGAAGAGCGGGTCTTCCACATCTTCGGCCGGCGTGTACCACTTCAACACCCTGATCGTGTGACCGGTCGGGTTGCCGATCGTGACGTGGACGACCACGTTCTGCTCTGCCGAGAACGAGGCCTGGTCAACCGAGATCGTCACAACCGCATCCGACCCCGGCGCCGCGCCGGCAGCCATCGGGGCGATCATGACCAACGACAGGATGAGGATCAGGAACAGGATGGATCTGAGCTTCTGCATGGTGGATTCCTTTGTATTTTGTGAGTGGGGAACGACAATGGGCATAGTCTACTATTAATCTTTGAAGCCTGTCAAATACTAAAAAGGGGCAAGCCTCGTACAAGCGATCTGCCTTGACTGCCAAAGGCGGCCAAAACAGACCCTGGTGATATAATCCTCCCGTTGAAAGAGGTGACGCACATGTTGGAAGCTCCCATCATCATCGTCGGCGCAGGCGCGGCCGGGCTGATGGCCGCGCTCTTCGCCGCGGGCGGAGCGCGGCCGGTGCTGCTGCTGGAAGGCAGCGACCGCCCCGGCCAGAAGATCCTGATCAGTGGCGGCGGCCGGTGCAACGTGTTGCCGTCCCGCGCCGCGCCGGAGGATTTCCACACCGACGGCTCGCCCCATACGCTCGCCAAGATCCTGCGCGGCTGGCCGTTGGCGCAGGTTCGGCGCTTTTTTGAGGAAGAGCTGGCGATCCCACTGGCACTGGAAGCGGACAGCGGCAAGCTGTTCCCGGCCTCCAACCGGGCGCGGGATGTCTTGGATGCGCTGCTGGCCGCGGCCCAGGCGCGCGGGGTCGTGTTGCGCACCGGCGTCCGCGTGGCCGACCTGCGACCGGAAGACGACGCCTGGCGCGTGACCCTGGCCGACGGCCGGGCGCTGTTGGCGAGCCGCGTCGTTCTGGCGACCGGCGGCCTTTCGGTGCCGGCCACGGGCAGCGATGGCGCCGGCCTGACCATCGCCAGGGCGCTGGGGCACGCGGTCGTCCCGACTTACCCGGCGCTGGTGCCGCTCACGTGTGATGTCCCCGCACACCGGGCGCTGGCGGGCCTGTCCCTCCCCGCCGTCACACTCACCGCGCATCCCCCCTCAACCTTAATCTCAGCCTCAGCCTCCGCCCACGGCGGCTTCCTGTTCACCCACCGGGGTTACAGCGGACCGGCGGTGCTCAACGTGTCGCACGTGGCCGCGCGGGCGACTTTCGAGGGCGGTCCGCGGCCGGTCATCGGCGTGCAGTGGGCGCGGCTGGACGCCGAGGGCTGGGATGCGGCGGTGCGAACGGCGCGCGGGCCGGTCTCCACGCTGCTGCGCCAGCATCTGCCCGAACGCCTGGCCGACCTGCTGCTGGACGAGGCCGGCCTGCGCCTGGCCTACCTGGCCCAGCTGCGCCGCGAGGATCGCACCCGGCTGGTGGCGCTGCTGACCCGCTATCCCTTGCCCTGGCACGGCCACGAGGGCTACAAGACCGCCGAGGTCACCGGCGGCGGCGTGGCGCTGAGCGAGGTCAACCCGGCGACGCTGGAGAGCCGCCGGACCCCCGGCCTCTTCCTCTGCGGCGAGCTGCTGGACGCCTTCGGCCCCATCGGCGGGTACAATTTCCTGTGGGCGTGGGTTACGGGGAAGGTGGCGGGGGAGGGG
>DAOUAT010000139.1:0-9169 GCA_034433275.1 Anaerolineae bacterium
ATAGCAAGCATCCTGAGCGGAGCTGGGGTAGGGGCCCCGGCGCAGTCGCAGGATGCGGCGTTGGGCGGAAGACCGCTCCGCACCCCCTTCGACTACGCTCAGGACATGCTTCGACTACGGGCTGCGGCCCTCCGCTCAGGGTGCTTCGCTCGGTTTTCATGTGCCGGGCGCCACCCACGGCATGAGAACTTCGCTGGCGTCTTGCCGCGACGTATTTTGGCTCGCTAACCCGCTCAGCATGACATTTCGGTCTCTCGATTCCCTCACAACGTCTCCACCCTCTCCCCCACGAAATCCCCGTGCGCCTCCAGCGCCCGCAGTTGATCCAGCATATCGCGATCCAGGTAGGTCGCCATCGCCGCGAACGCGACGTTGAGGTCGGGACAGGCGCGGCCGTGGCGCCGATCCAGCAGCCACTTGGCCTTGTCGCGCTGCGCGTGCAACGCGATCTCCCGCCGCACCCGAACTTTGGGCAGGCAGAACAGGTCAATGATGGTGTAGAGCACCAGGGGCTGCGCGGGCCGGGTGACATCACGAAACAGCAGGAACGCCCGCGGAGCCCGCGCCAGCAGCTTACGCGCCGAGACCTCATCCAACACCAACAGCTCCGGCTCCGGGACGCCGGCCAGCGCGGCCCAGCGCGGCCGGTAGGGCTGGCGCTTCTCTTTCAGCTCCAACGCCGCGCGCACCGTGTTCCCCCGCACGCGGCGCAGGAAGGTGATGTCGGGGCGGTCGTGCGCGGCAGTCTCATCCTCATACTCCCACCCCAGCGCCGCCAACCCGGCCTTCACCTCGTCCTCGAACCCTCGGTCTGCCAGGTCACGCGTCCAGTATTCCGCTTTGCGTTCGTACAATGTGGGCATGAGGTTTCCGTTCGTGATGCGTGCTGCGTATTGCGTACTGCGTAACGGATGGCGGGAGTGCAGAGTTCCCTTGCTTCCCTTGTTTCCTTCGGTTCCCTTATTTCCCTCAGTTCCCCAAGTTCCCGCTGATTCGACATTCCACATTCGCCATTCCACATTCACCATTCAACCCACCCGGCACAACAACCCTTTGAGATACTCCCCTTCCGGGAAGCTGAGCAGGATGGGATGATCGGGGCCCTGGCCGAGTTTGGCGATGATCTGCGCGTCCCGGCCGGCATCCACGCTGGCGCCGAAGACGATCTTCTGGAACAGGTCGGGTGTCACCAGGCCGGAGCACGAGAAGGTCGCCAGCAGCCCGCCCGGCGCCAGCAGCTTCAGGCCCAGCAGGTTGATGTCCTTGTAGCCGCGCGTCGCGCCGTCCAGCTCGGCCTTGCTCTTGGCGAACTTCGGCGGGTCCAGGATCACCAGGTCGAACTGCCGGCCCTCATCCCGCACGGCCCGCAGCACCTGGAACACATCGCCGCAGATGCTCTCGGCCTGGCGGTCAGGGTCGAAGCCGTTGAGGCGCAGCGCCATCTCCGCGCCGGCCAGCGCGTCGTAGGAGCTGTCCACGTTGGTCACGTGGGCCGCGCCGCCGGCCAGCGCGTGGACCCCGAACGCGCCGGTGAAGCTGAACGCGTTCAACACCCGGCGGCCCGCGGCGTGCGCGGCGACGGTGCGCCGGTTCTCGCGCTGGTCCACATAGAACCCGGTCTTCTGGCCGCCCAGCAGGTCGGCCGGGAAGCGGTGGCCGTGCTCGGTGATCACCAGGTCGGGCGGAGGCGGCTGGCCGCGGGCCGGGCCGCTGCGCAGCGGCAGCCCCTCCTGCCGCCGCACGGCCGCGTCCGAGCGTTCCGCGATGCCCGCGGGCCTGAACTGCGCCTCCAGGAGATCCAGCAGCAACTCACGCCGCGCGTCCACCCCCAGGGTCAGGAACTGCACGACCAGCCAGTCGCCGTAGCGATCCACGATCAGGCCGGGCAGGCCATCGCTCTCGGCGTAGGCCAGGCGATAGGCGTCCGTCTCGCGGCCCAGGTCCAACGCCTCCCGACCAGCGGCTGCGGCCGCCAGCCGGTCGCGCCAGAAGCCGGCGTCTATCGGGCAGTCTTGTTCCCAGGCCAGCAGCCGCACCACGATCTGCGACCGCGGGTTGAAGTAGCCGCGCGCCAGCCACCGGCCGGCCGCGTCGGCCACCTCGACGAGGCTACCGGGCTCGGCCCGGCCGTCCACGCGGGCGATCGCCCCGGAGAAGATCCACGGGTGGCGCTGGCGGACCGGCTTGTCTTTGCCAGGGTGGAGGATGACGGTCGCGGTCATAAGATCACCGATGATAATCGAAAGTTTGGAAGAAGCCAAACCAGGCAACCGAGGGTGCGTTTCAAGGGCCAAGACATCCTGCTGTCATGCAGAGGCCGCTCCGCATCCCCTTCGACTTCGCTCAGGACATGCTTCGACTGCGGGCTGCGGCCCTCCGCTCAGGATGCTTCGCTCTGCTGAAGTGATGCAGTTGCGACATTTATTCCGTGACGGGCCCGAAGCATCCATGCGTGGCGCTGCTGCGCGCGAACACCACATGCCAGACCCAACGCGTCGCCGGGCCGATCGCCGCGCGCGCGTCCACGCGCATGCCGGGCAGCCAGGCGATGCCGCGCTGCCCGATCAACAATGGCCAGCCGGCGCGGGCAGCGCGCGGCGTCTTGGCGTTGATCATGAACTCGTTAACCCGCACTTCATGGCCGCCCATCCCCTGCGGGCAAAAGCGGTCACCGGGCGCGCGCGGCCGCAGGTGGAGCACCGACCCGACCGCGTCCGCGTCCAGCCAGGCGGCCCAGGGGTCGGGGTTGGCCGCGAAATCGGCGGGCAGGGACGCGCGCGGGACGCGCCTCACGGTGACGCGCCAGCCGCCGCCCAGGTCAACGGCGCCTTCAACGGGCAGCGCGACCGGCCCGGCGACCTGCGGCACGTCGGCCGGCCATGTCGCGCCCGCTTCGGCCACCCGCAGCACGCCGTAGCTGAGCGCCAGCGCCAGGCCCGCGGGCAGGGTCGCGCTCTGGCCGGTGACGCCGCGGCGGGCGAGCTGCACCGCAGCCTCGACGTGCTCCCAGCCGATATCGCGCAGGCTCCAGCGCAGCCGCGCGACCGCCGCGCGCACGGTGGCGCGTTGGAGGCCCAGCGGCAACTGGCGCCAGCGCGCCAGGTCGAACCGCACCTCAGCAGGGTCGGCCGGCCGCACGATCGCCGCCCATGCCGCCTCCGTCTGCGCGCGTAGCACTTCGTAATCGCCGGCCAGCGCCTCGGCGGTGTGCGCCAGGATGCTGCGGATGTTGGGGTTGTACGTGGCCAGCAGGGGCAGGAGCTCGTGGCGCAGGCGGTTGCGATAGAAGGTGGTGTCCTCGTTGCTGCGGTCGAAGCGCGGCGCCAGGCCGTGCTCGGTGCAGTAGGCTTCGATGTCGGCCCGCGGGGTGGCCAGGAGAGGACGAACAAGGAGAAGCGGAGACGCGGAGACGCGGAGAAGACCAGCGATCTGCTCGCCCAGCCGATAATCGCCCAGAGAGGTGCGTGGCAGCATCCCGCGCAGGCCAGCCACGCCGCTGCCGCGCAGGAAGTGCATCAGCACCGTCTCGGCCTGGTCGTCGGCGTTGTGGCCCACGGCGATGACGCTGGCGTCCGCCTGGTGCGCGACCCCAGCCAGGAAACGATAGCGCGCATGGCGAGCCGCTTCTTCCAGTGAGACGCCGGGTGCGGTCGCCAGCGCGGCCACGTCGGCCCGGCCCACGGTGTACGGCACGCCCCACTCGGCCGCCAGCGTGGCCACGAACGCGGCGTCGGCGTCGGCCTCGGCCCCGCGCAGGCCGTGGTTCAGGTGCGCCACGTGGAGGCGAATGCCCAGGGCCGGGGCCAGGTTGCGCAGCAGGTGCAGCAGGCAGAGCGAGTCCGCGCCGCCCGACACGCCGACGATGACTGCGTCGCCCGGCGTGAACAGGCCGTGCTGCTGGATGTGTGCCTGGACGCGTACTTTGAGGTCTGTCATCAAGTGCGCCTCGATGCCGACTTGCAAAAAATCGGGGCTCCCCTGACTCACTATAGCACGGCACGGGGGAAAGCTCAAAGCTGGAACTGCGCATTTGGGCGTTATGCCTGAGGATGCTATAATCGTGAAGCTTTGGTTCAAATGTACATGACAGGAGCGCAAATCGCGTGGTAAGCCCACTCAACTGGCTTCTCGGCCTGTTTTCACTGGATATCGGCATTGACCTGGGCACGGCCAACACCCTGGTCTATGTGCGCAACCGCGGCATCATGATTGACGAGCCGTCGGTGGTCGCGATTGACAAGAAGATGAAGAAAGTGCTCGCCATCGGCTCGGAGGCAAAAGCGATGGTCGGCCGGACCCCCGGCAACATCGTCGCAATCCGACCGTTGCGCGACGGTGTGATCTCCGACTTCGACGTCACCGAGCAGATGCTGCACTACTTCATCCACAAGGTACACGAGCGCATGATCCTGCGCGTACCCCGGCCGCGCGTGGTCGTCGGCATCCCGTCCGGCGTCACCGAGGTGGAGAAGCGCGCGGTCTTCGATGCCACCATCAGCGCAGGCGCGCGCGAGGCGTACCTGATCGAGGAACCCATGGCCGCGGCCATCGGCGCTGCACTGCCGGTCTCCGATGCGTTGGGCAGCATGATCGTGGACATCGGCGGCGGCACCACCGAGGTGGCGGTGACGTCGCTGGGCGGCATTGTGGTGGCCCGCTCCATCCGCGTGGCCGGCGATGAAATGAACGAAGACATCATCAACTACGCCAAGCAAAAGTATAACCTGCTCATCGGCGAACAAATGGCGGAAAGGGTCAAGATCGAGGCCGGCTCGGCCTATCCGCTGGAGCCCGAGCTGCTGGTGGAGCTGCGCGGCCGCAACCTGGTGTCCGGCCTGCCCGAGGCCATTGACATCAGCAGCGTGGAGCTGCGCGAGGCGTTGCGCAATTCAGTGGGCATCATCGTAGACACCATCCGCCAGGCCATTGACGAGACGCCGCCCGAGTTGGTGGCCGACCTGATGGAACACGGTATCGCACTGGCCGGCGGTGGCGCGCTGCTGCGGGGGCTGGCCCAACGGCTGACCGAAGAGACCAAGATGAAAGTGTACGTGGCCGAGAATCCCTTGAGCTGTGTGGCGCGGGGGTCCGGCATGGTGCTGGAGAACTTCGAAATCTTGGAAAAGACGCTGGCCAGCATGAGTCGTGGCAGTACGTTACACTGATCCGAGAAGATCTTTCTGAGACGCGGCGACGTGGGGATGCGGGAGATCCAGGGGGCCCGGTCACCCTGTCGCCGTGCTGCTTTCACAGGCTGACACAGCTATGAACCGCACGTCCAGGCGGGGTTCACTTTTCATTATCCTGGCGATGATCAGCATCGTGTTGCTCGTGCTGTCGTCCACGGGTCGCTTGGCGCCAGTAGAGGGCGTGTTGCGCACGGCCGCGCGGCCATTGTTGACGGTGTTCAACGGGCTGGGCCGGCAAATAGACAACGTCTTGACCACGGCGCGGGAGCTGCGCACCTTGCGCAGCGTGAACCGCCAGCTCCAAACCCAGGTGGACACGCTGATCATTGACAACGCACGGCTCAGAGAGCTGGAGGTGGAAAACCAGCAGCTCCGCGAGTTGTTGCGCTTCCGGCAGCTTAACCCGTATTACGACTTCAGTGGCGGCCAGGTCATCGCCCGTGTCATCAGCCAGGAACCGCTTAACTATCTCGCGACCCTGACGATTGACCTGGGCGCCGAACACGGCATCAAACCGGGCATGCCCGTGGTCACCGAGCGGGGCCTGGTCGGCCGCATCCATCAAGTGAGTCCGCGGTCATCCACGGTGCTGTTGATCACCGATCCTAGCAGCGGCGTGCAGGCCCGGGTCAAGCGGGAGAACAGCCGCGCCGTGGGGGTGGTTAAGGGCCGGGCCGGCGCCTTGCCGGTGATGGACTACATCCCCCAGGACGCGGACATCAGCGTCGGTGACGAGGTCATCACGTCGGGCCTGGGGGGCAATTTCCCCAAGAACCTGGTGATTGGCCAGATCATCGAGGTCAAGCAGCGCGACTTTGAGATGTTCCAGCAGGCCGTGGTGCGGCCGACCGTGAACTTCGACCGGCTGGAGTTCGTGTTAGTCATCACCAACTTCGAGCCGCTGCCCGGCCAACCGGCCGAACCGGACATCGTAGGGTGACATGGGAACCCAAACCAGCCGGCGCACAGCAAATCTGTATTGGATGGTGATCACCCTGGCGTTGATCGTGGTGCTCCAGGGGACCCTGCTGTCGCGCGTGCGCTTCTTCGGCGCCCACCCCAACCTGCTGCTGACAGTCGTTGTCTGCTGGAGCGTGCTGCGCAGCGTCAGCGATGGCCTGGTGTGGGGCTTTAGCGGCGGGATAGGGATCGATCTCGTGGCGGGCATGCCGTTAGGTGCTTCGGCGCTGGCGCTGATGCCGACGAGCTTCCTGGCGGGGCTCGGCCGGAGCAGTGTTTTCGCCAACAACCTGGCGTTGCCGATTCTGCTGGTCGCCCTTGCCACGCCCCTCCACGGGTGGATCCTGCTGTTCACACAACAGGTGCGCGGCCTCCCGGTGGACTGGGCCAGCGCGACCCTGCGCGTGATCGCGCCTGAGCTGGCGCTGAATGCGCTGCTGACAGCGTTGGTTTATCCCGTACTGCGCCTGATAGTGGGCCATTTGAGCGCGCCCAACATGGAGTGGTAGCGGATGCACGCCGGAAAACAACCGCAAGCCGGCCGCCTGGCCCTGCTGCGCGCGATCATCTTCGTTGTGGCGACCATCCTGCTGGCGCGGCTATGGCAGATCCAAATGGTGGCCGGTGAGCAGTATCGCCTGCTGGCCGATCGCAACCGCCTGCGCCAGGTGGACATCGCGGCCCCGCGCGGGGTCATCTACGACCGCAACGGCGAGATCCTGGCCCGCAACCGCCCCAGCTTCACCGTGGTGGTGGTGCCGGGCGACCTGCCGCGCGCCGACGATGATGAGGTGGAGGACGCCGCACAGGCCGCAGTGCTGGATCGCCTGTTGACTCTACTGGCGCAACCCGAATCGGCTCTGACACCTACGCCCACCCCCACGCCAGCTGCCGCCAAAGCGCCGACGCCGGCCCCGGTCTTCCAGATCCCCGAACGTCAACCCTGGGTGATGCCGCGCGCCGAGATCGAAGAGAACATCGTAGCTGGCGAGTTAGGCGGCGCCTATCGGCCCATCACCGTCGCACGTTACATCAAGGAAGAGACCGCCTTCCGCATCGCCGAGGACGCCGTGAACCTGCCCGGGGTGCAGTTGGTGCTGGAGCCGATCCGGGACTATCCCAGCGGCGCGCTCACGGCGCACATCATCGGCTACATGGGGCACATCCCGGCCGAGAGCCTGGCCCACTACCAGGAACAAGGCTATCAGCGCAACGAGCAGGTGGGACTGGTGGGCCTGGAGGTTACGCAGGAAGATGAGTTGCGCGGGGAGCCGGGCCGCCAGATCATCGAGGTGGACGTTCATGGCCGGCAGATCCGCACCGTAGGCCATTCGGAGCCGGAAACGCCCGGCCATAACCTGGTGCTGGCCCTGGACCTGGCGCTGCAAGAGACCGCCACCCGCGCGCTCCAGGCCACCCTTGACAACTCATCTGGCTTCACGAAAGCGACGCAAGGCGTGGTCATCGCCCTGGATCCGCGCAACGGCAAGGTGCTGGCGCTGGTCAGTCTGCCCAGCTACGATAACAATCTGTTTGCCAAGGGGATCACCGCGGAGGCCTATGCCGCCCTCACCGGCAATCCCGACCTGCCCCTGTATAACCTGGCCATCGGCGGGCAGTATCCGCCCGGCTCGGTCTTCAAGATCATCGTGGCTGCTGCGGGCCTGGAAGAAGGCGTGATCGGCATCAACACACGGCTGGGCGACGGTTTTGATGGCCGCAACGACGGCATCATCTGGCTGCCCAACGAATACGCGCCGTGGGATGCCTCACTGGCGCAGCCTTTCTACTCGTGGACGCACAAGTATGGCTACGGCCACGGCCTGGACACCGTGCGCCAGGCGCTGGCCGTGTCAGACGATATCTTCTTCTACATGCTCGGCGGAGGGTATCCGAAGATCTTCAACGGTATGGGTTCAAAAAGGGTCGGCGAATACGCGCGTGCGTTTGGCCTGGGCACGCCGACCGGCATCGAGTTGCCCGGCGAGACCCGTGGCCTGGTCCCCGATTCCAGATGGAAGCGGATTAACTATGCCGAGAACTGGCTTACCGGCGACACCTACAACATGAGCATCGGCCAGGGCTACGTCCTGGCCACCCCGCTGCAAATGGCGAATGCGACCGCCGCGGTCGCCAACCGGGGCTACCTGTGGAAACCGCAACTGGTTGACTTCATCACCGACGATCAGGGCCAGGTGGTGCGGCCCTTCAAGCCGATCCTGCTGCGCGAGATCACGGTGGATCCCAAATTCCTGGACACCGTGCGCGAGGGCATGTACGGCACAGTCAACTGGTTCAATGGCACGGCCACGCGGGTCAAAGTGCCGGGCGTGACCGTCGCCGGCAAAACCGGCACAGCCGAGTTCTATCGCGACAGCAACAAAGACGGGCAAGAAGACCGCGACGACAAGGACAACCTGCCCACGCACGCCTGGTTCGCCGCGTTTGCGCCCTATGTGGATCCCGAGATCGTGGTCACCGTGTTCGTAGCCAACGGCGGCGAAGGATCGAGCGTGGCCGCGCCCGTGGCCACGGAAGTTCTGAACGCCTATTTCACGGGCAAGGCCGCGCACGAGGCTGCACGAGGCGTACCATGAGAACCATCGTTAATCGCCGTTTCGATTGGCCGCTGTTGGCACTGGTGCTCCTGCTCGGCGTATTCGGCGTTGTGATGATTGCCAGCGCGCTCTCGGGCAACGAACTCTACCGCGATTGGCCGTGGCGGCAGGCCGGGTTCCTGGCCGCGGGCCTGGTCCTGATGTTCCTGGTCGCGGCCGTGGATTACCGTCTGCTCACCAGCCTGGCCTACCCGCTCTATCTGGTGTTCCTGGGCTTCCTGGTGGTGATCCAGGTGATCGGCATCGCGGCTGGCGGCGCCCAACGCTGGCTGGAGGTCGGCGAGTTCTTCCTGCAGCCCTCGGAGATGACCAAGCTGGCCCTGATCCTGGCCCTGGCCCACTACCTGAGCCGCCGAGAAGACAAGATGGGCTCGCTCCTCACCCCGCTCGGCGCGCTGGCCA
>DAOUAT010000140.1:0-6884 GCA_034433275.1 Anaerolineae bacterium
GGTGTCAATGCCGTTCAGGATGCCAAAGAGCCGGTCGCGGCGGTCGCGCAGCAGCGGGTCAAGCCGGTGGCCGTATTCCGGGGTCAAGATCTCCTGCGCGTAGGTCTCGCTGACGGTGTTGATGATGTCGGCGAACAGCAGGCCGCGGGCCATCAGGTCAACCACGTAGTTCAGGTCTGGCGCCACGTCGGGATGCGCGATGAATCCCATGTCGGCCAGCCCGGCGATCTCCAGCACGCGTTGGCCGAAGATGCCCTGGTACTCCAGGTTGTGCGCGGTGTAGAGCGTGGCCACCCCGGCCAGCGTCGGGTCGTCCTTGTACAGCGTCTTCAGCCAGTTGGGGATGAGGGCTGTGTGCCACTCATTGCAGTGGATCACGTCGGGCTGCCAGCCCAGGGCCTTGCACGTCTCCAGGGCGGCGCGCGAGAAGAAGATGAAACGCTCTGCGTCATCCGGGTACATGTAGATGCCTTGCCGGTCGAAATAGCGCGCGCTGTCCACGAAGTAGACCGGGGTCGCGGTCGGCCCTGCGCCGATGTTGCCGGCGTAGATGGCGGCAGGCTCGGTCTTCTCATCCATGGGCACGGCAACTTCAGCCAGCAGTGGGTTAAGGCCGAAACGCTCGATCTCGACGCGGCCGTAACGCGGCATCATGACGCGGATATCGTGGCCCAGCTCACGGATCGACTTGGGCAGCGCGCCGGCCACGTCTGCCAGCCCGCCGGTCTTGGCAAACGGAACGACTTCGGCGGAGAGGTAGAGGATCTTCAGTGCGGGTTGGTTATTGGTCACAGTTTGAGCTCACCCAGAAATCGCGATTTGAATTCTACAGCAGTATACCACGCCTCATGGTTCGCGGCAACCTGTTTTCGCGCATACCGCAAAAGCGTCGGTGACTTCGCTGTCATTCTGAGCGGGTCGCCCCCGAACCTCTCGTATCGGTGTAAAGCCAGTGAAGAATCTCGTTTGTACGCCGCCGAGACCCTTCGCTGGATACTCACCGCAAAGGAATTCATAGAAGCCACCCGCTCAGGGTGACATGCTCGATAGATTTAGCGCCAGACCCCAGGTTTCGGCCCTCAATCCACGATCTCGGCGCGCACGGCGCGGGTCAGCGCCAGGAACTCGGACGCGGACGTGATGCCAAGATCGCGCGGTCGCGGCAGCGCCACGGGAAACTCAGCCCGCACCGCACCCGGCCGGGGCGACATGACCAGGACGCGGTCGGCCAGCAGGATAGCCTCGCTGATGCTGTGCGTCACCATCACCACGGTGGGCCGGCGCAGGTTCCAGATGCGGAGCAGCTCCGCGTTCATGCGCTCGCGCGTCAGCGCATCCAGCGAGCCGAAGGGTTCATCGAGCAGCAGCACGCTGGGCTCATGGATCAACGCGCGTGCCAGCGCCACCCGCTGCTGCATACCGCCCGACAATTGGCGGGGATACGCGTCCGCGAACCCTTCCAGGCCCACCAGCTCGATTTGTGCGCGCGCCCGCGCCTCCCGCTCGGCCTTAGACAGGCCATCAATCTCCAGTGGCAGGGTGATGTTGCCCACAACCGTGCGCCAGGGCATCAGGTTGGCGCGCTGGAACACGAAGCCGATCTCCCGCCGCGGGGCGGTGTGCGGCTGGCCGCGGAAACGCACTTCGCCGGAGATGGGGCGCAGCAGGCCCGCCAACAGGCGCAGCAGCGTACTCTTGCCGCACCCGGAGGGGCCGACGATGGCCAGAAACTCGCCTTCGGCCGCGGCCACCGACATCCCGTGGAGCGCCAGCAGGTCCGCCCGATACGGGTCGTAAAAGGTCATGTGCAGCGCGTGCGCTTCAAGCAGCGGTGAGGTCACCGGATGAACTCGTTTGTGAACACATCGGCCGCATCCACCGCAGTCTGGATCAAGCCCATCTGCTGCATGAAGGTGGCTGCTTTCGCCCATGCTTCGGGATCCGAGCGGCCGAGCGCGGATGCGTCGGCCTGCCACAGCTTCAGTGACTCATCGAAGATCGCCCGGCTGACCGGCGCCTGGGTCCCGCCCGCCTCCGGCACGGCCTTCAGGCTGATCTCGAACGCAGCGTCGGGGTCGGCGAGGGTGTCGGCCAGGGCGTGCAGCAAGGCGTCCACCAGGGCCTGCACCAGTTCGGGCCGCTCGGCGATAGTCTTGTCGTTGGTGATGACGCCGTTGGAGGGCAGGTCAACGAAGTCGGACACCGGGATCACCGTCACCGCCTCACCGGCCAGGCGGAGTTGCACCGGCCCGTTGACGATGTAGTCCATGGCCGCGTCCACCTGCCCCTGGCTCACTGCCGAAGCCTGGGTGAAGCCGATGCTCTGCAGTCGCACCTTCGTCGCGTCCAGACCCGAGGCATAGACGAGCGCTTCCCAGCCCACGTAGCTGGCGCCGAACAGGCCGGGCAGCCCCACCTGCTTGCCAACGAGATCGGTCGGCGAAGTGATGCCCTGGCTGGCTTTGGCAAACAGCACCACGGGAAACTCCCGATACCAGCGCATCACATAACGCACCGGCAACCCCTGGCTGCGGCCCAGGATGACCTCCTCGCCGCTGCCGATCATGAACTGTAGCTCGTTCCTGCCCACCAGCTTCAGCAGGTCGCTCTCGAACCCGTACCGGAACGTGATGTCGAGACCCGCGTCCTGAAAGTAGCCGCGCGCCTGAGCGACATAGAACGGCGCAAACTGCACGCTGGGAATATATCCCATGGCCAGCGTAAGCTTCGTCGGCGCCGGCGTTGCTGCAGGGCTCACCGCCGTGGAGCTCACCGTTGTAGGGCCGGCCACTGGCGGCGCATCCGTCGCCGGCGCAACCGGCACACACCCGACCAAGACAACAAGGATCACCGTGAGGATAATAGAGCGCATCTGATTACTCCTTGACAGGTATATGATTCGCCGATTCACATCGCGCGCCGCCACCGCAAGACGACATACTCGATC
The DNA here is from genome assembly GCA_034433275.1 of Anaerolineae bacterium. Lineage (GTDB taxonomy): Bacteria > Chloroflexota > Anaerolineae > CG2-30-64-16 > CG2-30-64-16 > DAOUAT01. The sequence goes on from DAOUAT010000140.1 coordinate 2,948, forward strand.
AGCGTCACTGCTGTATAAAGCGCCAGCGCAATGAATACCAATGTAAAAAGCGCCACAAACAGCATGGGCGTGTCCAGGATGCCACGCGCCAGGTTAATGAGAAACCCCAGGCCCCGATCGGCGCCGACGAACTCACCCACCACCGCGCCGATGACAGCCAGGGTGACTGACACCTTGAGGCCGGCAAACAGCACCGGCAGCGCCGCCGGCGCCTCCAGCATGACCAGGGTCTGCCAGCGGCTGGCCTGCAGCGAGCGCATCAACGCGCGCAGGTCAGGCTCAACCGAACGGATGCCCACGATGGTGTTGACCAGGGCCGGAAAGAACACGGTGAGCGCACACACCAGGATTTTCGACAGGCTGCCGAACCCGAACCACACCACCAGCAGCGGCGCTAACGCCACGATGGGGACGGCCTGTGACGCCACGATGTAGGGAGACAAGATGCGCTCGAGCAGCGCTGACTTGGCCAGGCCGTAGCCGATGACTGTAGCAACCGTGAGGCCCAGCGCCAACCCAGCGAAGATTTCCAGGAGCGTCACCTGCGTGTGCAGCACCAGGGTGCCATTACCGGCCAGGGTCAGAAAGCGTGTCCACACCACTCGCGGGCTCGGCAAAAAGAAGGCGGGATATGCACGCCAGCGCACCAACAGCTCCCATGCGCCCAGAAAGGCCGCCAGCGCCAGGGGGATCAGGGCAAAGTCAATGCGCAAGAGACGCCGACCGGCGCGGGCCGGCAACCGCCAAAGGTCTTGAAGGCTCATTCGCGACTCATTCCCAACACCAAAAAAAAGCCCCAGGGCAACCACCCTGGGGCATTTGCACGCGCACCGCCGGCCTGACGCGCCTGATCGGTGCGACATGCACCTTCTTCCATCCGGACTCTACCGTCGGCCCCGGCATCTCACCGGGTCTGCGACCGGCGTCTGGCGCCGATATCGCTCGCGGGCTCGGCCTTACGGCCATACCGCCGGTCGGGAATCGAGCTCTCGCCCTCACCCTGCCCCGAAGGTGTCTTGCATCAACGATGTGAAGTATAGCACAGCTTGAAGGCGTGTCAAATGCCTTCGGTCATCACTCCTCATCCCAGTCGCCCGGCGCGGCCGGCATATCCACCCGCACCACCTAGCCGCGCAGGTCAACAACGATCCGAAAGCCGAGCATCCCCAGCCACTGGCGCGCCTCCGCCGGCATCCGCTGATCGAGGATCTGTTCCAGATTGATGTTGCGCAACGTCGCGTCCACCATTGCTTTGGTGAACAGGTCATCCTGACCCATCAACTGCAGCATGGCCCTGGCGGCCTCGTCGGGGTGCTGCTGCAGCTGCTTCAGGAATTGCGCCAACACGACGCGGTCAATCTCGCGAGCTTCTACGTGACGTCGAAATCCCTGATCGTTGATCACATAAAACGAAGTCCCACCCACCGAGGTCACATCAACCAGGGCGCCATCTTCAGTCTCAACCAAACCCTCAAAGAAAGCCATCGCCGCTCCTTGTGTCAAAAAACTGCGCACGCACCCATCACCCAGCATAGGGGAAGGCCCAGCGGCCCGGCCCGTGCGCCTCCTGGTAGAGACGCACCGCGGCCTGGGGGTCTTCAACCATTTCGGCCGGCTGTTGGCGGATCCACCAGGCAAAGTCCGATACCCAGGGTTGGCCGGTCTGCACGGAGCGATGGAACATCTCGCCCAGCGCGTTGGCCTCGCGCGCCAGGCCGGAGGCACGATACCCCGCATCCACCGCGGCCCAATTATACACCACCCGGCAGATCTGAGCCCGCCAGCCCCGCGCAGCACCGGTCAGCCAGACATACGCGGCCCGTGGGTCCCCATCATACGATGCGCCCACCGAGCCGCTGTTGACCACCGTCCAGCCGCCAAATGCGCGCGCCATTGGCACGTGCGTATGGCCGCCGGCCACCAGGGGCTCCGTAACTCCCGTTAGCTGGCGGACGGCCCACCCCTCCGGGGAATCGGGACGGAAGCCGACGAAAAAGTTGCCCGGCAGCCCGTGGATCAGCCGCAAAGGCGGCGCGTCAGGGAAGGTCAGGCCACAGGTCAACGGCAGCGCCGCCAGCAGCGCCAGGTGAGGGGCGCTCAGCCGCGCCCGCGTCCACCAAAGCGTGGCATAGCGCCGCCGGTCGTCGTAGCGGGCCTCCATGCGCGGTGTACCGAGCTGCAGCACCGCATCATCGTGATTCCCCAACAGCATCGGCCAGCCCTGATCCAGCACCAAATCCAGGGTCTCGGCCGGCCAGGCGCAGCCATTGACCATGTCGCCCAGCACGTAGACCGCGTCGGGACGCTGGCGCCGGATCTGGGTCAGCACGGCCTCCAACGCCGGCAAGTTGGCATGGAGGTCAGACAGCAAGGCCAGGGTGGTCATTTCGTGCGCTGGTGGATCCCGCGCGCCATCAGCACCGGCAGCGCGATCATGACGCCCGTGCTCGGCTTATCCAGTTTGCCTGTCACCGCTTCGGTGGCATCGAAAAACGCATCCAGGTTCACCTCGTCGTGCAAGACGGTGAACAGGGTGCGGTGATGGATCTCCTGGTGCTCGGCCAGGTTACGCAGGCCAGGGAACATCGGTAGATCGTCGCGCGCGCCCTGGTGAGCCAGCAGCCTGGCCGCGCCACTGCTTTCCAAAATGGTGATCCCGCGGCTACCTGCCTTACGCCAGGCCATCATCACATCATCGAGCTTGCTGATATCATCCAGCACAAGGATGATCATCGTCGGCATCGTGTCCTCCTGCTCCAAGCTTAAGCTTCTCAGGCTAAGCGGCCTCTGTCGCTCGCGCAGCATCCCTGACCTGCCGGGCAAAAGCCACCCGCAACAGCGGCGGCGTGACCAGGGTGGTGACCAACACCATGATCACGGCCAGCGTGGTGATCTCGGCCGGCACGATGCCATTGCTCACCAGGAGCTGCGCCACGATCAGCCCTACTTCACCTCGCGAGATCATCCCGATGCCCAGCCGGAGCGCCTGCGGGGGCGCAAAACCGCCCGCCAGTGCGCCCAGACCCGAGCCCAGCACTTTCGAGATGATAGCTACCAGCGTGATCAACACCGTCACCAACACCAATTCACCGCGCAATGCCCAGATGTTCGCGTGTAAGCCGATGTTCACGAAAAAGATCGGCACAAAGAAGCCATAGGTCAGCGCGCTCACCCCATCGAAGATGCGACGGTGTACTGACGATCGCCCGGCAAACACGCCTGCCATGAACGAGCCGGTGATCATCGCCACGTTGCCGATAGTCTCGGCCGACCAGGCAAAAACCATGGCGACGACTACGGCCGCCGAGAGCGCGCCCTGGCTGATGGGCAGCCGGTCAATGTGCGCCAACAACCGAGGCACCAGATACCAGCCGAGCACCCCAAACAGCGCCATGAAGAGCAATACGCGCAAGAGGAGCACCAAGACGCCCACCACCCCGCCGCCCCCACCGGTCGCCAGTGCGATGAATATGGAGAGGAGCAAGATCACCACCACGTCATCCACTACAGCGGCGCCCAGCAAGGCGATCCCCTCGCGGCTGCGCAACACCCCCAACTCCAACAGCGTCTGCGCCGAGATACTGACGCTGGTCGCTGTCAGGAGCATGCCGATCGCCAGCGCCTGGATCACGCCATACCCGAACGGCAGTGCGGTGAGCATCCCCAACACCAGCGGCGCCACGACCCCTAACAACCCGGCCAACAATACGACGCGCCCCGCTTTGCGCATCTGGCCCAGGTCAGCTTCCAGGCCGGCCAGGAACATCAGGAACACCACGCCGATCTCTGCCAGCTCGCTGACCGTCTCCGGCAGGTGCGCTGAGCTGAGAAAAGGTAGGGCCTCCACGTTCAGCAGCGACGGGCCCAACAGCAGGCCGGCCAAGATCTCGCCCAAAACCGCGGGCTGGCCCAGGCGACTGCTGACATAGCCCGCCAG
>DAOUAT010000141.1:0-2785 GCA_034433275.1 Anaerolineae bacterium
TTCCCAGGCTGCGCTTCTGCCTCGGGCTCCATTGAGCACACGCCGGAACCAGCCACCTCCCATGAGTTCGCGCAGTTCCTTTCCGCGGGCCAATGCTCGGTGCAGACCGTCCGTGGTCCGGACGAGTTGCGCCATGGCTTCCCGATGGTCCAGTACTTGGAGGTAAATTTCCCGCTGCTCTTTTGCTCGCTCTACCCGTTTCTGAAGTCCTTGGACCTCACACACATCGCCGTATTCTTTGGCGAACTTCGCCGACGGCGACCCAACGCGCAGGAATTTTCGGCGGGCGATCTCCGCCGGCCCAGCACGTTCAATCACGGCCCGCATCGCTTCCTCAACTGCGGCGTTCGTCGCAGCGAAGATTCCGACCTTTCGGCCCGCGCGCACAAGACGCGACGCGCGCATCTCAGTTTCTTGAGAGGGCGTAAGCGGTGTGAGGGAAGAGGAGGTGCCAGCGTTCGTTGCGCCAGAAGGTTTCGAGGCACAGGAGGGCTTCGTCGCCAGCGGTGCTCCAGAATTGGCCGGGGCGCTTGAAGCGGCACTGGCCCTGCCGACAGGTCGCTTCCACCGGACCACTGCCGATCGGTTCGCCCGCCCGCTGGGCCGCCCGGTAATCCATCCGGGGCTGATGTTCGTGGAAGTAGGCCACTTCGCGGGCCACGGTTTCCTGCGTGGCGCCCGCGGGCAACCCGGCCAGGGCCTCGTCCAGTTGCCGGATCACTTTGATCGCGGATTCGTGCTTGAGCTGGCGCCCCAGTGGTTTGAGCCAGGCCTTGAATTGCGTTTTGTCGTCGCCCCACAACGCCCGGCCCACCGCGACGAGGTGTTGCACGGCGTGATAAAAGTCCAGGCGTTGTTTGGCTTGGGGCCAACGGTCGTCGGCCAGCCGCCAAATCCACACCGCGCCATCCCCGATGACCAGCACGCTGGCCGCCTGACCCAACCCGCACCGCAACGCTTCGGCGTGGAGTTGTTCGCGCAGGGCGTCCAGGCCCTGGCGGGTGAAAACGTAGCCGCGTTGGACGATGACGGGCCGGCCGCCAGCGGTTTCCCCACGGTGATCGAGGCGGAAGACCGTGCCGGTATAGACCCAGTGCCAGCGTTCGGGTTCGTGCCCGCGCCGCCGGAGCGTGGCGCTCTGTCCCCAAGCGTCGCGCTCGCGGATGTTCCAGGCGTCCAGTTGATACTATTTCGCATTCAATCTAACATTAACAATCCACTCGAAGCCGGTGAGGGATTGGATTGGGGCGGGAGCGGATTCGAGTTGGCGGAGGCGGCGTTCCAGCGCCCGCTCGACGGCGTCCATCGAGTCGTAGTCGTGGTGGCCGAAGGGGTGGCGGCGGATTTCCCGCCAGACCAGTTCCTGCCGATTACATTGTGGCCTGTACGCCGGCAACCAGTCCAAGGTGAGGTTCTCCGGTCGCATCAGCGCCTGGGACCGATGCCAACCCGCCCGGTCCAGGAACAGCAGAATGTGTTGGTCGGGATGGCGGCGGGCGACTTCCGCCAGATAGCGCGACATGGCCGCCGTGTCCGCGTGCGGCAGGATGAGGCTGATGAGTTCGCCGTCGTGCGGACACACGCTGCCAAAGACATGCGTGTATTCCCGCACCCGGTGGGTCGGCACTTCCGGACGGCAACCCACCGGCGCCCAGCAGCGCACCGGATCGCTCATCCGCCCGAAGCGGGCTTCCTCTTCAAACATCAGGCGCAAGGACTGGTGCGGGTGTCCAGCCGCCACGGCGGCCACTTTGGCCTGGAGTTTTTTTAAAAGCGGCACGGGCCGCCGGGTGGTCCTTGGGGTGTTTGGGCCGGGGCGTCACCCGCCGCCACTGATGGCGTGCCAGCAACCGATACACGGTCGAGTCGGGCACGGCGTGGCCCACCTGGCTTTCGTAGCGGGCTTTGAGGCCGCGGGCCGTGATCCACTGCCCGGCTTGCGCTTGCTGCTGCAGCGGTTGGAGGAGCGCCCGCTCTTGGTTCACGGTGAGGTTTTGATGCCGCCGCCCGCCTTTGGGCCGGCCTTGCGCGGCGGCCAATCCGCCGCGCAAGTAGTCCGCCCAGACCCGCCGGACAGGGCTCACGCTCAAGCCCACCGTCCGGGCGATCGCCTCCGTGGCGAGGTCCTGGCTGGCGCGCAGCCACAGGCATTGCAGCCGCTGAAAGGTCGAAGTGCGGGGGGCCGCCAACATCGCGCGGCGAATCGCCCCAACGGCCGGGGCGGAAATCTCCGTTCGGGGACGCATAGGTGTCCCAACTTATATTCGTAGCGGATTGATTGCAAGTTAGTATCAAATACATCTCCGACACCTTCGAGGAACACCGCGCCAAGCTCGTTCAGGGGAGCGCACGCGTCCCGCGTGCCGGTTCCGGCGTCTCGCCGGAATCCTCCGACGAGTACGCCGACACCTTCCGCCGCGACCTCCATCCCGGCCTGGCTCAAGGCTTCCGGCGTCGGGAACTGCACGATCAAGGCCTACGCCGCCGGCAGCGTCCAGTTGTCAAACTCCTGCAACGCCGGGTCGTAATACTCGCGCAGCGCCGCCCGGAGCTGGTTGACCAGCGCGGTGCGTTGCTCGATCAACGCCACTTCGTCCCGGCAGAGCAGGCGCAGTTCCTGGATCAGCGGATCCTCCGGCGCCAGCGCCCGCCAATTCCGCCCGTCCACCCGGAGCGCGTCGGCCAGCGCCCACGCGTCGAGCTGGTCGTCCTTCACGCCGCTGGGCGCCTTGGGCTGCACGGGGAACACGGTGCCGTCGCTCGGCAGCAACTCCTCCACCGCCGC
>DAOUAT010000142.1:0-13459 GCA_034433275.1 Anaerolineae bacterium
GCTCGCGCGCGGTCTCGAAGCCGAAAGTGGGGATGCCTTCGGGCAGCGGGAGGTCGTTGTCAATGGTTTTGGGGACGTGGACGTAGCGCAGCGCCAGGCCCATCTTCTCCTGCGCATACTTCACCACGCGGTGCAGCGAGAACGCCGTGTCATCCCCGCCGATGCCCACCAACAGCGAGATGCCCGCCTCGGTGAGCGCGCACACGCAGTTGCGTAACGCCTCGGGGCTGCGCGTAGGGTTAGCGCGTGACGTGCGCAAGATCGAACCGCCGTCCAGGTGGATGCGGCTGACATCGGCGATGGTCAGCGGCTTGCTCACCAACTTGCCTTCCGTCAGGTGCTTGAACCCGTCGTAAATACCGATCACCTCGAAGCCGTTGTTGATCGCGGCAATCGCTGCCGAATGGATAACGCCGTTGATGCCGGGGGCCGGCCCGCCGCCCACCAGGATGCCGACGCGGGCGGTCCGTGTTTCACCTGCCATGAGAACTGCTCCTTCCTCGCGTGTATGAAACTGAATCGCTGTGGATTTTAGCGCAAAAACCCGCGCAACGCCAGAATATACACACCGCTCAAACGTGATCTCGGTTCTTTCCAAAACCGCCGTTTCTGTGTACACTTGGGGCTAAGAAAATCGCAAGTCATTCTGAGCGGGTCTATCACGCGCTTCACGTGGCGACCGAAAACCAGCGCAGAATCTCCGTGCGCCAACCGGAGACCCTTTCGGCTTCGCTCAGGGTGAGATTCGATACCCAACGACAAAGGAGTCCATCTCAATGGCCGATCGCAAAAAAGTCACCCTCCCGGGCCTCTTCGACAAGATGGGCAAAGGCACGCCCCTCACCATGATCACCTGCTACGACTATCCCATGGCCTACCTGGTTGAGCAGGCCGGCATAGACATCGTCCTGGTGGGCGACAGCTTGGGTATGACCATGCTCGGCTTCGACTCGACCCTGCCCGTCACGATGAATGACATGATCCGCCACGCGGCCGCGGTGCGCCGGGGCACGCCCAACGGCTGGCTCATCGGCGACATGCCCTACATGAGCTACCAGGCCTCCGACGAGTCGGCGGTGCTGAACGCGGGCCGCTTCATGGCCGAGGCCGCGTGCGACGGCATCAAACTGGAAGGCGGCATCGAGGTCTGCTCCCGCGTGCGCGCCATCGTGGCCGCCGGCATCCCGGTCATGGGCCACCTGGGCCTGACCCCGCAGAGTGTGTCCAGCCTGGGCGGCTTCCGCCTGCAGGGCAAGAGCGCCAAACAGGCCAAGAAGATCGTGGATGACGCCAAAGCCCTCGAAGAGGCCGGCGCGATGGCGATCCTGCTGGAGCTGGTGCCCGACCAGGTGTGCGGGCTGATCACCGAACGGGCCAAAGTGCCCATCATCAGCCTGGGGAGCGGCCCGAACGCCCACGGCCAATTGCTGATCTTCCATGACATGTTCGGTCTCTACCCCCGCTTCACGCCCAAGATGGCCAAGCAATACGCGAACGCGGGCAAAGCCATCGGCGACGGGCTGAAGCAGTATGTGGCCGAGGTCACGGGCAAGGTCTTCCCCGAGCCCGAACGGTATTTCGGGATCAAGGAAGAGGAGTACACGGAGCTGCGGCAGTTGGTGGAGCAAGGTTAAGGTTGAGACTGAGGCTTAGCCTCAGCCTCAAACCCGGAAAGGAGTGAGAAACATGACCACAAGAGACGATCTGCGCGCACGGCTGCGCATCCCCAATGACCGGCTGGACGCGATCAACGCGGTGCTGTTGGATCCGGACACACGCGCCATCAACGACCTGCTGGACGTCGTCGCCAAATACGGCACGCCCGAACAGATCAACGCCAAGGCCGCGCACGCGCGGGACTTCGACAACCTGATGACCCGCCTGGCCGAGCACGACTGCCGCTACCTGGACAACCTGATCTGGCTGCAAGCGCAGCGGGATGCGGGCGCGTTCATCAGCGAGGCCGAGTATCGCCGCCTGGTGTTGGGTGACAAGGCCGAGGGAATGACCTTCAAGGACGATTTCGCGGTGACGCTGGAGATCAGCGCGGCGCAGTATTTCCCCTGGATCATCGAAGAGGCCAAACAAGCCATCGCCCAGCGCGAGCTGATGCCCAGCCGCTTCATCCGCGTGCGCAAGATGCGCGAATCGGAGGCGGACTGCGGCGACATGCTGGCCCTGGCCGCGGCCATGCAGATCATGGGCGCCTCGTATGTCGAGACGCTGGACACCAAAGGCGCCGACGGCTCCAATGTCCACCTGGGCGGGCCGGACACCATCACCGGCTACTTCGGCGGCATCGGCCAACCCAACGCCTACGTGCTGAAGTGGGTGGACGAGTTCCTCTACTACTTCACCATCTACGGCACACCGCAGGTGCTCAACATCAACCCCGGCACGGTGCTGGCCGGCTACCTGCTGCACAAGCTGGGCATCAACAACGAGTTCAAGATCAGCGTTTTCATGGGCAACGACAACCCCTACGCCGCGCTGTGGACCCTGCTGGGCGCCAAGCTGTTCTCCCGCGATGATGGCGCCAGCCCGCTGATCGGCTTCAACTGGGGGAATTCGATCAATAATGAAAGCATCGAGATCACGGCCCAGTTCCGCAAAGCATTGGGGTTCGAGGACGTGGTGCGCTTCGAGCATCACATCACCGAGGCCTACCGCCACATCGTGCGCCAGCCGTACAACCGGCGGGCCGAGCTGATGGCGCTGGCCGATCACGTGCCCAACATCTCGGCCAAGCACGAGGGCGGCGACCCCGATGTCGAGGTCACGCGCGATCACCCCTCCGACATCCTGGACTACTTCCGCGCCCAGGACGAGATCGAGGCCGCGGGCCATATGCCGGCCTTGCTGCGCAACTACCTGGACAAGCACGAATCGCTGAATCGCACCGCCCGCGCGCTGACGGAGCACGGGCTCAGCTTCACCGCCGCGCCGAAGCTACACCATCGCGGGTGATGTGGGAAACGCAGGGACCGGGGACACGGAGACGGAGTGAACGGCGGTGCAGGTTCACCCTGGCGCTTTTTGGCAGTGAGGTAAAGGCGGCGAAAATTGCCAACGCACGCAGCGATTCCAGATTTGAGGTGTCACTCTGAACGGGTCGATCATCCAAAGTCCATCGCGGCGTGGTTCCAGCGAAGAGCGTATTGCACTTGACGTGAGAAAGTGCTATACTCTCTATAAAATTTGTACGCGCAGCAAGTTCACAAGTTTTGCGCCCCATGAGCCCACAAGGAGGTGGCACTATTGAACCATAACTAACTCATATCCTCCCACATCGTTCCGAGCACACCATTCATCTCGTCAAAGGAGGCCATCCAATGTCGCACAAGAACCGCAACCTGATGCTCATCGTGAGCTTGCTGGCGATCGTCGTCATGCTGCTCGCGGCGTGCGTCCCCACCACCCAACCCGCTGCCAAGACCAACAAACTGGAGATGTTTTCCTGGTGGACCGCCGGCGGCGAGGCTGACGGGCTGAACGCCATGTACGCGATCTACAAGCAGAAGTACCCGGCCGTCGAAATCGTCAACGCCACCGTCGCGGGCGGCGCGGGCACCAACGCCAAGGCGGTCCTATCCACCCGCCTGACCGGCGGCGATCCCCCCGATTCCTTCCAGCTCCATGCCGGCCTTGAGGTCGAGAAGTACGAGCCGGCCAAATACCTGCAGTCGCTGAATGACCTCTATGCGAGCGAAGGCTGGGAGAAGGCGTTCCCCGAGGATCTGATTACCCTGCTGAAATATCAGGATAAGTTCTGGGGCGTGCCGGTCAACATCCATCGCTCCAACGTCATGTGGTATAACAAGAAGGTCTTCGCCGACAACAACCTGACCCCACCCAAGACGTGGGAAGAGTTCTTTGTGGTCGCCGAGGCACTCAAGGCCAAGGGCATTGTTCCCTTGGTGATCGGCACCAAGGAAGGTTGGGAAGCCGGCCACACCTTCGAAACCATCTTGGCCGGTGTGTTGGGCGCCGCAGGCTACAACGGGCTCTGGACAGGGGCGGTGCAATGGACCGACCCGAAGGTTACCCAGGCGTTGGAAACCTTCAAAAAGGTCATGACTTACGCTAACACCGACTACTCAGCGCTAACATGGGACGCGGCAGCGCAGTACCTGGTAGATGGCAAGGGCGCTATGCACATCATGGGTGACTGGACCGATGGTTGGTTCACATCCAAGGGCTACACCGCGTACGGTTGGGCGCCAGTGCCGGGCACGCAGGGCATCTTCGTCGCCCTGTCCGACAGCTTCGCGGCCGCCAAAGGCGCCAAGAACCAGGAGAACCTGATGAACTGGTTGAAGGTTGCTGGTTCCAGAGAGGGCCAGGAAGCCTTCAACCCGAAGAAGGGCTCCATCTGTGCGCGCACCGACTGCGATGCCAAGCTCTTCAACGCCTATCTCCAGTCGGCCATGCAGGACTGGTCTAAGGATACCATCGTAGCGAGCGTGGCGCACGGCGCCGCAGCCTACGAAAAGTGGGCTACGGTCTACAAGGACATCCTGACCACGTTCATCACCAAGGGTGACGTGGCCGCAGCCCAGGCCTCGCTGCAGCAGGCCTGTGTGGATAACGGCGTCTGCAAATAGGGCAACATGGTAGGTTGGTAACTTGGTAGATCGGTAGACTGGTGACTTGAATCGGCTCGTTCGAACGAGCCTTCTCGCCCCAACTGCCGATCTGCCAATCTACCGGTCTATAGTTCCACCTGTCATCTCAGCACTACTTCGGAAGGCGGCCATGCGGCAGATGTCCCGGGACCGGCTCTATTCCATTCTTCTCATCACACCGTCCGTGCTGGCCATTGCCGTGTTCGTATACGGCTTCATCGGCTTCACGGGTTATTCCTCCCTCAGCAAATGGAACTCCCTAACCCCTGACTTCACCTTTGTGGGTCTACGCAATTATTCCAAACTCTTCACCCTTGATCGGTTCCTGTGCGACCTCAGGAACACGGTCACTTTCACAGTCTTGTTCCTGGCCGCATGCCTGGTCCTCGGCCTGTTCCTGGCATTATTGCTCGACCAGCGTGTCAAGGGTGAAGGGATCTTCCGCAGCATCTTCCTATTTCCCATGGCCATCTCGTTCATCGTCACCGGGGTGGTCTGGCGCTGGCTACTGAATCCGGGCACGATGCAGACGGGCAGTTCAGGAATTAACCTGCTGTTCGAGAAAGCTGGTCTGGGCTTCCTGCGGTGGGGCTGGTTCACCGACCCCACCATCTGGCACATCCCGCCGGATTCGGCCGTGGGTCAATCCCTGGCGCGCATCGGCCTGGGTGGAGTGGCCAGCCCTTACATCGGCATTTCCCTGGCGATGATCTCGGTGGTCATCGCGGCCACCTGGCAGATGTCGGGCTACACCATGGCGATGTACCTGGCCGGGCTGCGCGCCATCCCCGACGAGTTACGCGAGGCAGCCCGGGTGGATGGCGCCAGCGAGATACACATCCTGCGCTATATCATCCTACCTCTGCTGCGGCCGATCACCCTGAGTGCGGTAATCGTCCTGGGCCATATCTCGCTGAAGATCTTTGACCTGGTGGTCTCCATGACCGGACCAGGGCCGGCGTTTGCCACCGATGTGCCCGCGTTCTTTATGTTCGATACCACATTCCGCGGCAACAACTTCGCCCAGGGCGCAGCCATCGCGACCCTGTTGCTGCTGGTGGTCGCCGTGCTGGTGGTCCCCTACTTGCGCTACACCATGCGTTCGGAGGCCGAGCTATGAACGCAGCAACCCGTACACAGCGCAGATTTCGTTGGAGCAGGGTGCTGATCTACACGGCGCTGATCTTGGCCGCCTTGTTCTATCTGCTGCCCGTGTATATGCTGGTCATCACCGGCATGAAGAACTTCGCCGAGGTCAGCCTGGCGCGCATGTGGGATCTGCCGTCCGGGCTGCACTTTGACAGCTATATCAAGGCTTGGTTCGGCAAAGAGTCCGAAGGCATCCGCGGGCTGAGCAGCAACTTCATGAACAGCGTCTATCTGGCCGTCCCGGCCACCTTGGGCTCAGCGCTGCTCGGTTCGCTGAACGGCTACGTGCTCTCGAAGTGGAAGTTCTGGGGGTCCGACGTGCTGTTCCCGTTGATGCTGTTCGGCATGTTCATCCCCTACCAGAGTATCCTGATCCCCTTGGTGCAAACACTACAGCGGCTAGGACTGTACGGCTCGATCCCAGGCCTGATCTTCGTTCATATCGTATACGGCATCCCCATCACGACGCTGATCTTCCGCAACTACTACGCTGCCGTGCCGTCGGAGTTGGTGGAAGCGGCCAAGATTGATGGCGCGGGACTGATGGGCATCTACCGTCACATCCTGTTCCCCATCTCCATGCCCGGCTTCGTGGTGGTGATGATCTGGCAGTTCCAGTCGGTGTGGAACGACTTTCTCTTCGGGGTGATCGTCACCAGCCGGCCTAACGTCCAACCCATCACCGTGGCGCTGAACAACATGGCCGGATCCTACATCGTCGAGTGGAACGTCCAGATGGCGGGCGCGATCCTGGCTGCCCTGCCCACACTGCTCGTGTTTGTCTTCCTGGGGCGCTATTTCATGCGTGGGCTACTGGCCGGGTCGCTGAAAGGCTAGTGGATGGCAGATGGCAAATGGCCAACCAGCGAATCAGTGAAGAACAATGTGCAATACGCAATATCCGGTATTTCGAGGGTATCTCTTGAACCAAGTATCTGACTACTTTCAACGGGTCGCCGACGTCCTGCCGCGCATCTCGGCCGAACCGGTGGCGCGCATCATCGGCATCATGCGGGAGGCGCGCGCGACCGAGCGGCGCATCTTCCTGTTCGGCAACGGTGGCTGTTCGGCCAACGCCTCGCACATCGTCACCGACCTGGTGAAGAGCGTGGTTCATCCCGACCGGCCACGCTTCAAGGCCTTTTGCCTCAGCGACAACACGCCCATGCTGACCGCGTACGCCAACGATGTGAGCTATGACGAGGTGTTCGCCGGCCCGCTGGCGGCGCTGGCTGAGCCGGGCGACATCGCGTTTGCCCTCAGCGGCAGCGGCAACTCGCCCAACGTGCTGCGCGGCCTGGAGGTCGCGGCCGAGTTGGGCCTGACGCGCCTCGGCCTGACCGGTCGCGATGGCGGCAAGCTCAAAGACCTGTGCGACGTCTGCGTGATCGTGCCCTCGCCCTCCATGCAGATCATCGAGGACGCGCATCTGGTGGTCTTGCACGCGATCTTCCTGGCGCTGTGCGAAGACTGACCCCGCGTGCGCAGGTCCCGGACGATGTCAGAACCCGCGAAGTTGCTCCTGGCGCTGGACTACGGCGGCACCAAGCACACCGCGGCCGTGTTGCGGCTGGGTGAAAGGGCCTGGTGTGCGCACACGCGCGTCTACTCGCCCCCCGGCGCCGACGCGACCTGCGACCAGGCCACCATGCTGCACATGGCCCGCCAGCTGTTGGCGCAGGCGCCCGGCCGGCTGGCTGCGGTCGGCGTCAGCTTCGGCGGTCCAGTGGACGCGGCCCGCGGGCTGGTGCGGCTGTCGCACCACGTGCCCGGCTGGGAGGAAACGCCCCTGCGCGACCTGCTGGCAGCCGAGTTGGGTGTCCCCGTCGCGGTGGACAACGACGCCAACGTGGCCGCGCTGGGCGAGTGGCGGTTCGGGGCCGGCCAGGGCTGCGCCAGCCTGCTGTACGTCACCGTCAGCACCGGCATCGGCGGCGGCTGGATCTTGGGCGGCCGCGTGTGGAGCGGCGCGGACGGCATGGCGGGCGAGATCGGCCACGTGGTGGTGCGGCCCGGCGGCACGGAGTGCGCCTGCGGCAAGGCAGGTTGCCTGGAGGCCGAGGCCTGCGGGCTGGCCATCGCGGCCGCGGCGCAGGCGGCCGTCCGCCATAACGCGCCGGCCGGCGCCGGGCTGCTGGTGTCGGCCGGCGGCCGCGCAGAGGCGATCACCGCGCGGCACGTGGCCACGGCCGCGGCCGCCGGAGATGCGTTGGCGCAGGCCATCCTCGACCGGGCCGCGCAGGCGTTGGGCGCCGGGCTGGGCGCGGCCATCAACCTGCTGAACCCGGAACGCGTCTGCTTGGGCGGCGGCGTGACCAAGTCGGGCGAGCGCTGGTGGCGTGTCGTGCGTGAGACCGCCCGCGACCATGCCCTGCCCCAGGACCGCGTAGACATCGTGCCCGCCGCGCTGGGCGACGACGCGCCGCTGTGGGGCGCGGTCGCATTAGCTGAAAGCCTGTTATGATCGAAATCATCGTCCCTACCATCGTGCGCGGCCGCATCCGGCACGCCCTGTTCGACTTCGACGGCACCCTGTCCCTGATCCGCGAGGGTTGGCAGGGGGTGATGATCCCGCTGATGGTCGAGCTGCTGCTGGACACGCCCGAACACGAGAGTGAGGCCGAGCTGCGCCAGGTTGTGACAGATTATGTCACGCGCTTGACCGGCAAACAGACCATCTACCAGATGATCCAACTGGCCGAAGAGATCGGCCGGCGCGGCGGCCGGCCGGCCGATCCGCTGGCCTACAAACACCTGTATCTGGCGCGGCTGTGGGAGCGCATCGCGGGCCGCGTGGCCGACCTGAAAGCCGGCCGCGTCAGCCCGGAGGCATGGCTGGTGCCGGGCGCGCACGCCGTGCTGGATGCCTTGCGCGCCCGCGGCGTCAAGTGCTACCTGGCGTCGGGCACCGACGAGGCCTACGTGCTGGACGAAGCGGCCGCGTTGCAGGTTGACGGCTATTTCGCCGGCATCTACGGCGCGCAGGACGACTACAAGTGCTTCTCCAAGAAGCTGCTGATCGAACGCATCATCCAGGAACATCAATTGAGCGGCCCGGAGTTCGCGGCGTTCGGCGATGGTTACGTCGAGATCGAAGACACCGTGCGCGTTGGCGGCATCGCTGTGGGGGTCGCATCAAATGAGGCGACGCGTAACGGCGTGGATCCGTGGAAGCGGGTCCGCCTCATCGAAGCCGGCGCCCACCTCATCGTGCCCGACTTTCGTGACCATGAGGCCCTGGTGAATTATTTGTTCGATAGAGATCACCGGGAACCAGAGTCATTCTGAGCGGGTCTACCCCACATCTGGCATTACGGCGTGAATCCAGCGAAGAATCTCCGCCAACCACGCAGAGGCCCTTCACTAGACTGGCGCCGCAACGCAATTCACTGGATCAACTCGCTCAGGGTGACCAGACCTCAGATTGCTGATAAATGCTTACGCATCACGGAGACACACCCATGCCCTATCCGATGTTCGACCGTTCCCGCCTGCGCCTGCAACCCCTGTCCGAGCGCATGCACGACATGACCCTGGCCGACGTCTTGCCGCTTGGTGCTGCCGTGCCCCCTTGTGATGACCCCGCCCTGCCGCAGGTCGCCAGCCGCATCATCCGGGCGCGCCAGGCCGGCGCGCCCGTGATTTTGCTGATGGGCGCGCACGTGATCAAGACCGGGCTGTCGCGCTTCGTGATTGACCTGATGGAACGGGGCCTGATCACCCATGTGGGCATGAACGGCGCGGGGCCGATCCACGACTTCGAGCTGGCGCTGATCGGCGCGACCACCGAAAGCGTGGCGCGTTACATCCGGGAGGGGCAGTTCGGCCTGTGGCACGAAACCGGCCTGATCAACGACATCGTCGCCGCCGGCGTGCAGGATGGCCTGGGGTGCGGCGAGGCGTTGGGGCGAGCAATTCAGGGGACAGGGGACAAGGGGCAGGGGGCAGGCGATCCCCAATCCCCAATCCTCAATCCCCAATTCCCCCACGCCGACCTCAGCATCCTGGCCGCGGGCTACCGGCTGGGCGTTCCGGTGACGGTGCACATCGGGATCGGGCAGGACATCATCCACGAGCACCCGAATTGCGACGCCGCGGCGCTCGGCGTGGCGTCGTATCGGGACTTCCTGGTGTTCACCGAGGCGGTGACCCGGCTGGAAGGAGGCATGTTGCTGAACTTCGGCACGGCCGTGATGGGGCCCGAGGTCTACCTGAAGGCGCTGGCCATGGCGCGCAACGTGGCGCACCAGGAAGGCCGCCAGATCTGCCATTTCACCACCGTCGTGTTCGACCTGGTGGACCTGGGTGATGACCTGAAGCATGAACCGGGCAAGGCGGACGCGCGCTACTACTATCGCCCGTTCAAGACGATCCTGGTGCGCACGGTGCAAGATGGCGGGGAGAGCTTCTACGTGCGCGGGGATCACCGGGCAACAATGACGACCTTGCACCGCCTGCTGATCAATCTTCGCGAAAGCAATTGAGCGTTTTACACCCTGGAGAAAAAGTGGACATCCAGCGCCTGGACGCCATCCTATCTCGATTCCCCGATCGGACCATCCTGGTCATCGGAGACTTTTTCCTGGACAAATACCTGATCATCGAGCACGCGTTGGCTGAGGTCTCGCTGGAGACCGGGCTGGAGGCGCGCCAGGTGGTGGAGGTGCGCTGCCAACCCGGCGCGGCCGGCACTGTTACGTCGAACCTGCGCGCCATGGGGGGGAACGTGATCGCGCTCAGTGTCATCGGCGACGACGGCGAGGGCTTCGAGCTGATCCGCCTCCTCCGGCGGACCGGCGTGGATGCGGACGCGCTCATCGTGCGGCCGGATCGCTTCACCCCTACTTACATCAAGCCCATGTTGCGCGCGGCCGACGGCTCGGCGCGTGAGCTCAACCGGCTGGACATCAAGAACCGGGCTGCACTGCCTGCCGGGGTTGAGGATCAGCTCATCAAGGCGCTGCGCGGCCTGTTGCCGCGCGTCCACGGCGTGATCATCGCCGACCAGGTGCAAGAAACAGATTGCGGCGTCATCACCGAGCGGGTGCGGGAGGAGATCTGCGCGTTGGCCCTGGTCTATCCCAGCGTCGCGTTCATCGCGGATTCGCGGGAGCGCATCGGGCTGTTCCGAGATGTGATGCTGAAGCCCAACGCTCGCGAGGCCACCTGCGCCATCTGCCCTGAGCGAGCGGGTGCTGAGGATAGAGCCCTGGCAGAGGCCTGCGGCCTGGCGCTATATCAGCGAAACGGCCAACCTGTTTTCCTCACCCTGGGCGCCGAGGGCATCATGGCCTTTCACACCCAGGGCCCCACCCACGCGCCTGCGGTGCAGGTCACAGGCCCCACAGACATCGTCGGCGCCGGCGATGCGACTATGGCGGGCATCACAGCCGCACTGTGCGCTGGCGCCACCGTGCCCGAAGCGGCCGTGATCGGCTGCCTGGCCGCAGCCGTGACGATCCGGCAAATCGGAACGACCGGGACAGCGTCACGCAAGCAGATCTGGGACTGTTGGCAGCAAACGGCTACAAACACGCCTTCTTCAATCACGCTGACAGGCGCTTTCTGACCAGAGACCTGCTGTGTCCGTGCCGAAACTACTGGGGTGGCGTCCACCCTCGGGTGGTCCACTCATGAGAGATGCCTTTGGCATCGAGCACAGCCTCATAAGCTTGTAGATTGGCTGCCGTGACGATATCTACACCGGTGTCAATGATGCCATTCACCACAGCCAACTCGCGCAGCGCGGCCGGCGTGCCTTTCTCAGCGATCAGCTTGATGATTTGCACGGACAAATAGCCCATATCGTACTCACGCTGGGCGACAGTAGCGCTGATAACCCCTTCCTTGATACCGTTAATGGTATCTGTGTTGGCGTCAAAACAGACGACCGCTATCTTGCCGACGGCCTTCGCGCCTTTGATGGCTGTGGCCCAGGCTGCTCCGTTGTAAGCATACACGCCGTACGCGCCGGCCAGGTCAGGGTGACTAGAAATCAATGAGCCGGCCATCTCCAGCGCCACGGCCGGATCAGCCTGATCGTTCAGAGGTGGTAGCGCTATGATATTGGTGCCCGCAACAGCCGTCAAAAACCCCTCCGTCCGCTGAAGCGCGTTCAGTGCTGTATCAGAGCCGCGCACGACACCCACCTTGCCACCATTGGGCAAGAGCTTGACCAGTGTCTCCCCTGCCAGCTTACCCGCCTCGTAGTTATTGGTGCCGATATAAACTTGCGACACACTGCCCTCGACGGGAGGCGTATCTAGCGTTGTGACGATGATCCCAGCAGCAACGGCCTTTTTCATTACGGGCTCCAGGGCTTCAGGATCGGAAGGCGCAATCGCAATGCCGGTGACCCCCTGGGCGATGTAAGTCTCAATGGTCTGAATCTGGGCCGCTACATCCTCTTTGGGCGGCACGAACGTAACCGTCTCAATACCAAACTGCCTGCCTGCCGCCGCAACGCCCTTTGCGGCATTCGACCAGTAGGGATTCACCGACTTCCCGATGATTACGATTTTAGTTACTCCAGGCGGCTCGTCTGAGCCGCGCGGCCCGCCGCAGGCGGTCACGACCAACATCAGGATTGTTAGGACCGCTAGCCCTGCCGCTCTGTGGTTCATCACTGCGCCTCCTTCATGATTAAATCAAGCCATACTATACTATGGTTATCGCTTCTTTACAACGGCATTGATATCACTTGGCAGATGTTTTCATAGGGGGATTTCCCCTATCCCGACTGTGGGCTTTGCCCTATCTTATCGGCACAAAGTGCATTGGCAAGCCAAAGCAACGATGCTATAATGTTGAGCATGTCCACAGTACATGTTTTGCTCGCAGATGACCATGCAGTCGTGCGATCGGGCATTGCTCATGCTTTACAAGAGCTGCCGGACATCTTGATCGCGGGCGAAGTCGACGATGGCCCCTCGCTGGAAGCCACTCTGCCTAAGTTACGGCCTGACCTCCTGGTGATTGATGTAACGATGCCGGATTTCGAACCGATTGCGACCATCCGGCAAATTCGCGCCGATTACCCGTTGCTGAAGATCCTGGTTGTCAGCGCCTATGATGATGACGCCTACGTTCAAGGGTTGCTCGGGGTTGGTGTCAACGGCTATCATCTCAAAGATCAACCCCTCAGCGATCTGAGACTGGCCGTTCAGCGTGTCTTGGCAGGCGAACGGTGGATCTCCAGCACCCTGATCAACAAGCTGCTGAGCTATTCCGAACTGCTTGGTGACACCCTGGTTTTGACCGATCGCCAACGCGAAATTCTGCGCCTTTTGCGCCAGGGCTATGACAACCAGCACCTGGCGCGTGAGACCGGCCTGAGTGTGAAGACCATCGAAAATCACCTCACCCGGATCTATCGCCTGCTCGACGTACAAAGCCGGTTGGAAGCAGTACACTATGTGACCGAACATCCAGAGGTGCTCAACACATCAGGGCCGGCGCCTATAGCCCTGCCAGAAACCAAACTCACGGCGTTGCTCGTGGACGATAATGTCCGCTATCGGAACCAGTTACGACGCATGGTCGAACGCGCCCACCCCCAAACAATCATACTCGAAGCCGGGGACAGCCGCGAGGCTCTTCGCCTGGTGGAACAGGCCAGACCCCAATTTGTATTAGTAGATGTCATTCTGGGTGATGAAGATGGCATCCGCTGCGCTCAGCGCATT